>NZ_CBCOON010000003.1:0-224875 GCF_965111625.1 Streptococcus sp. Marseille-Q6504
TTAGAAGTGGAAGTGTGGCGACACATGTAGCGGACTAATACTAATAGCTCGAGGACTTATCCAAAGTAACTGAGAATACGAAAGCTTAAGGTTTTCTTGATATTTGATAGATATTCAATTTTGAGTAGGTATTACTCAGAGTTAAGTGACGATAGCCTAGGAGATACACCTGTACCCATGCCGAACACAGAAGTTAAGCCCTAGAACGCCGGAAGTAGTTGGGGGTTGCCCCCTGTGAGATATGGAAGTCGCTTAGCTTTTATCCGCCATAGCTCAGTTGGTAGTAGCGCATGACTGTTAATCATGATGTCGTAGGTTCGAGTCCTACTGGCGGAGTAGTTAAACGTTCTAAGGAACGTTTTTTTGTTTTCTTGGGTTTATTTTTCTGGATTTTTCAGAGCTTTTTTCCATCTATTTTTACTTCTTTTCTTTGTTTTAAGTTTGTTCAGCTTAAAATTTTTACTTTATAGAAATACTTATCTATTTATTTAGCCTTTCTGATAAACTTGTTTTATCAATAAGAAAGGTTTTTTATATGCTTCAAAAATATTATGATCGATCTTTGGTTTTTCTAAAGCAAATCGAAAATGAATATTCAATTTTATTTCAAAGTACTGATGAATGGGAATTACTTCATCTTAAATTTTTACTTTATTATTTAATTCGTTTTAAGATTAAGAATGAGAAGGATTTTCTTCTCTATCATTTTAGGGCTGCTTATCGTATCTATCTTAATCATTTACTTGGACAAACATTTAATTATTGTTAGTAGATACAGTTATTTTCATTTATTACGAACAATATTAAGTAATTTATAAAGAATTATTTAGATTATGCTAATTTTTTGTATTTTTTTAAATCAAAAGTAAAAGAATTCCCTAATCTTTTCTAGTGTTAATTCTTGATAAAATAGGCTTTTTTTCTTATAATAAATTGTAAGATATTATTGTGGGTGAGAGTCCCACCATGTATATGAGAAAGGACGAGCCTTTTGGCTCAGACGAAATTTTATTATGACTTCAGTTGTTGTTGTAGGTACCCAATGGGGTGATGAAGGTAAAGGGAAAATTACAGATTTCCTTTCAGCTAATGCGGAAGTGATTGCTCGTTACCAAGGCGGAGATAATGCAGGTCACACAATTGTTATTGATGGAAAGAAATTTAAATTGCACTTGATTCCTTCAGGTATTTTCTTCCCAGAAAAAATCTCTGTAATTGGTAATGGGATGGTTGTCAACCCTAAATCTCTTGTAAAAGAATTGTCTTATTTGCATGAAGAAGGTGTTACAACAGATAATCTTAGAATTTCTGATCGTGCGCATGTTATTTTGCCTTATCACATTGAGTTAGACCGTCTTCAAGAAGAAGCTAAGGGTGATAACAAGATTGGGACGACAATTAAAGGAATTGGTCCAGCCTATATGGACAAGGCAGCTCGTGTTGGAATTCGTATTGCGGATCTTTTGGATAAAGAAATCTTCCGTGAACGTTTAGAACGTAATCTTGCTGAGAAAAATCGTCAATTTGTAAAATTGTATGATAGTGAACCTATTTCAATTGATGATATTTTTGAAGAATACTATGAGTATGGCCAACAAATCAAGCAATATGTGACTGATACTTCTGTCATCTTGAACGACGCGCTTGATAATGGTAAACGGGTTCTCTTTGAGGGGGCACAAGGTGTTATGTTGGATATTGACCAAGGTACTTATCCATTTGTTACTTCATCAAACCCAGTGGCTGGTGGTGTGACAATTGGTTCTGGAGTAGGTCCAAGCAAGATTGACAAAGTTGTCGGTGTATGTAAGGCTTATACAAGTCGCGTTGGTGATGGTCCTTTCCCAACTGAGCTATTTGATGAAGTTGGTGATCGTATTCGTGAAGTGGGGCATGAGTATGGGACAACTACTGGGCGTCCTCGTCGTGTGGGTTGGTTCGACTCAGTTGTTATGCGTCATAGCCGTCGTGTTTCTGGTATCACAAATCTCTCTTTGAACTCTATTGATGTTTTGAGTGGCTTGGATACAGTAAAAATCTGTGTGGCTTATGATCTTGATGGTCAACGTATTGATTACTACCCAGCTAGTCTCGAACAATTGAAACGTTGTAAACCAATCTACGAAGAATTGCCTGGTTGGTCTGAAGATATCACTGGAGTACGTAATTTGGAAGACCTTCCTGAAAATGCACGCAACTATGTTCGCCGTGTTAGCGAATTGGTGGGTGTTCGTATTTCAACATTCTCAGTAGGTCCTGGTCGTGAACAGACAAATATTTTAGAAAGTATTTGGTCATAGGAGATTTTTTAAGATTTGTTTAAGACAGGTCGGATATACTATAGACAGTTACAAGAAGACCTCCTAACTTGTTGTAACAAATTTCCTAAACTTTTCTTTTTCATAATAATCTCCCTATAAAGTCACCGCATTCGGTGGCTTTTTTTGTGTTGAGAAACATGGTATAATGATAGAATTGATAGCTAGGAAGAGAGAAGAGATGAGTTACACGCTTGAAGAAAAAGAAGCTTTTATGAGAGAGGCCTTAAAAGAGGCAGAGATTGCTTTAGAGCATGATGAAATCCCGATTGGTTGTGTAATTGTCAAGGACGGAAAAGTCATTGGGAGAGGACACAATGCGCGAGAGGAGTTGCAACGGGCAGTCATGCATGCGGAAATTATGGCCATAGAGAATGCTAATTTGAGCGAAGAGAGTTGGCGTTTGCTCGATTGCACGCTTTTTGTGACCATTGAGCCTTGTGTTATGTGTAGTGGGGCAATTGGTCTCGCACGGATTCCAAACGTAGTCTACGGGGCTAAAAACCAGAAATTTGGCGCTGCTGGGAGCTTGTACGATATTTTAACAGATGAGAGGCTCAATCACCGTGTGGACGTTGAAACAGGTGTTTTAGAGAATGAGTGCGCAGAGATTATGCAAGACTTTTTCCGAAATCGACGTAAAAAATAATTTCTCTTTAAAAATAAAGGGGAATGTGGTATAATAACTAGTGGAGCAACAGTTCTGCGTGAAGCGGGTCAGGGGAGGAATCCAGCAGCCCTAAGCGAGTGTGAATTGTGTGCTCTTTTTTCGTGCTTTTTTCGAATAAATAAGATAAAATAGCCTAGAATAAAAGATTAAAAAGAGGAATAATATGAAAATTCGTGGTTTTGAATTAGTTTCTAGTTTTACAGATGAAAATCTGTTGCCTAAACGTGAGACAGCGCATGCAGCTGGCTACGACTTAAAGGTTGCGGTGCGTACGGTTATCGCTCCAGGAGAGATTGTTCTCGTCCCAACGGGTGTTAAGGCTTATATGCAGCCGACTGAAGTGCTCTATCTTTATGACCGTTCATCAAATCCTCGTAAAAAAGGTTTGGTCTTGATTAACTCTGTGGGTGTCATTGACGGAGACTATTATGGCAATCCAGGTAATGAGGGACATATCTTTGCACAGATGAAGAATATTACAGACCAAGAGGTTGTTCTTGAAGTTGGGGAACGTGTGGTTCAGGCTGTCTTTGCACCATTTTTAATCGCAGATGGAGATGAGGCAGACGGAGTTCGTACTGGTGGGTTTGGATCAACTGGGCACTAAGATGAAGATTATCTTTGTACGTCATGGAGAGCCAGATTATCGTGTGTTAGAGGAGCGTTCCTATACTGGATTCGGGATGGATTTGGCGCCCTTATCTGAGAAGGGATGGCAGCAAGCTCAGGAACTGAGCAAAAATTCTTTGCTACACTCAGCTGATCTACTAGTTTCTTCTGCAGTCACAAGAGCTTTAGAAACTGCTAGCTATGTGGCTTGTGCTACTGGACTTCCTTTGAGAGTGGAGCCATTATTGCATGAATGGCAAGTCTATGAAAGTGGCGTAGAGAATTTTGAAAAAGCTCGCACTCTGTTTCTAGAAAATAATGGATCCTTACCTCCTAATAGTCCCTTTCAATATGAGACAGCTGAGGAAATGAGATCTCGGTTTCTAAAATCTATGCGCAAGTATCGAGACTATCAGACAGTCGTTGTTGTCACTCATCGAATGCTCATGCGCCAATTTGTACCAGACGAGAAGATTGATTTTTGCCAAGTGATTGAATGTGAGATAGAGATATAGAAAGAAGCACAATGAATGAGCTATAAGGATTTTCAAGCTTTTACTGCCGAGAATTGTCTAGGGTATAAGAAGATTTATGAGATCAGTATTGGAGGATTTCTTTACCTAGCATTTCTCCCTGATGCCTATCATAAAATTCTTTGCATTTCTTCAGACTACATGTCAATCATTGACAGTGAAAATGGGCAAGTAACTCCGATAGACGGGGATTACGATGAGGTAGAGTTAGTAGCCATGTGTGAGGGATATGATTCACCTATCCCTATCTCTGGTCAATACGGTGGAAATCTCCCTCTGGATAATGGCAAAGACATCAGAGTGACAATGGATAAAGACCAATCTGAAGAGTATCCCATTTTAACTATTTATTGGGGGAAAGATGAGGAAGCTAAAAGTCAAATTTATAAAGGTTATTTACCCTATATTTTTGGATTCAGTCCTGATGGTCGGTATTATGTCCATGCGGATGATGGTGGCCTTACTGTTCTGAAACAAGATAGTTGCTGACGTGAAAAGAATAAGAGATTTTATAATGAGAGGATTAGAATTATAGCTAAGAAAAAAGCGACATTTGTGTGTCAAAATTGTGAATATAATTCACCAAAGTATTTAGGACGCTGTCCAAACTGTGGAGCTTGGTCTTCTTTTGTTGAGGAGGTTGAGGTTGCAGAGGTTAAGAATGCGCGTGTGTCCTTGACGGGTGAGAAAACTAAGCCCATGAAACTGGCTGAAGTAACATCTATTAATGTCAATCGAACCAAGACAGAGATGGAGGAGTTCAATCGTGTGCTTGGAGGCGGAGTGGTACCAGGAAGTCTTGTCCTTATCGGTGGGGATCCAGGGATTGGGAAATCAACCCTTCTCTTACAAGTATCAACCCAGCTGTCTCAAGTAGGAACAGTCCTCTATGTCAGTGGTGAGGAGTCTGCACAGCAGATTAAACTCCGTGCAGAGCGCTTGGGGGATATTGATAGCGAGTTTTATCTCTATGCTGAGACCAATATGCAGAGCGTGAGAGCTGAGGTAGAGAGAATCCAGCCTGATTTTCTCATCATCGACTCTATACAGACCATTATGTCTCCTGAGATTTCTGGAGTGCAAGGATCGGTTTCTCAAGTACGCGAGGTGACAGCTGAACTCATGCAGCTGGCCAAGACCAATAACATCGCCATCTTTATCGTCGGCCATGTGACCAAGGAAGGAACCTTGGCGGGACCTCGAATGTTGGAACATATGGTGGATACGGTGCTTTACTTTGAAGGGGAACGCCACCATACCTTCCGTATCTTGAGAGCAGTCAAAAATCGTTTTGGATCGACCAACGAGATTGGAATCTTTGAGATGCAATCAGGTGGTTTGGTTGAAGTCCTGAATCCTAGTGAAGTGTTTCTGGAAGAACGCTTGGATGGAGCGACTGGTTCGTCCATCGTTGTGACAATGGAAGGAACACGTCCAATTCTTGCGGAAGTGCAGGCCTTGGTGACGCCGACCATGTTTGGAAATGCTAAGCGTACGACGACAGGGCTTGATTTCAATCGTGCTAGCTTAATTATGGCTGTCTTGGAAAAACGGGCTGGTCTCTTGCTTCAAAATCAGGATGCCTATCTCAAATCAGCTGGGGGTGTCAAATTAGATGAGCCTGCTATTGACCTGGCTGTTGCAGTTGCTATTGCTTCTAGCTATAAGGACAAGCCAACCAATCCCCAGGAATGTTTTGTAGGAGAGTTGGGCTTGACGGGAGAGATTCGGCGCGTAAATCGTATCGAACAACGGATCAATGAAGCTGCTAAGCTTGGATTTACAAAAATCTATGTACCAAAAAACTCCCTAACAGGTATAAAGCCACCTAAGGAAATTCAGGTGATTGGGGTGACGACTATTCAGGAAGTCTTGAAAAAAGTATTCTCCTAATCGTTTTACTCAGGTTTAGATTACTAATTATTTTATTGCAAACATTTATTAAAAGTAAGGAGGAATTTCTGATGAAATTTTCTATGGATAGTCACATGCAGTTTCCTTTGGTAGAGTTGTCGCTCAATCAGGGAGAAACGGTCTTTATTCAGCGCGGTAGCATGGTCTACCATACACCTAATGTAAGTCTCAATACCCAGCTCAATGCAAGCGGTTCTGGTTTGGGACGTTTTGTCAAAGCTGTAGGGCGTTCAATGGTTTCTGGTGAAAGCACATTTATCACTCAAGCTGTTGCAGAGTCTGACAACGGCAACCTTGCTTTAGCACCAGATACTCCTGGTCAAGTGATTGCTCTTGAGCTAGGCGAAAACCAGTACCGATTGAATGATGGGGCCTTTTTAGCTCTTGATGGTACAGCTTTCTATACAATGGAGCGCCAGTCTATTGGGAAAGCTCTGTTCGGAGGGCAAGGCGGTCTCTTTGTGATGACAACCCAAGGTCAGGGAACTCTTTTGGCCAATGCTTTTGGATCTATTAAGAAAATTGAGCTACAAAACCAAGAAATAACGATTGACAATGCCCATGTGGTGGCTTGGAGTCAATCTCTGGACTATGATATCCACTTAGAAAATGGCTTCTGGCAGTCTATCGGTACAGGCGAAGGAGTGGTGAATACCTTCCGAGGTACCGGCGAGGTCTATGTACAGAGTCTCAATCTTCAGAGCTTTGCAGGCTCTCTTAACAAGTATATCCAAAAAGGCTCATAATATTAAAAAAACTAGGACAGAAACCCAAGCTAGTTGCTGGATGTCTCTGTCCCAGTTTTTTTATATGAAAGTTGACAGCTGACAAGACAAAGAAAAGATGGTAAGATAGGAGATAAATAATTTGGTGTTCAAATTATCTGGCAGACTAGAAAGTGAGTTGTCATGTCCTATTTTGAAAATTTTTTAAAAGCCAATCAAGCTTATGTAGAACTACATGGAGATTTGCATTTATCCATTAAACCCAAGACCAAGGTTGCAATCGTAACTTGTATGGATTCGCGTCTACACGTTGCGCCAGCTCTGGGGTTAGCTCTGGGAGATGCCCATATTTTACGGAATGCGGGTGGTCGAGTGACTGAGGATATGATTCGTTCACTTGTAATTTCCCAACAACAAATGGGGACAAGAGAAATTGTGGTTCTTCATCATACAGACTGCGGGGCTCAAACCTTCAATAACGAGGATTTTCAAGAGCACCTAAAATGTGAATTGGGAGTTGATGTATCTGGACAGGACTTTTTACCGTTTCAAGACATCGATGAGAGTGTTCGAGAGGATATGAAATTGCTGCGAGAATGCCCCTTAATTCCAGATGATGTTATTATTTCAGGAGCTGTTTACGATGTGGATACAGGTAGTATGAGGGAGATATACTAACTTTCTAATTAAAAGCTTCTGGAGTAGCATGAAGTAGGATGAGAAGGTTGACAAGTTTTACCTTTGATATCACTAATATAAGATAGTATAAGATAAGAGTATAAAAGTCTACTCTTGTCTTATTTTTTATTGAAAAATCGAGAAAAAAGCGCTACAATGGTAGATGGAAAAATGTTGTGAAAAACACAAGTGATACATAAATACCGGAGGAAAACATGTCTTTTTCTGATTTAAAGCTGTTTGCCCTTTCTTCAAATAGAGAATTGGCAGAGCGTGTGGCGCAAGAGATTGGGATAGAGTTGGGAAAATCGACTGTTCGTCAATTTTCAGACGGAGAAATTCAAGTTAATATCGAAGAATCTATCCGTGGAAAACACGTCTTTATTCTACAATCAACTAGCTCACCAGTAAATGATAATCTACTTGAGATTTTGATCATGGTAGACGCTTTGAAGCGTGCCAGTGCAGAATCTGTCAACGTTGTTATGCCTTATTATGGTTATGCACGTCAGGATAGAAAAGCTAGAGCGCGTGAGCCAATCACTTCAAAACTCGTTGCAAATATGCTTGAAGTAGCTGGAGTTGATCGTTTGTTGACGATTGATTTGCACGCTGCACAGATTCAAGGGTTCTTTGATATTCCGGTGGATCACTTGATGGGTGCTCCATTGATTGCGGATTACTTTGAGCGTCGTGGCATGGTTGGTTCCGACTTTGTCGTTGTCAGCCCGGACCACGGTGGGGTGACTCGTGCTCGTAAATTAGCAGAATTTTTGAAAACTCCAATTGCCATTATCGACAAGCGTCGTAGTGTAGACAAGATGAATACTAGTGAAGTTATGAATATCATTGGTAAGGTAGAAGGTAAGACTTGTATCTTGATTGATGATATGATTGATACAGCTGGAACTATTTGTCATGCGGCTGATGCTCTAGCAGAAGCAGGAGCTGTTGAAGTTTACGCAAGTTGTACGCACCCAGTTCTTTCTGGTCCAGCTATGGAGAACATCCAAAAATCAGCTATTAAAAAATTGGTTGTTTTGGACACTATCTATCTTCCAGAAGAACGTTTGATTGATAAGATTGAACAAATCTCTATTGCCCATCTTTTAGGCGATGCTATTGTACGTATCCATGAAAAACGTCCTCTTTCTCCATTATTTAGTATCGAGAAAAAAATCTAAACTTTCACTTGAATAAACGAATTTCCTAGCAGACTTTTCTCTTGCTAGGAAATTTTTTGTAGCCAACAACTGCAAGCCTTTTCAAAATGTGCTATACTGATGAAAAGGAGGGTTTCTATGACTCAAGAATTTATCAATCCAAGTGATGGTGTGGTCCGTCAGTATCTAGCAACCAGTAAAACTCTAGCTGTAGTAGGCTTATCCGATCGTGAGGAAACAACTAGCAATCGAGTGACTAAAGAAATGCAGGCTCGTGGCTATAAAATCATTCCAGTTAACCCTAAAGCTGCAGGTGGCGAGATTTTGGGAGAAAAGGCTTATGCTAGTCTAGCTGAAATTCCTTTCCCTGTAGATATCGTTAATGTCTATCGTCGCAGTGAATTTTTACCTGATGTAGCACGAGACTTTCTCAAGGCGGATGCCAAGATTTTCTGGGCACAACTAGGACTTGAAAGTTTGGGAGCAGAAGAAATCTTGCGTGCTGGGGGATGCGATGACATCGTGATGAACCGTTGTATTAAGAGAGAACATACACGCTTAATTCTTGAACAATAAAAAGGTAGCTTGCGGGCTACCTTTTGTGTTATACTCAATGAAAATCAGAGAGCAAACTAGCCGCAGGTTGCTCAAAACACTGTTTTGAGGTTGCAGATAGAACTGACGAAGTCAGTAACCATACCTACGGCAAGACGACGTTGACGTGGTTTGAAGAGATTTTCGAAGAGTATTAGAAAATACCGATGAGTGTTTGCATGCCAAGACTAGTCAGGATGATAGCAATCCAGCAAAGGGCTCCAAGAAGAATGGATTTTCCACTGGATTTGATCATAGCAATGAGGTTGGTTTTGAGACCAATAGCACTCATAGCCATGATGATGAGGAATTTGGAGAGTTGTTTGAGAGGTGAAAAGAAGCTATTGCTGACACCGAAAGATGTGAGAAGAGTAGTTAGCAGAGAAGCTAGGATAAAGTAAAGGATGAAAACGGGGAAGATTTTTTTAAGCTTCACTCCTTGGTTGTTGCCTTGTTGACGGCTTTGCCAATAGGAGAGGAAGAGAGTAATAGGGATAATAGCCAGGGTGCGTGTCAGTTTGACAATAGTGGCAGACTCAAGAGTGTTTGTATTGTATAGACTATCCCAGGCACTAGCAGTAGCTGTCACAGAGGACGTATCGTTGACCGCAGTACCCGCAAAGAGAGCAAAACCTTCGTTGGAAAGATGGAGCCAAGAACCTAGAGTCGGAAAGATAAGAGCTGCCAAGACATTGAAGAAAAAGATAACAGAAATGGCTTGGGCCACTTCTTTTTCCTTGGCGTGAATAACAGGAGCAGTCGCTGCAATGGCAGAACCGCCACAGATAGAAGATCCAACTCCAATCAAGGTAGCTAGCTTTGTATCTAGGTCAAAAAAGCGCTGGAAGAGATAGGCAACAATCAAGGCGATAGAAATGGTCGAAAGGATAACAGGGAGGGAAGATTTTCCAACTGCGAAAACTTGTGAGATATTGAGTCCAAACCCCAGCAAGATAACAGCATATTGAAGCAGTTTTTTGGAGCTATAAGTCAAGCCGGCTTCCAGTTGTGTATAGGAAGTGATAAAAGGATGGAGAATCATTCCGATAAAAATGGCGAAAACAGGTGCTCCCACAACAGGCAGAAAGCCTCCTAAAACCCAAGAGATGATTGAGATGATCAGACAGGCTAACAGTCCTGCCCAATTTTTTGATAGAAATGACATAAAAACCTCCGAAAATAAGCACTTCTTATTATAATCTTGTCTGTCAGAAAAGTAAAATAGAAAGTAGGAATAAGGTTGTAAATAAATGGAATTTTGCGGTCAGAGAGCTTTTGTAGTATAATAGATATATGTTCTTTGACCAAGGAGGATATATATGGACTTAACCAAACGCTTTAATAAACAATTAGATAAGATACAAGTTTCCTTGATTCGTCAATTTGACCAGGCTATTTCAGAGATTCCTGGTGTCCTGCGATTGACCTTGGGAGAACCAGATTTTACAACGCCAGATCATGTCAAGGAAGCTGCAAAGCGAGCCATTGATCAAGACCAATCCTACTATACAGGGATGAGTGGTTTGTTGACATTGCGTCAGGCGGCGAGTGATTTTGTAAAAGAGAAATATCAGCTAGACTACAATCCAGAGAATGAAATCTTGGTCACAATTGGTGCGACAGAGGCTCTATCAGCTACTCTGACAGCTATTTTGGAGGAAGGAGACAAGGTTCTCTTGCCAGCTCCTGCCTATCCTGGCTATGAGCCAATAGTTAATCTAGTTGGTGCAGAGATTGTAGAGATTGATACGACTGATAATGGTTTTGTCTTAACTCCTGAAATGCTAGAGAAGGCAATTTTGGAGCAGGGGGACAAGCTCAAGGCAGTTATTCTCAACTATCCAGCCAACCCTACAGGAATTACTTATAGTCGCGAGCAATTAGAAGCCTTGGCAGCTGTTTTACGTAAGTATGAGATTTTCGTAGTCTGTGATGAAGTCTACTCAGAATTGACCTATACAGGTGAAAATCATGTATCTTTGGGAACTATGTTGAGAGATCAGGCAATTATCATTAACGGTCTTTCTAAATCCCATGCCATGACAGGTTGGCGTTTAGGTTTTATCTTTGCACCAGCAAACTTCACAGCTCAACTCATCAAGAGTCATCAGTATTTGGTAACTGCTGCAAACACCATGGCGCAACATGCTGCAGTAGAAGCCTTAACAGCTGGTAAGAACGATGCAGAACCCATGAAGAAGGAATATATCCAGCGTCGGGACTACATTATCGACAAGATGACTGACCTTGGTTTTGAGATTATCAAACCAGATGGGGCTTTTTATATCTTTGCTAAGATTCCTGCAGGCT
This sequence comes from Streptococcus sp. Marseille-Q6504, assembly GCF_965111625.1. Classification (NCBI taxonomy): domain Bacteria; kingdom Bacillati; phylum Bacillota; class Bacilli; order Lactobacillales; family Streptococcaceae; genus Streptococcus; species Streptococcus sp. Marseille-Q6504. The sequence goes on from NZ_CBCOON010000003.1 coordinate 11,515, forward strand.
ATAATCAAGATTCCTTTGCTTTTCTGAAGGATTTTGCCCAGAAGAAGGCTGTTGCTTTTATCCCTGGTGCTGCCTTTGGACAGTATGGAGAAGGCTATGTTCGCCTATCTTATGCAGCTAGCATAGGAACCATTAGAGAAGCTATGAAACGACTTGAGGAGTACATGAGAGAAGCATGATTCAATCGATTACGAGTCAGGGTTTAGTACTTTACAATCGAAATTTTCGAGAGGATGATAAGCTTGTTAAAATCTTTACAGAACAGGCAGGGAAGCGCATGTTTTTTGTCAAACACGCCGGCCAATCCAAACTAGCTCCTGTCATTCAACCTTTAGTCTTAGCCCATTTTCTCCTAAAAGTTAATGACGATGGACTTAGTTATATAGAAGATTATCATGAGGTGAAGACTTTTCCGAAAATCAATAGTGACCTCTTTGTTATGGCTTATGCGACTTACGTTGCAGCCTTGGCAGATGCGAGTTTGCAGGATAACCAAGAAGATGCTCCCTTATTTGCTTTTTTGCAAAAGACTTTAGAGCTGATGGAAGAGGGTCTGGATTATCAAGTTTTGACCAATATTTTTGAAATTCAAATATTGACACGTTTTGGAATCAGTCTCAACTTTAATGAGTGTACCTTTTGTCATCGTGTGGGGCAAGCCTTTGACTTCTCCTTCAAATACGGGGGTTGTCTTTGTCCCGATCATTACCATGAAGATGAGAAACGATGTCATTTAAATCCCAATATTCCTTATCTGCTCAATCAATTTCAAGCCATTGATTTTGAGACCTTGGAGACTATCTCACTTAAGGCCGAAATCAAGCAGGACTTGCGCAAGTTTATGGACCAAATCTACGAGGAATATGTCGGCATTCATCTGAAATCAAAGAAATTTATTGATTCCCTAGCCGACTGGGGACAACTACTGAAAGAGGAAGACAAATGAAAAAAATCGCAGTTGATGCAATGGGTGGCGATTTCGCACCACAAGCTATTGTAGAGGGAGTTAATCAAGCCCTTGCTGACTTTTCAGATATTGAAGTCCAACTTTATGGAGATGAAAGTAAAATCAAGCAATATCTAACAGCTACAGAGCGCGTCAGCATTATCCATACAGATGAAAAAATAAATTCTGATGATGAGCCTACAAAAGCTATCCGTAAGAAGAAAAATGCCAGCATGGTATTGGCAGCTAAGGCTGTCAAAGATGGAGAGGCAGATGCAGTTCTTTCTGCAGGAAATACAGGTGCCTTGTTGGCAGCGGGATTTTTCATCGTTGGTCGTATCAAAAATATCGATCGACCTGGACTGATGTCAACCTTGCCAACTATTGATGGAAAAGGTTTTGACATGCTTGACCTTGGTGCCAATGCAGAAAATACCGCCCATCACCTGCATCAATACGCTATCCTAGGTTCCTTCTATGCTAGAAATGTTCGTGGTATTGAAAAACCTCGTGTAGGTTTGCTTAATAACGGGACAGAGAGCAGCAAGGGAGATCCACTCCGCAAGGAAGCCTATGACCTATTAGTGGCTGACGAGAGTTTGAATTTCGTCGGGAACGTGGAAGCACGTGATTTGATGGATGGTGTTGCTGATGTAGTCGTAACAGATGGTTTCACGGGAAACGCTGTGCTCAAAGCTATTGAAGGGACTGCTATGGGTATCATGGGCTTGCTCAAAAATGCTATTGTAGGTGGTGGTCTTAGAGCCAAGCTAGGGGCTTTCCTTCTTAAGGATAGCCTCAGAGGTTTGAAAAAACAGCTCAACTATTCAGATGTTGGAGGCGCGGTTCTGTTTGGTGTTAAGGCACCAGTAGTTAAGACTCATGGCTCAAGTGATGCCAAGGCTGTCTATAGCACAATACGCCAGATTCGTATCATGCTTGAGACAGATGTAGTTGCTCAAACTGCGCGTGAATTTTCAGAGGAATAAGGAGAACAATATGACAGAACAACAAATTTTTGACCGTATCGTAACCATCATTCAAGAGCGTCAAGGAGAAGACTTTGTCGTAACCGAAAACTTGAGCTTAAAGGATGATTTGGATGCTGATTCAGTAGATTTGATGGAATTTGTCCTAACCGTTGAGGATGAATTTGGAATCGAAATCGGTGATGAAGAAATTGACAACCTCCAAAGTGTCGCAGACGTATTAGCAATCATCAAAAATAGAATATAAGAAAAAGCAACATGCTGATCATGTTGCTTTTTTGATTGTGTGGAATATTTATTTTAACGGATTTGTCAATCCATATGTTTGCTTAAACTTTTAAAAGTGCTATTTGGGTGTAGATTTTGTTTTTTTAGAAAGAGTTATCTATTTCTTACTTTGTTTGGCTAAAATAATCTTATAGAACTTTTAATTAGATTGTTAAGAAAAAGGATAAGAATATGAAATTTAGGAAAAAACACTACCGCTCACAGATGGATCAGAAGGACTGCGGAGTGGCTTCGTTGGCCATGGTGTTTGGCTATTTTGGAAGCTATTATTCATTAGCGCGTCTTCGTGAATTAGCCAAAACGACTATAAATGGGACGACAGCTTTGGGTCTGGTGAAGGCTGCGGAAACATTAGGTTTTGAGCCACAGGCTATTCAAGCAGACATGACTTTATTTGATTCTCCAAATTTAATCTTTCCTTTTGTGGTTCACGTGCTTAAGGACAAAGAATTATTTCATTATTACGTAGTGACAGGAAAGGATAAGCAGAATATCCATATAGCTGATCCAGATCCAGAGGTTAGACTGACCAAACTATCGCGTGAAAGATTTGAAGAAGAATGGACAGGAACAACTATTTTTGTGGCTCCTTCCCCAAATTATCAGCCACATAAGGACAAGAATCAGGGTCTGACTTCTTTTCTGCCTATTTTGATAAATCAGAAAGGTTTGATCATCAATATCATTTTAGCGACAGTTCTAGTAACCTTGATTAATATCGTTGGTTCATACTATCTACAATCTATTATTGATACCTATGTACCAAATCAGACATCTTCGACCCTAAGTGTTATTTCTATATGTCTTGTTATCGTGTATGCCCTTCAGCAGATTTTGTCTTTTGCTCAAGATTACCTATTAATTGTCCTTGGGCAACGTCTATCGATTGATGTTATTTTATCTTATATCAAACATGTTTTTCATCTACCTGTGTCCTTTTTTGCGACTCGTCGGACGGGGGAAATCGTGTCACGATTTACAGATGCTAATAGTATCATAGATGCCTTGGCTTCAACCACTATTTCAATTTTTTTGGATATATCTATGATGTTGATGATTTCTATAATTTTGTTTTTGCAAAATAGTAATCTCTTTTTCATAAGCTTATTAGGCCTCCCCATTTATGCTCTAATTATTATTGCTTTTATGAAACCTTTTGAAAAGATGAACCGGGATACTATGGAAGCAAATGCAACCTTATCATCTTCCGTTATAGAGGATATTAATGGAATTGAAACGATTAAATCCCTGGTTAGCGAAAAAACACGCTACCAAAAGATTGATAGGGAATTTGTGGACTATCTGAAAAGATCCTTTACTTATAGTAGAGCAGAAAGTCAGCAAAAAGCTCTTAAAAAACTTGCTCAACTTTTTCTAAATGTCTGTATTTTATGGATGGGGGCCAATCTTGTTATGGATGGGAAAATGAGCTTAGGACAGTTAATTACCTATAATACGCTTCTTTATTATTTCACCAATCCTTTAGAAAACATTATCAACCTTCAGAGTAAGCTCCAAACAGCTCAAGTTGCGAATAGTCGTCTCAACGAGGTGTATCGGGTCAAATCCGAGTTCGAAGAACAGAAAATGGTAGAGGATTTGAGTATGGTTCAAGGAGATATGACTTTTAAGGGAATTCACTACAAGTATGATTATGGTCAAGATATCTTATCAGATATCAATTTGACAATCAAACAGGGCTCTAAAATAGCTCTTGTAGGGATTTCAGGATCAGGGAAGTCGACCCTAGCTAAGATGATGGTTAATTTTTACAACCCAAATCAGGGAGAAATCAGACTGGGGGATATGAATTTAAATCAGATTGATAAAAAGTCTCTGCGCCAACATATCAACTATTTACCTCAGCAACCTTATGTATTTAATGGAACAATTTTAGAAAATCTTCTCCTTGGAGCCAAGGAGGGTACGACTCGGGAGGATATACTACGTGCAGTTGAGCTAGCAGAAATTCGTGAAGATATTGAGCGTATGCCCTTGAACTACCAGACAGAATTGACTTCTGATGGGACAGGAATTTCTGGTGGTCAACGCCAGAGGATTGCTTTGGCGCGCGCTCTTTTGACAGATGCCTCTATATTGATTTTGGATGAGGCGACGAGCAGTTTAGATATCTTAACAGAGAAACGGATAGTAGACAATCTCATGAATCTAGATAAGACCTTGATTTTCATCGCTCACCGTTTGACTATTGCTGAACGGGTGGAGAAGGTTATCGTTTTGGATAGGGGTAAGATTGTAGAGGAGGGGAATCATGCTGACTTGCTTGCTCGAAATAGTTTTTATACTCATTTAGTTAACTGTTAGAAAGGAGAAATAATGCACCTTGATTTTTTAGAAAGTGCGGAATTTTATAATCGACGTTATCATAATTTTTCCAGTCGAGTGATTTTTCCCATGTCACTTCTGGTAGTGTTTACGTTTGGATTTGCAATGTTTGCAGAAAAGGAAATTAGTTTATCTTCGAAAGCTACAGTTGAACCTAGTCGTATCATTGCTAATATCCAGTCAACTAGTAATAGGCGGATGGTAGTTAATTATCTGGAAGAGAACAAACAAGTGCAACGAGGAGATTTACTTATTCAGTATCAGGAGGTTGGAGATGTGATTCAGTATGAAGCCGATGTTAATCAGTTGGAGAGTTTTAGACATCACCAAAGTAAAACAAGTAACCTTAAGAACAGTACTACACGGCCAAATATAGGTCTCTTTTCTCAGAATTCTTCGACTGTACAAGAGCAGATAACTGTAGAGCAAGATGATTTAGAAAGAGAAATAGGCAAAAAAAATCAAACTAGCTTACTTGAAAAAGGAACAATAAGAGCCCAGGAAGACGGAGTTCTTTATCTCAATCCTGAAAGGAATCAATCTGCAGTCGTCACAGAAGGAACATTACTGGCTAAATTATATCCACTATTAGATAGAGAAGGGAAAACAAAATTGACGGCCTATCTTAGTTCAAAAGATATTGTGGGAATCAAGATTGGAGATTCTGTACGCTTTACCACGACTAATGGCGCTAATGGTCAAGTGAGGCTTGTTTCTACTATCACTAGTATTGATACAATTGCAACGAGAACTGACCAAGGAAATTTCTTTAAAATAGAAGCGGAAACAAAAATAACTCAAGAACAAGCTGAAAAGCTTAGGTATGGTTTAGAAGGCCACTTACAAATAATCATAGGCAAGAAAAGTTATTTACGCTATTATTTGGATGATTTTTTGAATTGGGAATAATAATCACCTTTTCTTAAATAATATTTAAAAACTGTAATCCTAAAACGATTTACAGTTTTTATAAAACTCAGATGGGAATGCGTTTACGTTCGTAAAACATTTGATTTATACTTGTTTTTGTGTTAGAATGAGGCGAAGTAATACGAAAGGCGAATAATACAATGTCCAGTAAACTTATTTATACGGGAAAAGCTAAAGATATCTATACTACTGAAGACGAACATGTGATTAAGTCGGTCTACAAGGACCAGGCCACTATGCTGAATGGAGCTCGCAAAGAGACCATAGAGGGGAAAGGTGTGCTGAATAATCAGATTTCGTCTCTTATTTTCGAAAAATTGAATGCGGCTGGTGTGGCGACACACTTTATTGAACGTATTTCTGACACAGAACAACTCAATAAGAAGGTGACCATCATTCCTTTGGAGGTTGTTCTTCGTAACGTGACTGCAGGTTCTTTCTCAAAACGTTTTGGTGTTGAAGAAGGTTTGGACTTAGAAACTCCAATCGTTGAATTTTACTACAAGAACGATGATTTGGATGATCCATTCATCAATGATGAGCATGTGAAGTTCTTGGATATTGCCAATGATGAGCAAATTGCTTATATCAAGGAAGAAACGCGTCGCATCAATGGATTGCTGAAAGATTGGTTTGAGCAAATTGGTCTTCGTTTGATTGACTTTAAATTGGAATTCGGTTTTGATAAGGATGGCAAGATCATCTTGGCAGATGAATTCTCACCAGACAACTGTCGCCTTTGGGATGCTGAAGGGCACCACATGGATAAGGATGTTTTCCGTAGAGATTTGGGCAGTCTAACGGATGTATATAAGGTTGTGCTGGAGAAGTTGCAGGGCTTGAAGTAAAGTTTTACTTGGTCGTCGCTACAATTTTTAAGTAGAAATAATAAAGGAAATAAAATGGATAAACGTATTTTCGTTGAGAAAAAAGCTGATTTTCGTGTCAAATCTGACTCTTTAGTAAAAGAATTACAGCATAATCTTCAGTTGAAAACCTTGAATGATCTTCGTATCGTTCAGGTTTACGATGTTTTTGGTTTGGCAGAGGACTTGTTTGCGCGTGCGGAAAAACATATTTTTTCTGAGCAAGTGACCGATACTGTTTTGGATGAAGCTGAGGTTAAGGCTGATCTTGAGAAGGTTGCTTTCTTTGCTATCGAAAGTTTGCCTGGTCAATTTGACCAACGTGCGGCATCTTCACAGGAAGCTTTGCTTTTGCTTGGTAGTTCAAATGATGTAACGGTGAACACAGCGCAATTGTACTTGGTTAACAAAGATATTGATGCGAATGAGTTGGAAGCGGTCAAAAACTACCTCTTGAACCCAGTGGATTCTCGTTTCAAAGACATCACTGTTGGCATTGCTAAACAGGATTTCTCTGAGTCTGACAAGACCATTCCAAGCTTGGATTTCTTTGAAAGCTATACGGCAGAAGATTTTGCACAGTATAAGGCAGAGCAAGGATTGGCCATGGAAGTGGATGACCTTCTCTTCATTCAAGATTACTTCAAGTCTATTGGACGTGTGCCAACTGAGACGGAGCTTAAGGTCTTGGATACTTACTGGTCTGACCACTGTCGTCACACAACTTTCGAGACTGAGTTGAAAAATATCGACTTCTCAGCTTCTAAATTTGAAAAACAATTGCAAGCGACTTATGACAAGTATATTGCCATGCGTGATGAGTTGGGACGTACAGAAAAACCTCAAACCTTGATGGATATGGCGACTATTTTTGGTCGTTATGAGCGTGCCAATGGCCGTTTGGATGACATGGAAGTATCTGATGAAATCAATGCCTGCTCTGTTGAAATTGAAGTGGATGTCAATGGTGTGAAAGAGCCATGGCTTCTCATGTTTAAGAACGAAACTCACAACCACCCAACGGAAATCGAACCATTTGGTGGAGCGGCTACTTGTATCGGTGGTGCCATTCGTGACCCATTGTCAGGGCGTTCCTACGTTTACCAAGCCATGCGTATTTCAGGTGCTGGCGATATTACAGCTCCAATTTCAGAAACTCGCGCTGGGAAATTGCCACAACAAGTGATTTCTAAAACAGCAGCTCACGGTTATTCTTCATACGGTAACCAAATTGGTCTTGCCACAACTTATGTTCGTGAATACTTCCACCCAGGTTTCGTTGCTAAGCGTATGGAGCTAGGTGCGGTTGTCGGTGCGGCTCCTAAGGAAAATGTTGTCCGTGAAAAACCTGAAGCTGGTGATGTGATTATCTTGCTCGGTGGTAAGACTGGACGTGACGGTGTCGGTGGTGCGACAGGTTCTTCTAAAGTTCAAACGGTTGAATCTGTTGAAACAGCTGGTGCTGAAGTTCAAAAAGGGAATGCCATCGAAGAACGTAAGATTCAACGTCTTTTCCGTAATGGGGAAGTGACCCGTTTGATCAAGAAATCAAATGACTTTGGTGCTGGTGGTGTCTGCGTGGCTATCGGTGAATTGGCAGATGGTCTTGAAATTGATCTAGACAAAGTGCCATTGAAATACCAAGGTTTGAACGGTACAGAAATTGCCATTTCTGAGTCTCAAGAACGGATGGCTGTGGTGGTTCGTCCAGAAGATGTAGACGCCTTCGTTGCAGCATGTAACAAAGAAAATATTGATGCTGTGGTTGTTGCGACAGTGACTGAAAAACCAAATCTAGTCATGCACTGGAATGGTGAAACCATCGTTGATTTGGAACGTCGTTTCCTTGATACAAACGGTGTACGTGTGGTTGTAGATGCTAAGGTGGTTGACAAGGATGTCAAGCTTCCAGAAGAACGTCAAACATCTGCTGAAACCCTTGAAGCGGATACTCTTGAGGTCTTGGCTGACTTGAACCATGCCAGTCAAAAAGGGTTACAAACCATCTTTGATAGCTCAGTTGGTCGTTCAACAGTCAATCACCCACTTGGTGGTCGCTACCAAATCACACCAACGGAAGCTTCTGTACAGAAATTACCAGTCCAACATGGCGTGACAACCACCGCTTCTGTTATGGCGCAAGGATTCAACCCTTATGTAGCAGAATGGTCTCCATATCATGGTGCTGCCTATGCGGTCATCGAAGCAACCGCTCGTTTGGTTGCTGCTGGTGCAAACTGGTCTAAGGCTCGTTTCTCTTATCAAGAATACTTCGAGCGGATGGATAAACAAGCAGAGCGTTTTGGTCAACCAGTAGCAGCTCTTCTTGGATCCATTGAAGCTCAGATTCAACTTGGTTTGCCATCTATCGGTGGGAAAGACTCTATGTCTGGTACCTTTGAAGAATTGACAGTACCACCAACCTTGGTTGCTTTTGGGGTGACAACTACAGATAGCCGTAAGGTCCTTTCTCCAGAATTTAAAGCTACTGGTGAAAATATCTATTACATCCCAGGTCAAGCTTTGGCACAAGAAATTGACTTTGATCTTATCAAGTCTAACTTTGCTCAATTTGAAGCCATCCAAGCAACTCACAAAGTCACATCTGCATCCGCTGTCAAATACGGTGGTGTCCTTGAAGCTCTTGCCCTTGCAACCTTTGGGAACCATATTGGTGCAAACGTCGAATTAGCTGACCTTGACACTAGCTTGACAGCCCAATTGGGTGGATTCATCTTCACATCGCCTGAAGAAATTGCAGGTGTTGCCAAGATTGGACAAACAGCAGATGACTTTACACTTACTGTCAATGGTGTAACGCTTGATGGACACGAACTTGACAGTGCCTTCCAAGGTAAATTGGAAGAGGTTTACCCAACGGAATTTGCACAAGCAACTGAGCTGGAAGAAGTACCTGCTGTGGCATCAGATGCTGTCATCAAAGCTAAAGAAACAGTTGAGGCACCAGTGGTTTACATCCCAGTATTCCCAGGTACTAACTCGGAATATGACTCCGCTAAGGCCTTTGAAAAAGAAGGTGCAAAAGTCAACTTGGTACCATTTGTCACACTGAATGAAGAAGCTATTGTCAAGTCTGTTGACACCATGGTTGACAACATTGAAAAAGCGAATATTATCTTCTTTGCAGGTGGCTTCTCAGCAGCAGATGAACCAGATGGATCCGCTAAATTTATCGTGAACATCTTGCTTAACGAAAAAGTGCGTGCAGCCATTGATCACTTCATCGAACGTGGTGGTTTGATCATCGGTATCTGTAATGGGTTCCAGGCCCTCGTCAAATCAGGCCTTCTTCCATATGGTAACTTTGAAGATGCGAGCAGCACGAGTCCAACCCTCTTCTACAATGATGCCAACCAACACGTGGCTAAGATGGTTGAAACACGGATTGCCAACACGAACTCACCATGGCTTGCAGGCGTGAAAGTTGGTGACATCCATGCCATCCCAGTATCACACGGTGAAGGGAAGTTTGTCGTGACAGCTGAAGAATTTGCAGAGCTTCGTGACAATGGTCAAATCTTTACCCAATATGTTGACTTCGAAGGTAAACCAAGCATGGATTCTAAATACAATCCTAACGGATCTGTTAATGCTATTGAAGGTATCACAAGTAAGAACGGTCAAATCATTGGGAAGATGGGTCACTCAGAACGTTTCGAAGACGGTCTATTCCAAAATATTCCAGGGAATAAAGACCAATATCTCTTTGCATCAGCGGTTAAATACTTTACTGGAAAATAGGCTTTGCAGATTTTCTAATAGAGAACCATCAGTAAATGTAAAATCAAGTAGATCTAACTTACGACAATTGCAAATGATTTATTGTTGCGAGTGAAACGAGCTTCTGCCGTATCATTCCGCTCTAGTATCGTTAAGAAATGATACACAAATAAAAATTAGGTATAAAAAATGACATACGAAGTAAAATCTCTTAATGAAGAATGTGGTGTTTTTGGTATCTGGGGTCACCCAGACGCTGCCAAATTGACCTATTTTGGACTCCATAGTCTTCAGCACCGTGGTCAGGAGGGTGCAGGAATCCTCTCCAATGACCAAGGGAAATTGAAGCGTCATCGTGATATGGGGCTTTTATCAGAAGTCTTCAAAAATCCTGCGAATTTGGATAAATTGACAGGAACTGGAGCTATTGGACACGTGCGTTATGCGACTGCGGGAGAAGCTTCTGTAGACAATATCCAACCTTTCCTTTTCCGCTTTCATGATATGCAGTTTGGTTTGGCTCATAATGGGAATCTGACCAATGCAGAATCGCTCAAGCAAGAATTGGAACAAAGAGGAGCGATTTTCAGCTCAACCTCTGACTCTGAAATCTTGGCTCACCTTATTCGTCGTAGCCACAATCCAAACCTGATGGGTAAAATCAAGGAAGCGCTCAGTCTTGTCAAAGGTGGTTTTGCTTATCTCTTGATGTTTGAAGATAAGTTAATTGCAGCGCTTGACCCAAATGGCTTCCGTCCTCTGTCAATCGGGAAAATGGCTAATGGAGCAGTAGTGGTTTCATCTGAAACCTGTGCCTTTGAAGTAATTGGTGCTGAGTGGATTCGCGACGTAAAACCAGGCGAAATTGTCATTATTGATGACAATGGCATCCAGTATGACAGCTATACAAACGATACTCAGTTGGCTATCTGTTCCATGGAGTATATCTACTTCGCACGTCCTGACTCCAATATCCACGGAGTCAATGTCCATACGGCTCGTAAGAGAATGGGAGCTCAACTGGCACGTGAGTTCAAGTATGAAGCTGATATCGTAGTCGGGGTGCCAAACTCCTCTCTTAGCGCAGCTATGGGATTTGCGGAAGAATCAGGTCTGCCAAATGAAATGGGGCTCATCAAGAACCAATATACGCAACGGACCTTTATCCAGCCGACTCAAGAATTGCGTGAGCAAGGGGTTCGTATGAAACTGTCTGCCGTTTCTGGTGTGGTTAAAGGAAAACGTGTGGTCATGATTGATGATTCCATTGTACGAGGCACGACATCTCGTCGTATTGTCCAACTTTTGAAAGAAGCGGGGGCATCAGAAGTACACGTTGCCATCGGGAGTCCTGCTCTTGCCTATCCATGTTTTTACGGGATTGATATCCAGACACGTCAGGAGCTGATTGCGGCTAATCATACGGTCGAAGAGACTCGCCAAATCATTGGTGCGGATAGCCTGACCTATCTTTCGATTGATGGCTTGATTGATTCTATCGGCATCGAAACAGATGCGCCGAACGGTGGTCTTTGTGTCGCTTACTTTGATGGTGACTACCCAACGCCTCTCTACGACTATGAAGAAGACTATCGTAGAAGTTTGGATGACAAGATCAGTTTTTACAAATAGACGGCTAAAGACCCTCGATTAAAGAAAAGGAATGAATAAAATGACAAATAAGAATGCATACGCTCAATCGGGTGTGGATGTTGAAGCGGGTTATGAAGTTGTTGAACGGATCAAAAAACACGTGGCACGTACAGAGCGTGCGGGTGTTATGGGATCTCTTGGTGGTTTCGGAGGTATGTTTGACCTTTCAAAAACAGGTGTCAAAGAGCCCGTTTTGATTTCAGGAACTGACGGTGTTGGAACCAAGCTCATGCTTGCTATCAAGTACGACAAACACGATACTATCGGACAAGACTGTGTGGCTATGTGTGTCAACGATATCATCGCTGCAGGTGCAGAGCCCCTTTACTTCCTAGACTATGTGGCGACTGGGAAAAATGAACCAGCTAAGCTAGAACAAGTGGTTGCTGGTGTGGCTGAAGGTTGTGTACAAGCAGGTGCGGCCCTCATCGGTGGGGAAACTGCTGAAATGCCTGGTATGTATGGCGAAGACGACTATGACTTGGCAGGTTTTGCGGTCGGTGTGGCTGAAAAATCTCAAATCATCGACGGTTCAAAAGTGGCTGAAGGTGATGTGCTTCTTGGACTTGCCTCAAGCGGAATCCACTCAAATGGTTACTCGCTCGTCCGTCGTGTCTTTGCTGACTACACAGGTGAAGAAGTCCTCCCAGAATTGGAAGGCAAAAAACTTAAGGACGTTCTTCTTGAGCCAACTCGCATCTACGTCAAAGCGGCTTTGCCACTCATCAAAGAAGAATTGGTGAATGGAATTGCCCACATCACAGGTGGTGGTTTCATCGAAAATGTGCCACGTATGTTCTCAGATGATTTGGCTGCTGAAATTGACGAAAGTAAAGTACCAGTCCTTCCAATTTTCAAAGCCCTTGAAAAATATGGCCAAATCAAACACGAAGAAATGTTTGAAATCTTCAACATGGGTATTGGTCTCATGCTTGCAGTAAAACCAGAAAATGTGGAACGTGTCAAAGAACTTCTCGACGAACCTGTTTATGAAATCGGTCGGATTGTCAAGAAGACAGATGCAAGTGTGGTGATTAAATAATGGCTAAAAAGATTGCTGTTTTTGCTTCTGGGAATGGTTCAAACTTTCAGGTCATTGCGGAACAATTTCCAGTAGAATTTGTCTTTTCAGATCACCGGGATGCCTACGTTTTAGAACGTGCCGAAAATCTTGGAGTTTTATCCTATGCCTTCGAACTCAAGGAGTTTGAGAGCAAGGCAGACTACGAAGGAGCTATTGTCGAGCTCTTGGATGAGCACGAGATTGACCTAGTCTGTTTGGCGGGTTATATGAAAATCGTCGGTCCAACTTTACTAGCAGCTTATGAAGGCCGTATCATCAATATTCACCCGGCTTACCTGCCAGAATTTCCAGGTGCTCATGGCATTGAGGATGCTTGGAATGCAGGCGTTGACCAGTCTGGTGTGACCATTCACTGGGTGGACTCTGGTGTGGATACCGGTAAGGTAATTAAACAAGTCCGTGTGCCACGCCTTGAAGGGGATACCCTTGATACTTTCGAAACTCGCATCCACGAAACAGAGTACAAGCTCTATCCAGAAGTCTTGGATAGTTTGGGGGCTGCACGAAAATAAGAAAGCCCACGAGCTGAAAAAAATTTTCTACTGTAGCAAAGAAAGAACTTTTTTAAAAAGGAAAAGAAAGAACATGACAAAACGAGCACTTATTTCAGTCTCAGATAAAGCGGGCATTGTTGAATTTGCCCAAGAACTTAAAAAACTTGGTTGGGATATCATCTCAACAGGTGGTACCAAAGTTGCCCTTGATAATGCCGGTGTTGATACCATTGCTATCGATGATGTGACTGGTTTCCCGGAAATGATGGACGGTCGTGTCAAGACCCTCCACCCCAATATCCATGGCGGTCTCCTCGCTCGTCGCGACCTGGATAGTCACTTAGAAGCAGCCAAGGATAACAAAATCGAATTGATTGACCTTGTTGTGGTCAATCTTTACCCATTCAAGGAAACCATTCTTAAACCAGACGTGACTTATGCGGATGCCGTTGAAAACATCGATATCGGTGGTCCATCAATGCTTCGTTCAGCAGCGAAGAACCACGCTAGCGTAACAGTTGTTGTAGACCCTGCTGACTATGCTGTTGTGCTTGACGAATTGGCAGCGAAAGGCGAAACCACTTACGAAACTCGTCAACGTTTGGCAGCTAAGGTTTTCCGTCACACAGCAGCTTACGATGCTTTGATTGCAGAATACTTCACAGCTCAAGTGGGTGAAGCAAAACCTGAAAAACTCACTTTGACCTATGACCTCAAGCAACCAATGCGTTACGGTGAAAACCCTCAACAAGACGCAGACTTCTACCAAAAAGCCTTGCCAACGGATTACTCCATTGCTTCAGCTAAACAACTCAACGGTAAGGAATTGTCCTTCAACAATATCCGTGACGCTGATGCAGCGATCCGTATCATTCGCGATTTCAAAGATCGTCCAACCGTTGTTGCTTTGAAACACATGAACCCGTGCGGTATCGGTCAAGCTGATGACATCGAAACAGCTTGGGATTACGCTTATGAGTCTGACCCAGTATCGATTTTCGGTGGAATCGTTGTTCTTAACCGCGAGGTAGATGCTGCGACAGCTGAGAAGATGCACGGTGTTTTCCTTGAAATCATCATCGCACCAAGCTATACGGATGAAGCACTAGCTATTTTGACCAACAAAAAGAAAAATTTGCGCATTCTTGCCTTGCCATTTGACGCACAAGATGCTAGTGAAGTGGAAGCAGAATACACAGGTGTTGTCGGTGGACTCCTCATTCAAAACCAAGACGTGATCAAAGAAAGCCCAGCTGACTGGCAAGTGGTAACCAAACGCCAACCAACTGAGACAGAAGCGACTGCCCTTGAGTTTGCTTGGAAAGCTATCAAGTATGTCAAATCAAACGGAATCATCGTGACTAATGACCACATGACATTGGGTGTCGGTCCTGGTCAAACCAACCGTGTGGCTTCAGTCCGTATCGCCATTGATCAAGCTAAAGATCACCTTGACGGTGCTGTCCTTGCTTCGGATGCCTTCTTCCCATTTGCGGATAACGTGGAAGAAATCGCTAAAGCAGGTATCAAGGCCATCATCCAGCCAGGGGGCTCTGTCCGTGACCAAGAGTCAATCGAAGCGGCTGATAAATACGGCTTGACTATGGTCTTCACAGGCGTGAGACATTTTAGACATTAAGAAAATAAAAGGGAAGAAAACAGTTTCTTTCCTTTTTTTGCTTTAAAAGCGAAACGAAACAAGATTAAAACGAACGTTTATGGTATAATATTAGTAAATAATTCGCAAAAGAGGTTGAAAGATGAAGCTGTTAGTTGTCGGCTCGGGTGGTCGTGAACATGCCATTGCTAAGAAGTTGCTTGAGTCAAAAGACGTTGAAAAAGTCTTTGTAGCTCCTGGAAATGACGGGATGACTCTGGATGGTCTGGAGTTGGTAAATGTCTCTATTTCCGAACATTCTAAATTGATTGAGTTTGCAAAAGCCAACGATATTGCTTGGTCCTTCATTGGTCCAGATGACGCTCTTGCTGCTGGAATCGTGGATGATTTCAATGCAGCTGGTCTCAAAGCCTTTGGTCCGACAAGATTGGCAGCGGAGTTGGAGTGGTCCAAGGATTTTGCTAAGGAAATCATGGTCAAATATGACGTTCCAACAGCAGCCTATGGCACATTTTCTGACTTTGAGGAAGCCAAGGCTTATATCGAAGAAAAAGGCGCTCCAATCGTCGTCAAGGCAGACGGTTTGGCCCTTGGGAAAGGTGTCGTCGTTGCTGAGACAGTCGAGCAAGCAGTAGAAGCAGCTCACGAGATGCTTTTGGACAATAAATTCGGTGACTCAGGTGCACGTGTGGTCATCGAGGAATTCCTTGACGGGGAAGAGTTCTCTCTCTTTGCCTTTGTCAATGGTGACAAGTTCTACATCATGCCAACGGCTCAGGACCACAAACGTGCCTATGATGGAGACAAGGGCCCTAACACGGGCGGTATGGGGGCCTATGCGCCAGTTCCACACTTGCCACAGAGTGTAGTTGATACAGCGGTTGACACCATTGTCAAGCCAGTCCTCGAAGGCATGATTAAAGAAGGGCGCCCTTATCTTGGTGTCCTTTACGCGGGGCTTATCTTGACAGCTGATGGACCCAAAGTCATCGAGTTCAACGCTCGTTTTGGAGATCCTGAAACGCAAATCATCTTGCCTCGTTTGACATCTGACTTTGCACAAAATATTACGGATATCCTCGATGGCAAAGAGCCAGTCATCACTTGGATGGACAAGGGTGTCACTCTGGGTGTGGTTGTCGCATCAAAGGGCTACCCATTAGACTATGAAAAAGGTGTCAAGTTACCAGCAAAGACAGATGGTGACATCATCACTTATTATGCAGGCGCGAAATTCGCTGAAAATGGGAAAGACCTTCTTTCAAACGGCGGACGTGTCTACATGCTCGTCACCACAGCAGACACCGTCAAAGACGGCCAAAACATTATCTACAACCAACTTAACAAACAAAACACAGAAGGCCTCTTTTACCGAACAGATATCGGAAGCAAGGCGATTCGATAAAGATATAAGAAAAAGCGACGAAGTCGCCAAGTACGATAATGGTCGCCGTGGTGAAAGGGCCAGAGCAGGATCTGTTCTGGTCGGGGAAACTTTGAGACCTTAGGCTCAAAGTTTAGGAATGAAACCGAAGGTTTGCTTCCGTCCCCACCACCTAAGACCATTATCAAAAAAGAAAAGGGAAAATTATGACTAAACCAATTATTTCCATCATCATGGGCTCCAAATCCGACTGGGCAACCATGCAAAAAACCGCAGAAGTCCTAGACCGCTTCGGTGTAGTCTACGAAAAGAAAGTTGTCTCTGCCCACCGCACACCTGACCTCATGTTCAAACATGCCGAGGAAGCACGGAGTCGCGGTATCAAGGTCATTATTGCAGGTGCGGGTGGCGCTGCTCACTTGCCAGGTATGGTAGCTGCCAAAACAACCCTTCCTGTCATTGGTGTACCCGTCAAATCTCGTGCCCTTAGTGGCGTGGATTCACTCTATTCAATCGTTCAAATGCCAGGTGGTGTGCCAGTCGCAACTATGGCTATAGGTGAAGCAGGGGCGACAAATGCGGCTCTATTTGCCCTCCGTCTCCTATCAGTAGAGGATCAGGCTATCGCGACAGCTTTGGCAGATTTTGCAGAAGAACAAGGAAAAATCGCAGAGGAGTCTACAAATGAGCTCATCTAAAACAATCGGAATTATCGGTGGCGGTCAGCTTGGTCAGATGATGGCCATTTCTGCTATCTACATGGGGCACAAGGTTATCGCGCTGGACCCAGCAGCGGATTGCCCAGCTTCCCGTGTGGCGGAAATCATTGTGGCGCCTTATAACGATGTGGATGCCCTTCGTCAGCTGGCAGAGCGTTGCGATGTTCTCACCTATGAGTTTGAAAATGTAGACGCTGATGGTTTGGATGCTGTTATCAAGGATGGGCAACTCCCTCAAGGAACCGATCTACTTCGCATTTCACAAAACCGCATTTTTGAAAAAGACTTTTTGTCAAACAAGGCACAAGTCACTGTGGCACCTTACAAGGTTGTGACCTCAAGCCAAGATTTGGCAAATATGGACCTATCGAAAAACTATGTCCTCAAGACTGCGACTGGTGGCTACGATGGCCATGGACAAAAGGTCATTCGCTCAGCAGAAGATTTGGCAGAAGCCTATGAACTAGCAGACTCAGCAGACTGTGTCTTGGAAGAATTTGTCAATTTTGACCTTGAAATTTCTGTTATTGTGTCAGGAAATGGCAAGGACGTGACGGTTTTTCCAGTTCAGGAAAATATTCACCGCAACAACATCCTGTCTAAGACCATCGTGCCAGCTCGCATTTCAGAAAGTCTAGCAGACAAAGCCAAAGCTATGGCAGTGCGAATCGCAGAACAGCTCAACCTATCTGGAACTCTTTGTGTGGAAATGTTTGCGACAGCTGATGATATCGTGGTCAATGAGATTGCCCCCCGCCCCCACAACTCTGGACACTATTCTATTGAAGCCTGTGACTTCTCCCAGTTTGATACCCATATTTTAGGTGTTTTGGGAGCACCGTTGCCAGCTATCAAACTACATGCTCCAGCTGTTATGCTTAATGTCCTCGGTCAACACGTCGAGGCTGCTGAAAAATATGTCACAGAAAATCCAAGCGCCCACCTCCACATGTATGGTAAAATAGAAGCGAAGCACAACCGAAAGATGGGACATGTGACTTTGTTTAGTGATGAACCGGATAAGGTTGAGGAGTTTGGGGAGTAAGACAGGACCCCAGTTATAAGGTCCGTTGTCTTACCCCTGCAAAGTTGACTAGGCTTGTCGCAGACGAAACATCGGCAAGAGGAGTCAGTCAACTACTGCTGGAAAGGGATTGATTTTTAGGAGTTGCCTATGATTAAAATCATTGTTCATGCCTATGTCCAAGCTGACAAAGAAAAAGCCGTCGTTGAAGTCGTATTTGCGTCAGCAGACGAGCAAGCTGTTTATGATAAATTGGCTGAATTGACAAAACAGTTTCCGAATGACTATCTTGCCATCTATGATTTACCACAAGATACGGACTTGAACCAGTTGGCACATTATCCCTCTGTGGCGATTGGGAAAGAGGATTTTTAGGAGGAAAATTAAAATGGCGACATTATTAACTGCTGTCGGTAATACAATTTGGGACTTCCAAATAAAAGATTTTATAACAATTGGAATTTCAGCACTTGCATTATTATTTTCTGGGATTAGTCTAGCAGTAAGTTTTCTATCATTTAGAAGAAATAGTACAAAATTGAAAGTAACGCAATTAATTTTTAGACCTACCCCTCTTTCAGAGGGTGCATTGCCTAATAAACTTTATTTGGATCGTGAGCAAGATCAAAGCCTATGGTCTCAAATACCTATGGTTTACCTATTAGTATATCTAAAAATCGATAATCTGAGTTATACCCCGATTTCATTAAACAGAGTTATTATTAATGGAAACTTTGTAGTTACTATGGCAAATAGATTTAAGTTTAGAGAGAGCGGTTTAAGTTTAGCTCATTTTGCTTCTGAGGATAGTCATTTACAAGATCTTCAGCGTTTTGGGACCGCAATCCCCATGTCGGTAACAGGATTGAAGAAAGATGACTACAATTTTATTACTATTGGAGATAGAATTGAAGCAAAATCAACACTTGAGGGAGTATTGATAGTCCAAGGAAGTATTGATTTATATAATGCTATTAATGATGGAAACAATCAATTAGAAATTTGTACCCCAGATAAAAACTTTAAAGTTGATGTAGAAATTGCCAAAACAAAGATTTACAATTTTGATGAAGGAGAAAAATAAACATGATCAACCGTTACTCTCGCCCTGAGATGGCGAACATTTGGAGTGAAGAAAATAAATACCGTGCTTGGCTTGAGGTGGAAATCTTGGCTGACGAGGCATGGGCTGAGTTGGGTGAAATCCCTAAGGAAGATGTGGCTTTGATTCGCGAGAAGGCGGACTTTGACATCGACCGTATTTTAGAGATTGAGCAGGAGACTCGCCACGATGTGGTGGCTTTCACGCGTGCGGTTTCTGAGACTCTTGGTGAAGAGCGCAAGTGGGTCCACTATGGCTTGACTTCTACCGACGTGGTGGATACTGCCTATGGTTACCTCTACAAGCAGGCCAACGACATCATCCGTCGTGACCTTGAAAACTTCACCAACATTATAGCTGACAAGGCTAAGGAGCACAAGTTCACCATCATGATGGGTCGTACCCACGGGGTGCACGCTGAGCCTACAACTTTTGGTCTTAAATTGGCAACTTGGTACAGCGAAATGAAACGTAATATTGAGCGTTTCGAACATGCGGCTGCTGGCGTGGAAGCTGGTAAGATTTCTGGCGCAGTTGGTAACTTTGCCAACATCCCACCATTCGTTGAAAAATACGTCTGCGACAAGCTTGGTATCCGTGCTCAAGAAATCTCTACACAGGTGCTTCCTCGTGACCTTCACGCTGAGTACTTTGCGGTTCTTGCTAGTATCGCAACTTCCATCGAGCGTATGGCGACTGAAATCCGTGGTCTTCAAAAATCAGAACAACGTGAAGTGGAAGAGTTCTTTGCCAAAGGTCAAAAGGGTTCATCTGCCATGCCTCACAAACGTAATCCTATCGGTTCTGAAAACATGACAGGTCTTGCGCGTGTTATCCGTGGTCATATGGTGACAGCCTATGAGAACGTCGCTCTTTGGCACGAACGTGATATTTCTCACTCATCAGCTGAGCGTATCATCACACCAGATACGACTATTTTGATTGACTACATGCTTAACCGTTTCGGAAACATCGTCAAGAACCTGACGGTCTTCCCAGAAAACATGATCCGTAACATGAACTCTACGTTTGGTCTTATCTTCAGTCAACGTGCGATGCTGACCTTGATTGAAAAAGGTATGACGCGTGAGCAAGCTTACGACCTTGTTCAACCTAAGACAGCCTACTCTTGGGATAACCAAGTTGACTTCAAACCACTTTTGGAAGCAGACCCAGAAGTAACATCACGTTTGACTCAAGAAGAAATCGACGAAATCTTCAACCCAACTTACTACACCAAACGAGTGGATGAAATCTTCGAACGTATTGGTTTGGGTGACTAATCATAAAACAAAAAAGCGAGATTGTATCTCGCTTTTTATTTATGCTTAATCTTTTTTCTTGCTAAGTCCATAAGCTGTGAGTGCAGCCATGAGACCTGTAGCAATCAACCATTCTGAACCTTGGCTTCCTGTCTCAGGAAGTTTATTTTCTTTTGCCACAGGAGTTGGGGCTTGAGGAAGAGCTTTGTTTTCCTCGGCAGGAACAGTTGCTGGAGCTGGTTTACTTGGAATTTCTAATTTAGGTTTTTCTTCTGCAACAGGAGCCGGTATATTTGGAATCTCTAGTGCTGGTTTTTCTTCCGCAACAGGAGCTAGACCTTTTTCATCTCCCACATGTGTTACAGGAGTACCAATTTCGATGATTTGAGTAACTGGTTCTTGAGCGACAACACTAGTAACCAATGTTTTCACTTCGCTTCCGTCAGCAGCAGTAGACACAGAATAGAAATGACTACGACGTCCCTTAACACCTTCAGTTACGACACGAGTTTCTCCCTTAGGTAATGCATCCGTTTCACGAGTGATAGTTGTAAACGGAATTTCTTCGTCCTCGATGACAACACGTGGTTTGGCATCTGCAACAGGAGCAACTCCTTCTTCATCTCCCACATGCGTTACAGGAGTCCCAACTTCGATGATTTGAGTAACTGGTTCTTGAGCGACAACACTAGTGACCAATGTTTTCACTTCGCTTCCGTCAGCAGCAGTAGACACAGAATAGAAATGACTACGACGTCCCTTAACACCTTCAGTTACGACACGAGTTTCTCCCTTAGGCAATGCATCAGTTTCACGAGTGATAGTTGTAAACGGAATTTCTTCGTCCTCGATCACAACACGTGGTTTGGCATCCGCAACAGGAGCAACTCCTTCTTCGTCGCCGACATGAGTGACAGGAGCTCCAACTTCAACAACTTGGTTGACAGCTTCTTTTGTGACTTTTTCTTCAAGAACTGTTTCAGTTTCCTTACCGTTTTCAGTAGTAACTGAGATATAGATTGTACGTTCACCTTTTGCACCTTCAGTGACAACTTTTTCTTGTCCTGCTGGAAGGTTAGGATTTTCCTTCTTGACAGTCTCAAATGCGATTTCTTCCGTTCTTGTGATAAGCTCTGGTCGGTTTTCAACGTTGGCAGCAACTTCATTTTCATCAAGACTTCCTGAGTGAGTTGCAGCTGGTTTGAGACCAAGTCTTGCTGCCTTAAGGTTAGCTACAAGTGTATTCAACTCAGCTTGTTTATTTCGGTTGAGATTGTAGTTTAGTGCTTCTTTAGCAGCCTTGAGAGCATCGAGACTTTCTGTGCTATATCCTTCTAAGTTTTCAGGGATTTGAGCAAGTTCCTCGCGAAGAGCCTTGTAGTCAGCACGGAAGTAGTCTTTGTTGTGATCTGCAAATGCAGTCATGAGCTCAAAGATTTCTTCTTCTTTGTACTCAGCGCTTGGTCTATCTGCCCAGATAGCTACCATACTACCAACAGTAGGTAGATCAACCTCAGGATATTTAGTTGAAGCTAGCTGGTTGAATGGAGTTTTTTCAGTGTTTTCGATAGCTTTCTTGAGGAAACCACCACCATCTTCAGGTTTTTGACCGAGGATATAGTACCAGTCTCCGTTAGTGTTAAGGAACTTATAGCCCTTGCTTGCTAGATATTGAGGAGATGCAAGGTTATAGCCCCACCAACCTTTAGACCAGTAAGAGATGAGAACATCTTTATCAAACTCAACATCGTCCTTATCTTCATAGTAGAAACCATCGTTAAAGGCCATTGGTTGCAGACCTTTTTCTTTAGCCATGGCAGCTAGACCATTAGCATAATCTGCAAACTTACCATAGAGTCCATACCACTTGAGGTAGTACCAACCTTGAGCGTTAGTAGCGTCGTTGGCATACTCATCTGTACCATAGTTAAAGATCTTAGTCTTGCCTGCAAAGAAGTCCATGTATTTGCCGATAAGGGCTTTTGTAAAGTTCATTGCTTCTTCGTTTTCAAGGTCCATGGTTGTTTTTGAAACCTTGTCAAAGTTAGCTTGAGGGTTTGCAATGCCCAATTTTTCCATAGCGACAAGCATAGCATCCATGTGGCCTGGACTGTTGATAGCAGGGATAATTCCAATGCCTCTATCCTTAGCATATTGGATAAGCTCAGTGATTTCAGCCTGGTTCAAAGTTGTTCCGTTTGGATCGTCGTAGTAAGACTTTGTTCCTTCAATGATGGCATTTTTTACATCGTCACTTGCATAGGTCTTGCCGTTTGCGGTGATTGTCATGTCATCCAAGAGGAAGCGAAGTCCATCATTTCCAAGGAGGAGATGAAGGTCAGAGTAACCAAGTTCGCTGGCTTTATCTACGATACGTTTGAGTTGGTCTAGAGTGAAGTATTTACGTCCAGCATCGATTGAGATAACCTTGTTTTTGGCAAGTTTTTCAACTTCACGTTTGGCATCTTCTTCTTTTTGAGCTTCTGGTGTGAAGGTTAAGTTGCTAACGGCTTCTTGGAGTTTTGCAATTGCTTGGTCAATGCTATCTTGTTCAGCGCGACTAAGGTTGCTATCAAGAGAGCGAATGGCTTTTTCAGCTTCTTTAACGGCAGCAATACTTTCTGCAGTATAGCGACTAAGGTCAGTTGGCACTTCTTTAAGAGCTTGTTCAGCAGACTCGTAGTCAGCGGCGAAATATTCAGCATTTGAGTTTGCGAATTGACGCATGAGTTTGAAGAGGCGAGATGGAGAGTAGCGGGCAGATGGAGTATCAGCCCAAGCAGCTACCATACCACCGATGATAGGAATATCAGCTCCTTCAGTTTTTGGAACTGAAGTAATCGGTGTGCTCTTAATACCGTTCAAACCTTGGTCTAGGTTATACCAACCCTGTCCATCAGCATTACGGCCGAGAACGTAGTACCAAGCATCGTTAGTATTGAGGATTTCGTGCCCTTTTTCAGATAGAAGTTTAGATGAGGCAACATCATAACCGCCCCAACCACCAGTCCACATAGACACGATGATGTCTTTGTCAAAGGTACCAAAAGTAGTATCACTATTATAGTAGATACCGTCGTTGAAGGCCATTGGTTTCAGACCGTGAGATTTGACAATACGAGCTAGGTCATTAGCATAGGCGATGAATTTATCATAACCCTTGTCTGGGAAACCATCTTCTGGATACCATTTATAGGCTTGAAGTACACTCCATCCTTTGGCATTAGTAGCATCGTTAGCATACTCATCTAAACCGATGTTAAAGATTTCAGACTTGCCAGCAAAGTAAGCAGCGTATTTATCAATCAAGGCTTTTGTAAAGGCAACAGCCTTTTCGTTGTCAAGGTCAACTGTACGTTCTGATTCTTTACCAAAGTAGTTGAAGTTAGGTTTTTCAATGCCAAGTTCTTTCATGGCGTTAAGGATAGCATCCATATGACCTGGGCTATTGACTGTTGGGATAAGTCCAATTCCTTTATTCTTAGCATAACCAATCAAGTCAGTCATTTCACTTTCAGTTAGATGATTACCGTTTGGATCATTGTAGTAGGCATTGGTTCCATTTTCAACAGCACGTTTGACATCATCGCTTGCGTAAGTTTTGTCACCTACAGTTAGAGACATATCATCAAGCATGAAGCGCAAGCCATCATTTCCGACTAAAAGGTGAAGATCAGTATAGCCATAGTGTTTGGCTTTGTCGATGATTTCTTTCAGTTGGTCTGGAGAGAAGTATTTACGTCCAGCATCGATAGAAACAATTTTCTTTTTAGCCAGTTTTTCATTCACTTGAGCTGCTCGTTCTGTAGCGACTGCGGGTGCTTCGATCTTAGCAACTTCTTTGTTTTCTTCTTTTTCTTTTTCAGATTCTGTCTTCTTAGCTTCTTCAGTAATTTCTGCCTTAGCTGGAGTTTCTTCTGCTGTGACTGGTTCTGCTACGGCAGGTGCAGGAGTAACTTCAACTTTTGGAGCTTCAGTAGTTGTTACTGGAGTAGCTGGAGTAGCATTTTCTGTTGAAGGAGCAGTCTCGAGTTTTTCTTCACTCGTCGGTGGAGTGACTTCTCCAGTGGTTTGGACAGCAGGCTGATTTTCTGTTGGAGCAGGTACGACTCCGTCAGCAGCAACGGCCTGCGCCTGAAAGGCAAATCCGATCAATACAGAAGCTGCTCCGATTGCATATTTACGAATAGAGAAGCGCTGTTTATTTTCTGGTTTCATTAAAAAACCTCCCCTTTTATGTTTTTGATAGCGTTTTCACATACTAACTCTATTGTATGTTCTAACTAAAATAAAGTCAAGTTTTTGAGGAAATTACTATAAAAAATAGAATAATTTATAAATTAAGATGTATTTTTCTAATTTTGACTATTTTTTAGTAAAAAGGTTACTAATTATAGAATTGCTTGAAATGCTATTTCCAGGGAAGGGAGCTGATGCTATAATGGGTATATAAAAACCCTGAGACAGTTGCCTCAGGATTTTTATAAATTAGTGACCACGGTCACAAGAAATGAATTTAATTTTGTAGAAATCAGAACGTTTATAAGTTTCGATGTATTCCAAAACTTGACCAGTTGCTTCAAGCTGAGTTGTCTTAGTTTGGAAAACAGTTGGGAATTTAGTGTCGATTCCTAAAATAGAAGCGGCATGTTTTGGAGTCGGAAATACAATTTCGTTAATTTCTTCAAAATGCTCGTCATTCATGTGAATGTGGTAGTCCAATTTGAAACGAGTATAGATAGAACTATAGTATTCAAGATTTGGATAGTTGGCATTGATGTATTGTTCAGGAATGTATGAATTGTGATAGATATAGGTAACACCATTTGTTTCACGAACACGTTCAATCTTATAATAGAATTGATCGCCGCGTAGGCCAAGTTTTTCTAAATATTTAAGATCGTTCCCACGTTCGATAGAAAGAACAGTTACTTTATCATCTTTGGTTTCGAAGATTTCCACATCAGAAAATTCAACGAGTTTGTGTTTACGTGCACGAGCTACGAAAGTTCCCTTCCCTTGTTGGCGGACAATATATCCATCTTTGGCAAGGTCGTTCAAGGCACGAACTACTGTGATTGAACTAACATCATACATGGAAATCAATTCTGCTTCAGTGTAGAACTTATCTCCACTAGCGAATTGACCAGAAATGATCTTATTTTTCAATTCATCTTTAATGTATTGATACTTTGGAATTGCCATATTTTCACCTCGTTTTTTCCTTCTCCACTTATCATTTTAACATAAAATAGAAAAAAATAGTAGAAAAGCATAGAAAAAAATTAAAATATCAGAATAAGAATTTAGAATAGATATAAATAATTCGTGTTTTCATCCTTAATTTCCTTAATTTTTCAGAATGTTGATTTTATAGGATTTGAGAAGAGTTTTAGAAAAGATTCAGTAAAAAAATAGAAAAATTTTAAAGAAAATTTCAAAAAGTATTGACATTAATCCCCGATTAGTTTATAGTTGATATAACAATACATGAAAGCGCAAACTTTTCGCTTTTAGGGGAGGAAGAATGGCAAGATTTGAAATTAAAGATGATTTCTATCTGGATGAGAAACCATTCAAGATTTTGTCTGGCGCCATTCACTATTTTAGAGTTCCTGCGGAAGATTGGCATCATTCATTGTATAACCTCAAGGCACTAGGTTTCAATACGGTTGAGACTTATGTTGCTTGGAACATGCATGAACCTGCTGAAGGTAACTTTAACTTTGAAGGCAATCTTGATTTAGAGAGATTTCTTCAAACTGCACAAGATTTGGGCTTATATGCAATTGTACGTCCTTCTCCATTTATCTGTGCAGAATGGGAATTCGGTGGTTTACCAGCATGGCTCTTGACCAAGGATATGAGAATACGGTCATCTGACCCAGCTTTCATTGACATGGTTGGTCGCTACTATGATCAGTTGCTTCCACGTCTAGTTCCGAGATTATTGGAAAACGGTGGGAACATTCTCATGATGCAAGTCGAAAATGAGTACGGATCCTATGGCGAGGACAAGACCTACTTGAGGGAAATTCGACGTTTGATGGAAGAACGAGCAGTTACTTGTCCGCTTTTCACATCAGATGGACCATGGAGAGCAACTCTTAAGGCTGGAACCTTAATTGAGGATGATCTCTTTGTGACAGGGAACTTTGGTTCCAAGGCTGCTTACAATTTCTCACAGATGCAAGAATTCTTTGATGAGCACGGCAAGAAATGGCCACTCATGTGTATGGAATTCTGGGATGGCTGGTTCAATCGATGGAAAGAACCAATCATCAAGCGTGAACCTGAGGAATTAGCAGAAGCTGTCCACGAGGTTTTAGAGCAAGGCTCTATTAACCTTTACATGTTCCACGGTGGAACTAACTTTGGTTTTATGAATGGTTGTTCAGCTCGAGGAACCATTGATTTACCACAAGTAACATCTTATGATTATGACGCTCTTCTTGATGAAGCTGGAAATCCAACTGCTAAATATTTCGCAGTGAAAGAAATGATGGCGACTTACTATCCTGAGTATCCGCAATCTGAACCGCTTTACAAAGAGAGTATGGAAGTAGAAAACATTCCACTGGTCGAGAAAGTTTCCTTGTTTGAAACCTTGGATAGCCTGACAAGTCCTATCGAAAGTCTCTATCCTAAGAAAATGGAAGAGCTAGGACAAGGTTACGGCTACCTACTCTATCGTACGGAAGCAAGTTGGGATGCAGATGAAGAACGCATTCGAATTATTGACGGACGTGATAGAGCTCAACTCTTTATCGATGGCAAACGAGTGGCAACACAGTACCAAACAGAAATCGGTGAAGATATCTTTTATCAAGGCAAAAAGAAAGCGCTCTCTAGATTTGACATCCTTATTGAAAATATGGGGCGTGTCAACTATGGACACAAATTCTTAGCAGATACACAGCGAAAAGGAATTCGCACAGGTGTTTGTAAAGATTTGCATTTCTTGCTCAACTGGAAGCAATATCCACTTCCTCTTGATAACCCAGAGAATATTGATTTCTCTAAGGGATGGACAGAAGGGCAACCTGCCTTTTACGCTTATGACTTTGAAGTTGAGGCGCCAAAGGATACCTACATAGACTTATCTGAGTTTGGTAAAGGGATTGCTTATATCAACGGACATCATCTAGGTCGTTTCTGGAATGTCGGTCCAACCTTATCTCTTTATATTCCACATAGCTATCTCAAAGAAGGTGCCAACCGCATCATTATCTTTGAAACAGAAGGGGAGTATAAGGAACACATACATTTAACTTGTAAACCTACACTAAAACTTATAAAGGGGGAAAACTTATGACAATTGTAGGATGCCGTATCGATGGGCGCTTAATTCACGGACAAGTAGCAAACCTTTGGTCTGCTAAACTTAATGTTTCACGTATCATGGTCGTTGACAATGATGTTGTGAACAACGACGTTGAAAAAAGCGGCTTGAAACTCGCAACACCACCAGGTGTAAAACTTAGTATTTTGCCAGTTGATAAAGCAGCAGCGAATATCCTTGCTGGTAAATACGATAGCCAACGTCTTTTGATTGTAGCACGCAAACCTGACCGTTTCCTCGGTTTGGTAGAAGCAGGTGTGCCACTTGAAACTGTCAATGTCGGCAACATGTCTCAAACACCAGAAACACGTGCGATCACACGTTCTATCAACGTTGTAGATAAAGACGTGGAAGACTTCCGTAAATTAGCGGAAAAAGGTGTTAAACTTACTGCTCAAATGGTTCCAAATGATCCAGTTTCAGACTTTTTGAGCTTATTAAAATAGGAAAAAATTTTTAGGAGGTCATTGTTATGATACAATGGTGGCAAATTTTACTTCTCACTTTGTACTCAGCTTATCAAATCTGTGATGAGTTGACGATCGTTTCTTCTGCAGGTTCCCCTGTATTCGCTGGTTTCATTACTGGTTTAGTCATGGGAGATTTGACTACTGGTTTGTTTATCGGTGGTAGCTTGCAGTTGTTTGTCCTTGGGGTAGGTACCTTCGGTGGTGCTTCTCGTATCGACGCAACTTCTGGTGCGGTTCTTGCGACAGCTTTCTCAGTTTCACAAGGTATCGAAACAGATCTTGCGATCACAACAATCGCTGTACCAGTAGCAGCACTTTTGACATACTTCGACGTACTTGGTCGTATGACTACTACATTCTTCGCACACCGTATTGATGCTGCGATCGAACGCTTTGACTATAAAGGAATCGAACGTAACTATCTTCTTGGTGCGCTTCCTTGGGCTCTATCTCGTGCCCTTCCAGTATTCTTCGCCCTTGCTTTCGGTGGAGAATTCGTACAAGGTGTTGTAAACCTTGTTAAAGAATACCAATGGGTTGCAGACGGTTTGACTCTTGCAGGTCGTATGCTTCCAGGTCTTGGATTCGCTATCTTGCTTCGTTACCTTCCAGTTAAACGTAACCTTCACTACCTTGCTATGGGATTCGGTTTGACAGCTATGTTGACTGTACTTTACTCAAACGTAACAAGTCTTGGTGGAGCAGTTGCTGGAATCATTGGCACTCTTCCTGCTGAAGTTGCTGAAAAAATTGGCTTTGTTAACAACTTCAAAGGATTGTCTATGATCGGTATCTCTATCGTGGGTATCTTCCTTGCAGTTGTTCACTTCAAGAACAGCCAAAAAGTTGCTGTAGCAGCACCTTCTACACCATCAGAAAGTGGGGAAATTGAAGATGACGAATTCTAATTACAAATTAACAAAAGAAGATTTTAATCAAATTAACAAACGTAGCTTGTTCACTTTCCAATTGGGATGGAACTACGAACGTATGCAAGCATCAGGTTACCTATACATGATCTTGCCACAATTGCGTAAAATGTATGGAGATGGAACTCCTGAGTTGAAAGAAATGATGAAAGTTCATACTCAATTCTTCAACACTTCACCATTCTTCCACACAATCATCGTTGGTTTTGACCTTGCCATGGAAGAAAAAGATGGCGTTGTCTCTAAAGATGCGGTTAACGGTATCAAGACAGGTTTGATGGGACCATTCGCTCCTCTTGGAGATACTATCTTTGGTTCACTTGTACCTGCTATCATGGGATCTATCGCTGCAACAATGGCTATCGCTGGTCAACCTTGGGGTATCTTCCTTTGGATTGCAGTTGCAGTAGCGTATGACATCTTCCGTTGGAAACAGTTGGAATTTGCCTACAAAGAAGGGGTTAACCTTATCAACAACATGCAAAGTACTTTGACAGCTTTGATTGAAGCTGCATCTGTACTTGGTGTGTTCATGATGGGTGCTCTTGTAGCAACAATGATCAACTTTGAAATTTCATACAAATTGCCAATCGGTGAAAAGATGATTGACTTCCAAGATATCTTGAACTCAATCTTCCCACGTTTGCTTCCAGCAATCTTCACTGCCTTCATCTTCTGGTTGCTTGGTAAGAAGGGTATGAACTCTACAAAAGCTATCGGTATCATTATCGTGCTTGCCTTGGCTCTTTCTGCCTTTGGTAAATTTGCACTTGGAATGGGCGCATAATTTATGACGAAATCATTAATTTTAGTGAGCCACGGTCGTTTCTGTGAAGAACTTAAAGGTAGCACAGAGATGATTATGGGACCACAAGATAACATTCATGCGGTCGCTCTTCTTCCAGAAGATGGACCAGAAGAATTTACTGCTAAGTTTGAAGCTGCTGTTGAAGGATTGGATGATTTCCTAGTCTTTGCGGATCTTCTTGGCGGAACTCCATGTAACGTGGTGAGCCGTTTGATTATGGAAGGTCGTGATATTGAACTTTATGCAGGAATGAACCTTCCAATGGTCATTGAGTTTATCAATGCAAGCCTAACTGGAATGGATGCGGACTATAAGAGTCGTGCTTCAGAAAGCATTGTGAAAGTTAATGATTTATTGGCAAGCTTCGACGACGATGAAGATGAATAATACTCTTCAAAAATCAAATTCAAACCACGTCAGCTTCGCCTTGCCGTATATATGTTACTGACTTCGTCAGTCTTATCCGGCAACCTCAAAGCAGTGCTTTGAGCAACCTTCGGCTAGCTTCCTAGTTTGCTCTTTGATTTTCATTGAGTATAAGATGTGATTGCGTTAAAACGTTAAATCATCTTATAGAAAATATACATGGGAATGGGAGCGACTCCCATTCCCATGTTTTCAATCATGAAACAATATTAGATTAGAGGTTTTCAATGCTAGATTATACAAAAGAAGATTTGCTTGAGTTGGGAGCAGAGATCACCACACGCGAAATTTACCAACAACCAGATGTTTGGAAGGAAGCTTTTGAATCTTACCAAGCACGCCGTGATGAAATTGCAGCCTTTTTGCAAGGAATTGCAGATAAACATGACTACATCAAGGTTATCCTGACTGGTGCTGGGACTTCAGCTTATGTAGGCGACACCTTAGTTCCATACTTCAAGGAAGTCTATGACGAACGTAAATGGAATTTCAATGCTATTGCTACAACAGATATCGTTGCAAACCCACAAACCTATTTGAAAAAAGACGTGGTAACTGTTTTGGTATCATTTGCACGTAGTGGAAACTCACCTGAGAGTGTAGCAACCGTTGACTTGGCTAAGGCTTTAGTTGACGAGCTTTATCAAGTGACAATCACTTGTGCGGCTGAAGGGAAATTAGCACTTCAAGCTCACGGTGATGATCGCAACCTCTTACTTTTGCAGCCGGCAGCTTCTAATGATGCTGGATTTGCTATGACATCAAGCTATACTTCAATGATGTTGACAGCCCTTTTGGTCTTTGATCCAACTGAATTTGCTGTTAAAGCTGAACGTTTTGAAGTGCTTTCTAGTCTTGCTCGCAAAGTCCTTGACAATGTGGCAGATGTGAAAGAGTTGGTTGACCTAGACTTTAACCGAGTGATTTACTTAGGTGCAGGTCCATTCTTCGGACTTGCTCATGAAGCACAACTGAAAATTTTGGAATTGACTGCTGGTCAGGTTGCGACAATGTATGAAAGTCCAGTCGGCTTCCGTCACGGTCCAAAATCTCTTATCAATGAAGATACTGTAGTTTTAGTCTTTGGTACTACAACAGACTATACTCGTAAGTATGACTTAGACTTGGTTCGTGAAGTTGCAGGGGACCGAATCGCTCGTCGCGTTGTTCTCTTGAGTGATCAAGCCTTTGGTCTTGAAAACGTTAAGGAAGTAGTACTTGGCTGTGGCGGTGTCTTGAATGACGTTTACCGTGTATTCCCTTATATTGTTTATGGTCAACTATTTGCTCTCTTGACTTCGCTTAAGGTTGGAAACAGACCTGATACACCATCACCTACAGGTACAGTAAACCGCGTCGTTCAAGGTGTTATTATCCACGAATTCAAATAATAAGGAGAAAAGGATGAAAACATACACAGAACGTGTATTTGGGAAAGTTGATGGCAAGGATGTTGTCGCTTATCGCTTTGAAACGGAAGCAGGCTACCAACTAGAAATCATGACCTATGGTGCAACGATTCTACGCTATGTAACTCCTGATAAGGCTGGTAATTTTGCCAATGTTATCCTAGGCTTTGATGATTTTGATAGCTATGTAGGTAACAGTCCTAAACATGGAGCGAGTGTAGGTCCAGTTGCAGGTCGTATCGCAGGTGCGACATTCGAATTGAATGGGAAAACCTATGAACTCGAAGTCAATAACGCAAGCAACTGTAACCACAGTGGTTCAACAGGTTGGGATTCTAGTTTGTTTGAGCTAGTCGAGGTGAGCGACCATGGTTTGACTCTTTACACAGAAAGAACAGACGGTACAGGAGGTTTCCCTGGGAACCTTAAAATTTGGATTAGCTACCACTTGGAAGAAACTGGTGCTTACGAAGTTAGCTACAAGGTGACGACAGACAAAGATACTTTGGTCAATCCGACCAACCATAGCTACTTTAACTTATCAGGTGATTTCACTCAGACTGTTGACCGCCATGTATTCCAACTGAATACAGAAGGTATTTATCCAATCGCTCCTGACGGTGTCCCAGCTAAAGCTCCAGATGCTGATCGTGATGTGGTCAAACATATCTACAATGGCGCCTTGTTGAAGGATATCTTTGCAGAAGAAGATGAGCAAATCCAACTCGTATCTGGTTTGGACCACCCATTTGCTCTGCCTGCAGGACATGACAATGCTGGTTTCCTCTATGACCAAGGTTCAGGTCGCTTCCTTCTCTTCAAGACAGAAGCTCCTTGCTTTGTAGTTTACACCGCAAACTTTGTGGATGAGAGTGTCATTATCGCTGGTCAGCCGATGATTCAGCACAATGGAATTGCTCTTGAAGCGCAGGCTTTACCAGATGCTATTCACAGTGACCTGAAAGATCAAGTCATTCTAAAAGCAGGAGAGACTTTCACTAGCAAAACTCGTTACGAAATTGTCGTTAAATAATAAAAATTCTCTGAAGTCATAGGATTTCAGAGAATTTTTTATTATTCTTCATCTGGTGTGAGAATCATCGGAATGATGATTGGTTCACGTTCAGTGTTTTCGTAAAGGAATGGTCGAATGGCGTTTACGATAGCACCATTGACAGACTGGACGCTGGCATCCTTGTTTTTCAAAGCGATACGAATAGCATTGAAAAGGATGCGCTGACTTTGACGGATCAAGTCGCCAGATTCGCGCATGTAGACGAAACCACGACTAAGGATATCTGGTCCAGAAATAATCATCTGAGACTCAAAGTCTACCGTTGCGACAGCAAGTACGACACCGTCTTCGGATAGGTCTCGGCGGTCTTTTAGGACTGCCGCACCGATTTCGCCGATCCGATTTCCATCGACGTAGATATCTTGAGCATTGAAATGACCAGCGATACGAGCAGAGTTTGCAGTAAGGGCAAGGACATCACCATTGCTCATGATAAAGATATTGTCCTTCTCAACTCCAGTATCTACGGCAAGTCCAGCGTGGACTTTTTGCATGCGATATTCACCGTGAACAGGCATGAAGTATTTTGGTTTGATGAGGCGGAGCATGAGTTTCTGTTCTTGCTGACCACCATGTCCAGATGTATGGATGTTGTTAATCTTACCATGGATGACTTCAACACCAGCTTCAGAAATGATGTTAATCAGCTTGTTAACGCTAGTGGTGTTTCCAGGGATTGGACTAGATGAGAAGATAACCGTATCGCCAGGTTGGAGTTGCACTTGACGGTGGGTTCCGTTAGCGATACGAGAGAGAGCCGCCATAGGTTCACCCTGGCTACCTGTACAGAGGATAAGAATTTCACCTGCAGGGTAATCTTTGATTTCATTTGCTTCGATGAAGGTTCCTTTTGGCGCTTTGATGTAGCCAAGTTCGATTCCGTTGACAATGGCCTTTTCCATAGAGCGTCCAAAGACAGCAATCTTACGCCCTGTTTTGACAGCGGCATCAGTTGCTTGTTGGAGACGGAAGATATTTGAGGCAAAGGATGCAAAGATGATGCGCCCCTCGATACCTTGGATAATCTTCATAATAGACTGACCAACGACCTTTTCAGAGTTTGTAAAGGTTGGTACTTCAGCATTTGTCGAGTCTGAGAGTAAGCAAAGCACTCCGTCTTCACCTAGGGCTGCCATACGGTGCAAGTCTGCAGGTTCACCAACTGGTGTAAAGTCAAACTTGAAGTCACCGGTACAGACGATTTTTCCTTGAGGTGTGTGGATAACAATTCCCAAAGGTTCTGGGATCGAGTGAGTTGTTCTAAAGAAAGTTGCTTTAAGATTTTTAAAGGTCAACTCAGTGTTGTGGTTGATTTCGTGAAGTGTAGCATTGCGCAAAAGGCCATGCTCTTCGAGTTTTCCACGGATCAAAGCGAGGGCTAGTGGACCTGCATAGATAGGGATATTTGCTTGCTTGAGCAAGAAAGGAATCCCACCAATATGGTCCTCGTGTCCGTGGGTAATCAAGAGAGCCTTGACGCGGTCGATATTTTCGACAATGTAAGAGTAATCAGGGATAACGTAGTCGATACCAAGCAAGTCATCCTCGGGGAATTTAATCCCTGCATCAACAATGATGATTTCGTCTTGGTATTCGATTCCGTATGTATTTTTACCGATTTCTCCTAGACCACCAATGGCAAAAACGCCCACTTCTTCTGGTTTAAGAGTATAGGCCATATTAGAACTCCGTAATTTCGAATGCGCCAGTTTCTTTTTCGTAGTCTAGCAATTTGTCTGATAAGAGCTCGATATACTCAACGTTGAATTCTGGACGGTTTTTTTCAACAAGTTCACGGGCAATGATACGTCCCTCAAGTTCTGAGCTGGCATCAATGTCTAAGTAAAGTGAGCGTGTTGTTTCACGACGTGGGCTACGGTCTTTTGTTTCTTGATAAAAAACTTTGTAAATCATGTGTTTCCTTTCTGTTTTCAGGTCAGCTGTATTCAAAAAATTACCAGCTTGAAGCTGTTTGTTTCTATTTCATTTTCTGCCTGTATTGACCTTGATTCGTTACAATTATCTCAATTATAACATAAAAAGGGGAATTAGTAAAAGCAGGAAACATGAAAGTAAGGAGCCTGAAATGTGTTTCATTTTGCCTGATACAAGTATTTGAAGACTTTGGAATCAAGTGCTATAATAAAGTTAGAAAAGAGGTTTTTCCTTATGAAGGAGGGCAGGACATGTTTCAACTAGCTATTATCATTCGTCTTCTGGCCTTTGCGGGATTTGTTGCCTGTGTTTACGGAGGAAATGTTTTGTATACTCGGCTAGAGTATCGGAAAGCCAAGCTCATTTGGAAGATTAGCTTCGTGACTCTGTATTCGTTTTTCCTTCTCCTAGTGACCTATGTGGTCTGGTTCGTATTTTACTTTGGTTTGAATTCTTGAGTGCTTGTCCTGTCTATTTGGCAGGGCATTCTTGTTTGGAAACAAAGAAAATTCCCATGTGTCAGCTTTTGTAGTATAATAGTAAACAGACAAAAAGATAGGAATGTGTTATGAAAGTATTAGCTTTTGATACGTCCAGCAAGGCTCTTTCTCTAGCTATTTTAGAGGACAAGCAGCTTCTTGCTGAGACCACGATTAATATCAAGAAAAATCACAGTATTAGCCTCATGCCTGCTATTGATTTTTTGATGGCGAGTTTGGATTTGACGCCAAAGGATTTGGATCGAATCGTCGTAGCAGAGGGGCCGGGTAGCTATACAGGTTTGCGAATCGCAGTAGCAACTGCCAAGACCTTGGCTCATACCTTAAACATTGAGTTGGTAGGTATGTCGAGCCTTTTAGCTCTGCTACCGAATCAAGAGGAAGGTCTGGTTGTTCCTTTGATGGATGCACGCCGTAACAATGTATACGCAGGATTTTATGAACATGCTCAACCTGTCTTTCCCGAAGCTCACCTGTCTTTCGAGGAAGTCCTTGAGCAAGTCAAGGATGCTGAACAGGTGACCTTTGTTGGAGAAGTGGGTCCCTTTGTGGAGCAGATCCAAGAACAATTACCACAGGCCAACTATCAAGAAACCTTACCAAACGCAGCGAATCTTGCTCTTTGGGCATGGGACAAGGAAGCAGACTCCTTGCACGATTTTGTGCCGAATTACCTCAAACGTGTCGAAGCTGAGGAAAATTGGCTCAAGAACCACGCCGAGTCTGGCGAGTCCTACATTAAACGCCTATGATAGAGATTAAACGAATCCAACAGCAGCCTGACTTGGCTCAAGCTATCTATACAGTCATGACAGATGTTTATCCAGTTAGTCCTTGGACGTTGGAACAAATCCAAGCAGACCAGTCTCAAGACCAGACTTGGTATGCTCTGGCTTATGATGGGGAAGAAGTGATAGGTTTTCTAGCAATTCAGGAGAATCTTTTTGAAGCAGAAGTCCTGCAAATTGCTGTCAAAAAAGCCTATCAAGGTCAGGGGATAGCCTCAGCCTTGTTTGCAACATTGCCGATAGACAAGGAGATTTTCCTCGAAGTCAGAAAGTCAAATCAAAGAGCGCAAGCATTTTACAAGAAAGAAAAAATGGCTGTCATCGCTGAGAGAAAGGCCTATTACCATGATCCAGTCGAGGACGCTATTATCATGAAGAGAGAAATAGATGAAGGATAGATATATTTTAGCATTTGAGACATCCTGTGATGAGACCAGTGTCGCCGTCCTGAAAAACAACGACGAGCTCTTGTCCAATGTCATTGCTAGTCAAATTGAGAGTCATAAACGTTTTGGTGGCGTAGTGCCAGAAGTGGCTAGCCGCCACCATGTTGAAGTCATTACAGCCTGTATCGAGGAGGCGCTATCAGAAGCAGGAATTACTGAAAACGATGTGACAGCTGTGGCGGTTACCTACGGACCAGGCTTGGTAGGAGCCTTGCTTGTTGGTTTGTCAGCAGCCAAGGCCTTTGCTTGGGCACATGGCCTTCCCCTGATTCCTGTGAATCATATGGCTGGTCATCTCATGGCGGCTCAAAGTGTGGAGCCTTTGGAATTCCCCTTGTTAGCCCTTTTAGTCAGTGGTGGACACACAGAGTTGGTCTATGTGTCTGAGGCTGGTGATTACAAGATTGTTGGCGAAACACGAGATGATGCAGTTGGTGAGGCCTATGATAAGGTCGGTCGTGTCATGGGCTTGACCTATCCAGCAGGTCGTGAGATTGATGAGTTAGCTCATAAAGGTCAGGATGTGTATGATTTCCCTCGTGCCATGATCAAGGAAGACAATCTGGAGTTTTCATTCTCAGGTTTGAAGTCTGCCTTTATCAATCTCCACCACAATGCCGAGCAAAAGGGAGAAAGCTTGTCCAAGGAAGACCTATCTGCATCCTTCCAAGCAGCAGTTATGGATATTCTCATGGCAAAAACCAAGAAGGCCTTGGAGAAATACCCTGTTAAAACCCTAGTTGTGGCAGGTGGCGTGGCTGCCAATAAAGGTCTCAGAGAACGATTGGCAGACGAAATCACTGATGTCAAGGTTATCATTCCACCTCTACGTCTTTGCGGAGACAATGCAGGAATGATTGCCTATGCTAGCGTCAGCGAGTGGAACAAAGAGAACTTTGCAGGCTTGGAGCTAAATGCCAAACCCAGCCTCGCTTTTGATACTATGGAATAAAGAGTTAGCTCAGCGTTAACTCTTTTATCTTGGACAAATGCGCGAGTTTTTTAGTATAGTAGACATATGAGATTTAAAAAAATAATTAGTGTAGCACTTGCCCTAGTGGTATTGTTGCTGTCTCTGCTGGTTTTTCAGCTGTTTCAAAAGACGCAATTGGTCATGTTTGAATCTATTTCATTTAACATGCCCCTCGAATCCTTTGAAAAAGTGTTTGGAAAACCTAATGAAATAGTAGAAGAAACAGAAACTGGTTATCATGATACTTGGCATGCAAAAGATCCCTATCTCTATAAAACTGGGCGCCTTTTCTACGACTATGAAAATTTTAAATGGAAAGGTTATAGTGGTCGTGTGACTTTTACTTTTTCAGAATCGCATCGTTTACAAGGGGCGTCGGTTTATTTCCCTGTGGCTTCCAAAGCTCAACAGAAAGAAATCTTTTATCAAATGACCAAAGATATGAAAGCAGAAATCGAAGCTCTACCCAATTTTCAGTCTTTGAAAGTTGATGCCTTGACAGGGGATGATATTGTTGGTTATCGCTTTAAGGTCAAACTGAAAGGGCAAAAGAGAGAGCTCTGGATTGATGTCTATCCTACAGAATATGAGGATGATGACAATCCTGAGATTAACCAATATAATATTCGAATTGATCAATCTCGACTCGATTAGCTCTAGCGATTGATTGCCTGCAATCTTGTTTGCCAGCTTGGTGGCAGTAGAATGATATATCTGTAATAATGAGGAAGTTTATGAAAGAAAAAGGATTTTTGGAAGGAGTCCAGGCAGCAGTACCAACGGCTTTAGGCTATGTCAGTATCGGCCTTGCTTGTGGGATTATCGGTGCGCCCTACGTAACACCTGTGGAAATGGGCTTGATGAGTCTCTTTGTTTATGCGGGCAGTGCTCAGTTTGCCATGATAGCTTTGATTGCAGTTCAAGCTCCTGTGGCAGCCATTGCCATGACAGTTTTTTTGATCAATCTGCGTCTCTTTTTGTTGAGTTTACATGCGTCGACCTACTTTCGTCACACCAGTCTTTGGCACAATATCGGCATGTCCAGTCTTTTGACCGATGAGACCTACGGGGTTTTGATGGGCGAGCTGGTTCATAGGGACAAGGTTAATCCTATGTGGATGCATGGAAACAATCTCAACAGCTATCTATCTTGGTTTGTCGGGACTGTTGTTGGGACTGCTCTAGGTGGACTTTTGCCAAATCCGGAAGTTATTGGTCTAGATTTTGCCCTAGTGGGGATGTTTATCGGGATTTTTACTTCCCAGTTTCAAATTATGCAAAAACGGATTCCCTTGCACAACCTCTTCATCATTTTAGGAGTTGTTGCCCTTTCCTTCTTTATACTCTTGACAGTGGTGTCCCAGTCACTAGCTGTACTGTTTGCGACCTTGCTAGGTTGTACTATGGGGGTGATTTTGGATGGTAAGTAAGTATATTTTAATGGCAATTATCTTATCTGGCTTGGTGACCTGGATTCCGAGAATGATTCCTTTCATCCTTGCTAAGTACAAAGGATTACCAGTAATCGTAGAGCGTTTTTTGAAATTTTTACCTGTATCTATTATCTTCGCCTTGATTCTTTCAAGTGTAGTGACAGGAAAAGTTGGAAGTTTCCCACAGATAAAGTGGTTAGACTTTCTAGCAGTCTTTCCGACAGCCTTTGTCGCCTTTCGTTACCGCAATCTGGTGGGGACGGTTCTCTTTGGAGTGGTCTTGATAGCAGTCCTACGCTTGGTTTTTTAATCAGCCATAAAGAAAACCTATGGCAAATATAGAAATCATATAATGGCGCAATTGCTTTTTTTCTGTTAAGATAAGACTGTATCTTATTTTGGAGGAAATATCATGAAAAAAATCGTCAAATATTCATCTCTTGCTGCCCTAGGGCTTGTAGCCGCAGGTGTATTGGTAGCTTGCTCAGGCGGTGAGAAGAAAGATGCGGCATCAGGTGATGCAACAACTGCTAAGAAAGAAATCGTTGTAGCAACTAATGGATCACCAAAACCATTTATCTATGAAGAAAATGGTGAATTGACAGGTTACGAGATTGAGCTTGTTCGTGCTATCTTTAAAGACTCAGACAAGTATACTGTCAAGTTTGAAAAGACAGAGTGGTCAGGGATTTTCCCAGGACTTGATAGCGATCGTTACCAAATGGCCGTTAACAACCTCAGTTATACCAAAGAACGTGCAGAGAAATACCTCTACGCAGCGCCAACTGCTAAAAATCCTAACGTTCTTGTTGTGAAGAAGGACGACACTAGCATCAAGTCTCTTGACGATATCGGTGGAAAATCTACTGAAGTCGTTCAAGGAACAACCTCAGCTAAACAATTGGAAGCATACAACACAGAACATGCGGACAATCCAACTATCCTTAATTATACTAAGGCAGATTTCCAACAAATCATGTCTCGTTTGAGCGATGGACAATTTGACTATAAGATTTTTGACAAGATCGGTGTAGAGACAGTTATCAAAAACCAAGGTTTGGATAATTTGAAAGTCATCGAACTCCCAAGTGACCAACAACCTTATGTTTATCCACTTCTTGCCAAAGGTCAAGATGAGTTGAAGGCTTTTGTGGACAAACGCATCCAAGAACTTTATAAAGATGGAACGCTTGAAAAACTATCTCAACAGTTCTTTGGTGGTTCTTACCTCCCAGCAGAAGCTGACATTAAATAGTTAAAAATTACCTCTGTTAGTGACAGGGGTATTTTTTATGTAAGCACATTCAAAAAAACGACTGGATTGCCTCATATTCTTTGACAGAGGCCCTTTAAATAGATTATAATAGTATATAATACCTTTAAAGGAGATTGTCATGAAATACAAAAAATTTCTATCCTCATTTACATTAGCGACTGCTTTGTTAGCAGCAAGTGCGATAAATCAGGAAGTTCAAGCTAATGAAAAGCCTGTAGATGCTAAGGAAAAAGCTGTTACACCATCATCATCTGAAAAACAGATTACAGATGCGCAAAAGGAAGTTAAGAAAGCTCAAGCGTCTGTAGATGAAAAAGCTTCAAAAGAAGCGGAGGCAAAAAAGGACTTAGCCAAGGCTGATAAAAAGGTTGCTGAGACAAAAGAAGCTATCAATATCGCTAAAAATGCTGATGCTATCATCGAAGAAGAATCAAAAGTAGCATCTGAGAAGAGCGCTGAAAAAACAGAAGCTGACAAAGCTTTGGCAAACGCAGAATCTACAGCAACTGCAGCTAAATCTGCAGAAACTGCAGCTAAAGAAGCTAGCCAATCTGCCAATGAAAAGCGTGATGCTAAAGCAGCAGAGGTAAAGGCGAAACAAGCTGAACTCGATGGCATGACTGATGAAAGTCTTAAAAATCAAATCTCTAATACAGAAAACGATATTAAAAAGGCAGATCAGTCTATTCAAGAACAAACTAAAGCAGCAAGTGAAGTAGCGAATAAGATAGCAGATAAACAAAAGGAACTTGACAATTACAAACCAACAGTTTTGAAAAAAGTCTTGAATCCAGAAGAACAAGGTCATAAAGCTCCAGCATCTGAGGATGGTTATGACTATAACAAGCAACATCGCCCTAAAGACGCCTCAGGTAATCCTTTGATGGAGAATGTTGACTTCCAAGGTGTTCGTGAAGTTGAAGTGGAAGCGACTGAAGAAATGAAACGCTTCACTAAGGCTATGGCTGATTACAATGCAAATCCATCCAAATATAAAACAAGACCAGTCTTTAAGTTTGTTGTGGATAATCGCAAATTGACAGAAGCTTTCATTGAGGTAGCAAATGAACTCCGTCGCGCTAATGGTGTTACACAAGATTTAGCTCTAGACGAAGCCTACATCAAACATGCAGAAGAACGTTCAAATGAAATGGCTACTACTGGTATCCTAAGCCATGATACCAAGTTATCACACCCAGATGGAGAAGATGTTCGTGTAGAAAATATCGGAATGGATTATGCAATTCCTGGAACAGATGGTGGACCAAACTTTGTGGAAGTT
This sequence comes from Streptococcus sp. Marseille-Q6504, assembly GCF_965111625.1. Taxonomy (NCBI): domain Bacteria; kingdom Bacillati; phylum Bacillota; class Bacilli; order Lactobacillales; family Streptococcaceae; genus Streptococcus; species Streptococcus sp. Marseille-Q6504. The sequence continues at coordinate 53,053 of NZ_CBCOON010000003.1, forward strand.
AAAAATGGTCAAACGATTTATAATTACGATAAGATTATGAGTTATAAACAGTATGCTTATAAAATCCTTTTAGCTTGGTATGCAGACTTTAATAATATAAAAGGAATCGACTACGGACACCGCAGAGCCCTTCTTACACCGGTTGGAGGGAAAGTAGGAGTTGCCCAAGGAACGATTGAAGGAAAAAATCCTAATAACATTTATTATACATATACAAGTAATGCCTATTCACCTGAAACAGTGAAGGAATACACGTCTAATTTCTATGCCTTTAAGGACGATGATAAATTGCATCCGACTTTCTATGGTAAACGCATGAAGTTCTTGCCTGAGCATCACTTTGTATACGTTGAAAAAACAGTTATTGACAAATCTGCTGACCTTAAGGCTGAACTTGCATCATTGAAAGCAGAAAAAGCTGACAAAGATGCGAAAAAAGTAGCTGCTGAAACTAAAAAAGCTGACTTGTTAGTAGCTTTGGATAAATTAAATAAACAAGCCAATAATTTATCAAGTTCACGTGAACAAGTTAAAAAAGACTTGGAACAAGCGAAATCTGATTTGGCAACCTTGACTGCAGATGCGAAAGCAAAAGCTGACTTAGTTGCTACGAAATCACAAGAAGCAACTAAAGCAAGTCAAAATCTAAAAGCCTTGCAAGCCAAGGTAGCAGAATTGGCTACAGCTATTAAAAATGCAGAAGAAAAACGCGATAAAGCAATGACCTTGAAAGGTCAAGCATCAGCCTTGGAAACAACTTTGAAGCAAGCAGAAACTGATAAAGCAAATGCACAGAAAGTTAGTGATCAAGCAGAAGCTGAGTTGAAATTGGCTCAAACAGCCTTGGCAGAAGCTAAAGCGAAGCTACAAGCTTTATTAGATGTACTTGAAGCAGAGAATATGCTGAAAGTGGCAGAAAAAGACGGAATGATTATTGGGCTACCAAAAAATGCACCAATTCAAGACCCACTTCCAGAATTTGATCTTCGTAAACTTGCTGATAAACCTCAAGGTGCAGAAGCTAATAAACCTGGAGAAAAAGCTTCTACTAAAGTATTACCAAATACAGGAACAAACTCAGGTGTAGATGAACAAACGACTCTGTTTGGAGTTTACGGTTTACTTGCGAGTCTCGGCTTAGCAGGCATCGTAACACGACGCAGAAGACAAGGTGAATAAATCTTAAAAGCTATCTAGCAATCAGCTAGATGGCTTTTTTGTAGAATGATAGATGTGAGGATAGGTCAAATGGTAGCTTAATAGGTATAGTTTCAAACTATATGTCTGCCTATCTAATAACAATTTGCGAAATCAAATAAAGTATGAGATACTATTACGGTATTATTTTTAAAGGAGAAAGAATCATGAAAATCAAAAAATGGTTAAGCGTAGCAGCGATCGCTACAGTAGCAGGCCTTGCACTTGCAGCTTGCGGAAATTCAGACAAGAAAGCGGACAATACAACTACAGTTAAAATTGCGACTGTTAACCGTAGCGGTTCAGAAGAAGCACGCTGGGACAAAGTTCAAGAATTAGTTGAAAAAGACGGAATTAAATTGGAATTCACAGAGTTTACAGACTACTCACAACCAAATAAAGCAACTGCTGATGGTGAAGTAGACTTGAACGCTTTCCAACACTACAACTTCTTGAACAACTGGAACAAAGAAAACGGTAAAGATCTTGTAGCGATTGCGGATACTTACATCTCACCAATCCGTCTTTACTCAGGTTTAAACGGAAGTGAAAACAAGTACACTAAAGTGGAAGAAATCCCAGATAACGGTGAAATCGCAGTACCTAACGATGCTACAAACGAAAGCCGTGCCCTTTACCTTCTTCAATCAGCTGGTTTGATTAAATTGGATGTTTCAGGAACTGCACTTGCGACAATCGCAAACATCACAGAAAATCCAAAGAACTTGAAAATCACTGAATTGGACGCTAGCCAAACAGCTCGTTCATTGTCATCAGTTGATGCAGCTGTTGTAAACAACACTTTTGTTACAGAAGCAAAATTGGACTACAAGAAAGCACTCTTTAAAGAGCAAGCTGACGAAAACTCAAAACAATGGTATAACATCATCGTTGCGAAAAAAGATTGGGAATCATCACCTAAAGCTGATGCAATCAAGAAAATTATCGCAGCTTACCACACTGACGAAGTGAAAAAAGTCATCGAAGAAACTTCAGACGGCTTGGATCAACCAGTTTGGTAATAAACACAGGGAGGTGGGAGAGATTTTTCCACCTCTTGCTTTTATATAGAGCCTAAAACAAATGAAATCCACTTGTATTGATTCTAAAGGTACAAGTCCTAGTAGAAAGGTAGAGAGAAAATGGTTTTCCCTAGCCAAGAAGAACAAATTGAAAAGTTTGAAAAGGATCATGTAGCGCAACATTATTTTGAAGTTTTGCGTACTTTGATTTCTAAAAAATCAGTCTTTGCCCAACAAGTCGGCCTGAAAGAGGTAGCTCGTTATCTAGGTGAGATTTTTAAACGTGTTGGTGCAGAAGTTGAGATTGACGAGAGCTATACAGCGCCTTTTGTCATGGCACATTTCAAAAGTTCACGACCAAATGCCAAGACTATCATTTTCTACAACCACTATGACACAGTGCCAGCAGATGGTGATCAAGTTTGGACCGAGGATCCCTTTACACTCTCTGTGCGTGATGGCATTATGTATGGACGCGGGGTTGACGATGACAAGGGGCATATCACTGCTCGCTTGAGCGCTCTGAGAAAATACATGCAACATCATGATGATCTCCCAGTCAATATCAGCTTCATCATGGAAGGGGCAGAGGAATCGGCCTCTATGGATTTGGATAAATATTTAGAAAAACATGCGGACAAACTCCGAGGCGCAGATTTATTAGTCTGGGAACAAGGAACAAAGAATGCTTTAGAACAGTTAGAAATCTCTGGTGGAAACAAGGGGATTGTGACCTTTGATGCCAAGTTCAAAAGTGCAGACGTCGATATCCATTCTAGCTATGGTGGAGTCATCGAATCAGCTCCATGGTATCTCATTCAAGCTTTGACAAGTCTTCGCGCTACCGACGGCCGTATCTTGGTAGAAGGTTTGTACGATGATGTGCAGGAACCAAACGAACGTGAGTTAGCCTTGGTTGAAACCTATGCCCAACGCAATCCAGAGGAAATCAGTCAGATTTATGGCTTGGAATTGCCACTTTTACAAGAGGAACGTACCGCCTTTCTAAAACGTTTTTTCTTTGAACCAGCGCTCAATATCGAAGGAATTCAGTCTGGTTATCAAGGTCAAGGAGTTAAAACGATTTTGCCAGCAGAGGCTAGTGCCAAGCTAGAAGTCCGTTTGGTTCCAGGGCTTGAACCCCATGATGTTTTGGAGAAAATCCGAAAACAACTAGACAAAAATGGCTTTGATAAGGTAGAATTGTACTATACTTTGGGTGAGATGAGTTATCGAAGCGATATGAGTGCACCATCCATTCTCAATGTCATTGAGCTGGCCAAGAAATTCTATCCACAGGGTGTATCTGTCTTGCCAACAACAGCTGGTACAGGTCCAATGCATACGGTATTTGATGCCTTAGAAGTACCTATGGTTGCCTTTGGTCTAGGGAATGCCAATAGCCGAGACCACGGTGGAGATGAAAATGTGCGAATCGCAGATTATTACACCCATATTGAATTAGTAGAGGAGCTAATTAGAAGTTATGAGTAGAGACATTATCAAATTAGACCAGATTGATGTGACTTTTCATCAAAAGAAAAGAACCATCACAGCGGTCAAGGATGTGACCATTCACATTCAAGAAGGGGATATCTACGGGATTGTAGGATATTCTGGAGCAGGGAAATCAACCCTGGTTCGTGTTATTAATCTTTTACAAAAACCATCTGCAGGTCGAATTACTATAGATGATGATGTGATTTTCGATGGGAAAGAAACCTTAACTGCCGGGCAATTACGTCGCAAACGTCAGGATATTGGGATGATTTTCCAACACTTTAACCTTATGAGTCAGAAGACAGCAGAGGAAAATGTAGCCTTTGCCCTCAAACATTCTGGACTCAGTGAGAAAGATAAGAAGGCTAAAGTGGCTGAATTATTAGACTTGGTCGGATTGGCTGACCGTGCTGAAAACTATCCTTCACAACTTTCTGGTGGACAAAAACAACGTGTGGCTATTGCGCGTGCTTTGGCTAATGATCCAAAAATCTTGATTTCTGACGAGTCAACTTCAGCTCTTGATCCAAAGACGACAAAACAAATCTTGTCTCTTTTACAAGATTTGAATCGTAAACTAGGTTTGACCATTGTCTTGATTACGCATGAGATGCAGATTGTCAAAGACATTGCTAATCGTGTGGCAGTCATGCAGGATGGCCGCTTGATTGAAGAAGGTAGCGTTCTTGAAATCTTCTCAGATCCTAAGCAACCATTGACCCAGGACTTTATCTCAACGGCTACTGGTATCGATGAAGCTATGGTCAAGATTGAAAAGCAAGAAATCGTGGAGCACTTATCTGAAAACAGCATTTTGGTACAACTCAAGTATGCAGGTGCTTCTACAGATGAGCCACTTTTAAATGAGTTGTACAAACACTACCAAGTAACAGCCAATATTCTCTATGGGAATATCGAAATTTTGGATGGCACTCCTGTTGGTGAGCTTGTAGTTGTCTTGTCAGGAGAAAAAGAAGCCTTGGCAAGCGCTCAAGATGCTATTCGTCAGGCTGGTGTGCAACTAAAAGTATTGAAGGGAGGACAGTAAGATGGCAGACTTGATCCAAACATATTTACCAAACGTTTACAAGATGGGTTGGTTAGGCCAAGCGGGCTGGGGGACAGCTATTTACTTAACGCTTTATATGACGGTTCTTTCCTTTATCATTGGAGGATTCCTAGGACTAGTTGCAGGACTTTTCCTCGTCTTAACTGGACCGGGTGGCGTCTTAGAAGATAAAGTTGTTTTTTGGGTTTTGGATAAGATTACCTCAATCTTTCGTGCGGTTCCCTTTATCATTCTCTTAGCAGTCTTGTCACCCTTCTCTCATATGATCGTAGGGACAAGTATCGGGCCAAATGCGGCTATCGTACCGCTTTCTTTTGCAGTTTTTGCCTTCTTTGCTCGTCAGGTTCAAGTAGTTTTATCAGAACTTGATGGTGGTGTCATTGAGGCTGCTCAAGCAAGTGGAGCTACATTCTGGGACATTGTAGGAGTTTACCTATCAGAAGGTCTGCCAGACTTGATTCGTGTGACGACTGTAACCTTGATTTCCCTTGTCGGTGAAACAGCTATGGCGGGAGCAGTTGGGGCTGGAGGTATCGGTAACGTAGCTATCGCTTATGGTTTTAACCGTTATAATCACGATGTGACTATTCTTGCGACCCTCATCATTATCTTGATTATCTTTTCTATCCAGTTTTTGGGAGATTTCTTGACCAAGAAATTAAGTCATAAATAAAAAAGAGCCATCTGGCTCTTTTTTATGATATTTTATGTGCTAATTTCTTACTAAGCGCTTGTCCAATAAGGGCACCAAGTAAAGCTCCGATGAGAACACTTGTGATAAAGAGGAGGATATTAGCAGGATTCGGTGCAACCATAATGCGATCGATATATTCCTGAGATTTTCCACGAGCGACTAGAGTTGCGATATAGGCTTGAGGGGTCAACCACATGAGTAGGATGGGACCAGTAGTACCAAAGGCAAAAACTAGGAAGGAAAGAAGGTTTTTCACCTTATCCTTGTAATGTCCTAGGTGAGCGATGCCATCTGCTGCAAGACCGCAGATAATACCTGGCAGAAAGGCTCCAGCACCATGCTTACTCCCGAGGAAAAAGAGAGCAATCACAAGCCCTATCGAAGTAATCGCTCCGAAACGAGGAACCTTTGCTAAAAGAATCATATAGACGCTACCACCTACAAGAGCAGAAAAGGCAGGGGCGTAAAACATATTTCCAGTGTGGTCGACAAGGTTCCCTAGTAGAACCCCCACTCCGATACAGAGAAAGTAGACAAGGGCAGCAACAAGGGTTGTCAAGATATTCTTTTTCATAAGTTCTCCTTCGTATATCTGATGCTATTCATTGTATCATGCATGGCTCAGATTGTAAATGCTGGCCGACATTTGCTATTTGTCCAGAGACTAGATGAAAGAGGAATAGACTAAAGATATTTCTTTACTTCTCCGACTGTCCCAATCCCTTTATTTATGGTAAAATAGGACTATTAAGTTAGAAAGAGGATTCTCTATGAAATTACAAAAACCAAAAGGAACGCAGGATATTTTACCTGCTGACTCTGCCAAATGGCAGTACGTTGAAGGATTTGCGCGTGAAATCTTCAAACGCTACAACTACGCAGAAGTACGTACCCCAATTTTTGAGCACTACGAAGTCATCAGTCGTTCTGTTGGAGACACAACCGATATCGTAACCAAGGAAATGTATGATTTCTATGACAAGGGTGACCGCCATATTACCCTCCGTCCAGAAGGAACTGCTCCAGTCGTTCGTTCTTATGTGGAAAACAAACTCTTCGCACCAGAAGTGCAAAAGCCAAGCAAGTTCTACTACATGGGCCCAATGTTCCGCTATGAGCGCCCACAAGCAGGGCGTTTGCGCCAATTCCACCAGATTGGTGTGGAGTGCTTTGGCTCTAGCAATCCAGCTACCGATGTAGAAACGATCGCTATGGCAGCCCACTTCTTGAAAGCAATCGGCATTCAAGGCGTCAAACTACACCTCAACACTCTTGGAAATCCTGAGAGTCGTGCGGCCTATCGTCAAGCCTTGATTGAATACTTAACACCGCTCAAAGATAGCTTATCTAAAGATAGCCAACGTCGTTTGGAGGAAAACCCTCTCCGTGTCTTGGACTCGAAGGAAAAAGAAGACAAGGTGGCAGTGGAGAATGCACCATCTATCTTGGATTACCTGGATGAAGAAAGCCAAGCCCACTTTGATACTGTTCGTCAGATGTTGGAGAATCTAGGAGTAGACTTTATCATCGATACCAATATGGTGCGTGGTCTGGACTACTACAACCACACCATCTTTGAGTTTATCACAGAGATTGATGGCAATGACTTGACAGTTTGTGCAGGTGGTCGCTACGATGGCTTGGTTGCTTACTTCGGGGGTCCTGAGACTGCTGGCTTTGGCTTTGGACTTGGTGTAGAGCGTCTTCTTCTAGTCCTTGAAAAACAAGGCGTGGCCCTACCTATCGAAAACGCCCTAGATGTTTATATTGCTGTTCTTGGTGAAGGAGCTAACCTGAAAGCCTTGGAGTTAGTACAAGCATTGCGCCAACAAGGCTTCAAAGCAGAGCGTGATTACCTCAATCGTAAACTTAAAGCTCAGTTCAAATCAGCCGATGTTTTTGGAGCTAAGACCCTCATCACCCTAGGAGAGAGCGAAGTCGAAAGTGGACAAGTCAAGGTTAAGAACAACCAAACGCGAGAAGAAGTTCAAGTTTCCCTTGATGTTATCAGTCAAAATTTCTCAGAAGTTTTTGAACAATTAGGATTCTAATAGAAAAGTAATGAACCAGGGATTTATTCCTGGTCTTTTTACTTAGTAATAAAAAAGACGACCGTTGAAATCAAATTTTACAAAAAATGGCTCAGAAAAACTGAACGTTTAATAGAATAAAATGCTAAAAAATAAGAAAAACTCTTGTAAACGTATTCAAAAAATGCTATGATATATCTGATTAATAAATAGGAGTCAATCATGAATCATTTTAAAAAGAACGCGATGCGGATGTTTGCATTTTTAGGTATAATCGTGTTATCTTTGACAGTACTGACAACAGTATTTGCGGCTGATGTTACAGACTATACCAATAAAACAACAATCACTGTTGATGGTCAACCATTGACATCAGAAACTCAAATCAGCACAGGTAAAGTGTTGGAAGCAACCAATACCATTTCTTTCCCTGATACTCAACAAATTAAGGAAGGCGATGTACTGGTACTTGATCTTCCTAAAGAATTGGGCTTGATTACTAAACTAGAATTTCCAATTACCCATAGCAGTGGTGAAGTAATTGGGAATGCAGTAACAGACCCAAGTACTCAAAAAGTAACGATTACCTTTACCGATTATTTCTCTAAGAATTACAAAGATAAGGTAATGACTTTGAAATATTCAGTGCGTCCAAATGTAACCAACTTACCAGAATCGGGTAAATATACTTTCCAATTCGGGACAGAAAATTATACCCTTAATTATGATAAAACAGACGGTGAAGCTGGTGACTATGAAATGAAATATGGTTACCAAGATTCAGAAAATCCTAAACGCATCAAGTGGCGTGTTGTTTTGAACGCAGTTCAAGATAAATTAAACAACATGGTTATCAAGGATGACTTTAGTGATAGTGGACAAGTCTTGGTAGAAAGCTCTTTCCGTGCCGTTCGTTATGCGACTCAACCAGAAAAAATTCCAAATGAAGCAGCTCTTCTTAAATTGGAACCAATCGATAACTTTAGCAAAAAAGCTGAATTCACTCGAAATGCGGATGGTAAAATCACAGGGTTCACCATTAACTTTGGTGACAACTGGAACTGGGCAATGTACATTGAGTACACAACAGAATTAACTTCAGAACTTCCAAAAGGTACTAAAGTTGCCAATGTTTTGGAATGGTCAGCAAGTAACTTCCAAAAATCTCGTTCAGTCAGTGCATTGACTCGTTTAGAAACAGGTTCAGGTGAGGGTAGTGGAGATAAGACTACTACAACTACGACCACAACAACCACGACTACAACTACAACAACCACAACGACAGAAGAACCAACGACCACTTCTACAACTACAACGACAGAAGGTCCAGCGACCACTTCAACAACCACAACGACAGAAGAACCAGCGACCACTTCTACAACTACAACGACAGAAGGTCCAGCGTCAACTTCAACAACTACAACAACAGAAGAACCAGCGACCACTTCTACAACTACAACGACAGAAGGTCCAGCGTCAACTTCAACAACCACAACAACAGAAGAACCAACGACAACTTCTACAACAACAGAAGAATCAACAACAACGACTACGACAACCTCAAAACCAGACGTTCCTGGGACAACTACTACGGAGGAGAAACCAAAACTTCCTCAAACTGGCGAATCAGTAGGAACTGGTTTGGTGTTTGCGGGAATCGTCATCTTATCAAGTACAGTTGTATTGAAACGTAAATATTCTAACAAGTAATAGTTTCGTTTCTTAAAAAAGGAGAGAACAAGATTCTCTCCTTTTAATATTATAAGAATTCATGTATAAAAAACCGAACTTTATTAGTCTGTTTTTGACTAAAATAATAATTTTTTTGTACTTTAGAGTTACAAAAAAGCTAAATGTATCTAAATAAGGATGAAAAAATACTTTAATACTTTCAATCACTTGCAATAATAAATAAATATGATATAATCAATTTTAAAATTGATAATTTTATATTGTCATTTTAAAAAGAAAAGGGAGCCATAATGAAAAAGTTTGTAAAAACTAGTTTTGTGCTGTCATTATTTATCTCTATATTGGCAGTATTTTTTGTTGTGTCATCTGGAAAGGTGCACGCTGATACATCTAAAAAAGTGGATGTTATCACAGAAGTAAAAATTCAAAATGACAAAGGTGAGGCTTTGACAGGACCGGTTGGTCGATTTGACAGTTTCCGTCTGAATGCAAAATTTGCTTTAGAGGGGAAAAATGTTAAAGCTGGAGATACAACAGAAGTTAGCATAGCTTCTCCGATTGATATTAAGTCTCAGGATTTTGAAATTAATGACTCAATTACTGGTAAATTGATCGCTAATGCAAAGGTTGATGCCGCTGCTGGTAAAATTATCTTGACCTTTACAAAATTTGTGGAAGAAAAAAATGACGTTTCAGGTTCATTTTTCTTCTATGCTCAAGTTAATAAAGTGAAATCTCCAAACGATGGAGAAGTTCCGGTTAAAGTTTCTGTAAATGATAAAGAGAAATTCACTGGTAAAGTTACAAGTGGGACGATTGGTGGAGGCTACCGCTACTCTATCATTAAATCAGGTTGGAGCGAAGTAGGAAACAAAGAGCTTGGTTTCCGAATTTCTGTAAATAGAACCAATGAAGTAATTAACGACGCTGTTATTACTGATACCTTGAAATCAAAAGGTATCACATACAAGCCAGGAAGTTTCAAGATTAAAAAAGGAACTTGGGAATATACCAATGGTAAATGGGTACTCAAGAACGCAAAAGATGTTACAGCTGACTATAAAGTGATTATTAATGGAGATTCATTTTCTATTAACCTAGGTAACATTGCTGCAGACGACCAATTTGCCATTGAATATTGGGCAGATGTGAACTATGATGTTGTTGATGGTGAAAGAATTCTTAACCAAGCTACTATCAAGGGAAGTAATAAGGATGAATACGCATCAAACAGTACAGTGAAAATCCAAATTGCCGGTGGTGAAGGGATTGGTTACGAATTTAGTATCAAAGTTACTAAGGTAGACGACCAAAACGGCCCTCTTAAGGGTGCGAAATTCCAAGTTGTTCGTCAAGCAACTGGTCAAGTTATTGGTGAATTTGAGTCAGATGCGAATGGTGAATTTACTGTTCAAAATATCTTGCGTGACAAATACATCATTAAAGAAATTAAAGCGCCAGAAGGTTATGAGTTGGCGGCAGATACTGTTGTGGAAGCTGGTGAATTTAAAACACCCAAAGCTCCAGTAGAGAAGACGATTGTAGACCAAAAAACGACAACTACAACTACAACAACTACGACCACAACGACAACAACAACTGAAGAGCCGACGACAACTTCAACGACTACAACGACAGAAGAGCCGACGACAACAACTACAACTACCACAACCGAAGAGCCAACTACAACAACTACAACTACCACAACCGAAGAGCCAACTACAACAACTACAACTACCACAACTGAAGAGCCAACTACAACAACTACAACTACCACAACCGAAGAACCGACGACAACTACGACTACCACAACCGAAGCGCCGACGACAACTACGACAACCACAACGACAGAAGCGCCGATGACAACTACAACAACTACAACGACAGAAGCGCCGACGACAACTACGACAACCACAACGACAGAAGAGCCGACGACTACTTCAACAACCACAACGACCGCAGAGCCGACGACCACTTCAACAACCACAACAACCGAAGAGTCAACGACAACTTCTACTACAGAAGCAACAACTGAGTCGACTACAGGTTCAACTTCAGAAACAACAGAAGCGACTACTGAGGAAACTACAGTTTCGACAGAAGAGCCAACGACAGTTTCGACAACAACAGAAGAACCAACAACCACTTCAACAACTACAACGACAGAAGAATCAACGACAACTACAACGACTACGACAACCTCAAAACCAGACGTTCCTGGAACAACTACGGAGGAGAAACCAAAACTTCCTCAAACTGGTGAATCAGTAGAAACTGGATTGGTATTTGCGGGAATCGTCATCTTATCAAGTACAGTTGTATTGAAACGTAGATATTCTAACAAGTAATAGTTTAGTTTCTTTAAAGAGGAGAGAGCAAGGTTCTCTCCTTTTTTAAAAGTGAATAGTATATGGAGCATTTAGATGAAACTATCAATTCTTATCACTCTTTTAAATGAAGAATTAGTTCTAGCTCAAACGCATAAAGCCATCTCTGAGAAGTTAGAGAGTATGATTTTATCGGAAGAACTATCTGACTACGAAATTCTCTATGTGGATGACGGCAGTAGCGATAGCACACTAAAACTAATCGATGCTATTGCGGATGAAAACCCACGGGTCAAGTATATCAGCTTTAGTAGAAACTTTGGTCGCGAGAGTGGAATTCTTGCTGGTTTTAAGTATGCAACTGGCGATGCGGTTATGGTGATGGATGGAGACTTGCAACATCCGCCTTATCTGATTCCTCTCTTTGTAGAAGCTTATAAAGAAGGATACGATATTGTCAGTGGTCAGAGAAGTCGAGAAGGGGAGTCATTTGTAGGGAGCTTCTTTGCTCGTAGTTTCTATAAATTCTCGAACCATTCCATGGATGTCAAGTTAACAGACGGGAAATCTGAATTACGACTCCTCAGCAAGAGAGCTGTGGATGTGTTTGTTTCGCTGCCTGAGTACAATCGATTTAACAAAGGGCTCTATGAGTGGATTGGTTTTAAAGAGAAGGTTATCCCTTATAAAAATGAAGTTCGTAAAGCAGGAAAAAGCAAATTTGGCTTTAAGAAGTCTATGAACTATGCTTTCCAGGGGATTATCTCATTTAATGATCGTCCTCTTAGAATTTGTATCCAATTTGGATTTGTCAGCATGGCTCTGTCTCTTCTCTACATTGTTTATGAGTTTTGTAAATTTATCTTTTCTTCCGACTATACGAGTGGCTATTTCACTACAATAGCAGCCATCATCTTGTTTAGCAGTGTGCAGCTGATCTTCATCGGTGTACTTGGAGAGTATATCGGAAAGATTTATTACGAGGTGAAGCAACGTCCTCACTTTATCGTCGCGAAAAGTAATATTGACCAAGCTGAAAAAGATAAGATTGGTTAAGAAGACATAGGAGAAAACAAACATGGATAAGTGGTTAACGCGTTGGCAAGAGTTAAAAGGGAAACACCCTAAAGCCTTGCTTTATACGATAAGTACCTTACTACCGATGACCATCATGCTGGTTGTTTGGTTCTTCATGGGTAGCTATCCCTTCGGGAATAAAAGTCTGATGGCAGTTGACTTTGGTCAGCAGTATATCAGCTTTTTTGGCTTGCTTAAGAATGCGGTGCTTTCTGGTGATTTGAGTAGCCTGACTTACTCTTTTACTAAATCTCTCGGTGGAGACATGATAGGGGTTTTGGGCTATTACTTGATGAGTCCCTTTAATATTTTTTATATTCTTATTCCCTTCAAACACTATGGTCTAGCAGTTTTCCTGACTATTTGGCTTAGATATGGAGCAATCGGATTTTCTTTCTCTCATTTCCTGATTAAGCGCTATAAGGGAGCAGAATCTCGTGTGTGGTTGGTGCCCTTGTTTGCAACAGCCTATGCTCTTTCAGGGATGCTCGTTTCCTATCAGATGAACGTCATTTTCTATGATGCCATGATTATGCTGCCGCTCGTTATCGTTTATCTGGAAGAACTCTTGGATGGAGGGAGACCCTATCGTTATGCCTTTATTCTAGGGTTAACAGTCTTTCTGCAGTTCTATATGGGCTATATGATTTCGATTTTTATCGTCCTATACTCTTGCTATTATGTTTCACCACGCCTCTCTATTCAGGGATCTCTGAAACAGAAGCTGAAACACTTCTTGAGTCCTTTGGTAAAAGCATTTGCCTTCTCTGTCATTGGGGTTGCTACGGCATCGGTGTTGATTGTGCCAGTTTTCTATAATCTCCTTGAGAGTAAGGGGCAGGTTGGAGATGCCATGAAGTTCTCCTTCGCCTTTCAGATCAACCCCGTGGATATCCTGTCGAAGTTAGCTATCGGTGGTTTTGATACTGCCTCAGGCTGGTCGGCCGGACCTAACCTTCCAAATATCTACATTGGTGCTTTAGGATTTCTAGGTTTTATCCTCTACTTTACATCGAAGCAGGTAGCCAAGGAAAAACGTTGGGCTGCAGGTGCGGTCACCCTTGTCTTCTTGATTTCCTTTGTCAATGAATTTGTAAGTAAAATCTGGCATATGGGACAAAATCCAGCTGGATTCTTCTTCCGTTTCTCATGGTTATTCTCGTTCTTTATGCTCGTTTTAGCCTATCAAGTAGTTAAGGGACAAGTAGAAATTTCTCGCAGAGGGAAGTTACTTTCAGTGGTGTTGCTCGTTTTATCAGCAACTTATCTCTATACAAAGAAATTCACCTACCTTCCAAAAACCCAGCCAGAAGCTTTGACTCAATTCCTATCAAAGAATCTTCTTGTGTTTTGGGTATTACTAATAGCTATCACTGCAGCCTGCTCTTATCTCTATTGGAGTCGTTCTCGTAAAGCTCCTCAAGTGAAAAAAATGGTGCTATTGATAGCTGGTGCTGTCTTCCTTCTTTTAGGAATTCTTCTCCAAACAGGATATTTCTTATCTCAGGTTGTATTAACCTTGTTGGTCTATTTGGCAGTTATCTTCTTATTGCGAACAAGAATGACCAGACTAGCCATTCTTGCCGTGTCTGCCCTAACAATCTTTGAGTTAGGCTATAATGCCTATCTATCTCAAGTGACCTTTGGGTATGCAGATGTAGACAAGTTTGTGGATGCGACGGTATCTGTAAAACAAGTGACAGATGATGTTCAAAAACAGGCAGATCAACCATTCTATCGAATTGCAACAACCTTTGCCTATTCAAAAACAGTGCCATCGCTTGTTTCCTACCCAGGTTTAAGTACCTTCAGTTCAAGCTTAGAGCGTACGACCATGGATCAATTTGCCTTTATGGGTGACCAAGGGATTAATGCAGCGACAGAGTATGAAAATGGGACTCCTCTGACAGATGCCTTATACGGTGTTCGCTACTATATGGATGTCAAAGACCTGGATCCTACTGAGAAAGAAGCTCATCCTGAGAGAATGTATTTCACACGTTTTGCAAGTCGTTTTGATATGCAGCGTTATTTCACGCAGAAGGTCTACGAAGATGAACGTTATATCGTGTACGAAAATCCAAATTCTTTCCCATTAGCCTATGGAACAAATGATTTAGTAAGAAACATCAACTTTGGTAGAAACAACGCTATCCAAAATCAAAATATCATCCTTAACTCTATGGAAGGCGTGAAAAAAGGCGAAGAGAATTATCTCGACTACTTCAAACCCCTAGCCTACGGAGATGTTGAAACAGAAAATCTTACTGAGGAAAATGTCGACAAAGAAAAAGGAACGGCTGTCTACAAGCGGGTGGACTCTTCTAAGGATGCAGTCGTTCGCTACCGAATTACTCCTCGAACAAACTTGACCTATTACTTCTTCGTACCAGCAAGTCTAAATTCAGAGAAAGATTACTCTGTCCTTCTGAACGGCAAGTGGTTCACTCATTCTAAGAGAAATACGCAACGTCAACTATGGCAAATCGCTGACAATGCAGAGAATCAAGAGTCTGTACTGGAGTTTCGCTTTAAAACAGATAAGGTTGACCTTTCAAATGCAGGAGTTTACCGCGCAGAAATCAGTCAAATTCAAAGTGCTTTAGAAAAGCGGAAGGAACAAGGTCTACAAGTTGAGAAATTCTCGAATACTCATATCGTCGGTTCAGTGAATATTACTGACGACAGTAAATATATGATGACCTCTATCCCTTATAGTGAGGGTTGGAAGGTGAAAGTAGATGGCAAGGATGTCCCTGTGACAAAAGCATGGAACAGCTTTATTTCATTCCCGATTACTTCCGGACAACACAAAGTAGAATTTGTCTTCTCTCAAAAAGGAAGGGTTACAGGTGCTGTATTGACTCTCATCAGTCTAACAACGCTTTATATCGTCAGAAGAGATTACAAGAAGGATGATAAAAAGCAGCTGAAAGAAAGTCAAGACACTCCATCAGCTGAGTAAGCAATCTTTTATTAACTAAAAAAAATACGGTCAGGATACCATTCCTGACCTTTTTATTTTACAAAATGACAAAAATCTTAAACTTTTTGACAAATATGCTTGTCAAAAATAAAAAGATGTGTTACAATGAAATCAAGATAAGAACAAAGGAGAAAAAAGACATGCTAAAAAATCGTCTAAAAGAGCTTCGGGCTCGTGATGGCCTGAATCAAACAGAGCTGGCCAAACTAGCTGGCGTGTCCAGGCAAACCATCAGCTTGCTTGAGCGGGATGAGTACACGCCATCCATCGTCATTGCCCTGAAGATTGCTCAGATATTCCATGAGCCAGTCGAGTCAGTCTTCCGCTTAGAGGAGGATGAGTGATGAACAAGTATAAAGTGATTTATTATCTATCTATAGTCGTGTTTATCGTAAATCTTATGGCTATGATTGGAAGCCTATTTGGTTGGTTTACAATTGTTGAAAGTAAATACCTCTTCTGGATTAACATAGTGCTACTATTAGTCTTTAGATGGGTAGAGAGAAAGATTAAGTTTAAAGAGATCCTAAAAGGAGAAAAGTTATGAAAGAGTTTTTAGCAGGTTTTCAAGTCGATACAGAGAACAAAGCACTTGCCGGTGTTTGTGCAGGTTTAGGAAATTATTTTAACATTCAAGCCAATATCGTTCGTTTGGTGACAGTCTTTTTGTTTCTCTCTTCTACAGAGATTGGTATTTTAACAGTTACAGCCTATGCTTATCTAGCAGGTTGGCTTGGCAATGAACCCTTGGGAGATGGAGCAAAAAAAGCTAGAAACCAAGCTATTCTCTTACTTGCTGTTTGTTTGCTTTTGGTAACGCTTGGAGCAGATGGCCTGACAGCTATTTTTGAATCAGGAAAAGCTTTTGGTCAATGGTTGTCTGGCTTGTTTTAGAAAGAGGTTGAAAGATGGAAAAGAAACAAATCATTTTTGCACTGAAGATTTTTATTGCAGGAGTTTTATTAGGAATATTTGCTGGATTCCTTGGTGTTAATCCTTTAGGTATCAGTCAAGAGCAAGTAGTCGTTGCCTTGTACTCAATCTTTCTTGGTCTAGGGCTGATTACGGTAATTCTAACCTTTTATTTCATTAGAAAAAGCCATCAGGCTTATCAGAGTTATCAAAGAGAAGAAGAAGACGAAGAAAACGAACAAGACTACCTTGCTATGTATCGTTTCTTAGATTATGGTACAGTAGCTTGGAATGTTTGCCAAATTAGTATGCTATCCTGCTTACTTATAGATTTGGGAGCTTTAGGCCCATCAGCAGCGTCCTTGCTTTTGATAGTTTTAGGTATCTGGGCAGGTGCTTACTGTCTAAAAATCACCAGCAAGATTCGTAACTACAAACTTTCTATTATGGCGACGCCTAAGGAAGTTTTGGACTACCTTGATACTTATGATGAGGGAGAAAAACAGGCTGAAATGGAAGAAGCTTACTTGATCTTGTTCAAGGTCAATCAGCTCCTCATTCCTGGTATCTACGTTGTCTTAGTAGTTCTATCTGTAGTATTAGGACAAGTACAGTTGGTTGCTCTACTTGTGGCAGTTGTCATCCATTTGTATACCAATGTTGCACAATTGCGCAAAACAAAACGTTATTTTAAATAGGAGAATCTTATGAAAACACTTAAAAATATCGGCTGGTATAGCCTTGCCTTCTTATCATTTCTTATGGTTTATAGTTTTATTCAGGGCGTAGGTTTAGCTGCCTTGATATTGGGAGCACCTAGCTACGTTGCTGTCCCTGTTTATGTCTTATTAGCAGGAATCTTCACCTTCGTTACCTACAAGTGGTATAAGACAGGAACTGTTACGATTGAAAAAACGGCCCTTAACAAATACATTTGGCTACCTGCCTTGGTATGGATCCTTGTCATTGTTGCAGAAAACTTTTTACCACATGATCCATCAGTCAATCAAAAGATGGTAGAAGAATTGACTCATAATCAACCTCTTTTCTCTTTCTTTATGGTGGTTGTCTTTGCACCTCTGACAGAAGAGTTAACATTTAGAGGTATGTTAGCTCGCTTTGTCTTCCCTCAGCAAGATAACATCAAGCAAACAGCTATCTTTCTTCTTGTAAGTAGTCTCATTTTTGCTCTTGTTCATTTTCCTGGAACTCCACTACAGTTCCTAGTTTATGCTTCACTTGGATTTAGCATGGGCTTGGCTTATATCAGTAAAGGTGGTTTGGCTTATAGTATAGCCCTACATGCTTTGAATAATTTAATCGCATTTTTAATGATAGTCATGCTATAATAGACTCAGGAGGAAATCATGAAACGAGTACTATTATTAGCAGTTATTCAGGCTGTATTTCTCTTCTTTGTCATCGGCCTACTTGTCTATTTCATTAAGGGGGATTTCTTTTATAACAATCTAGCGATTATCTTTGCTCCTATCGCAGGAGTGATACGATTTGCGACAGCTTATGTGACAGAAATTGTCCTTCCTAAGAAAACAGAAGGGATTGCTGAAAAGCGTAAAAAATAAAGAAAACCTAAATCCAGCGAATGACTTTGCTGGATTTTTTCATTTATAAGAGGATTCTCTCAACTTTTCTGCTGATTTTCATGAAGAGCCTGCGCTTTTATGGTAAAATAGTAACAGAATACAAGAGGAGAGAAAACATGAAACGTAGTATGTATGCTGGTCGTGTTCGTGAGGAGCACATCGGACAAGAAATTACCTTGAAAGGATGGGTTGCCCGTCGTCGTGACTTGGGTGGATTGATCTTTATCGACCTTCGTGACCGTGAAGGGATCATGCAGTTAGTTATCAACCCTGAAAAAGTTTCTGCAGATGTGATGGCAACAGCTGAAAGCCTTCGTAGTGAATTTGTCATCGAGGTTACTGGTCAGGTTGCAGCACGTGAGCAGGCAAATGATAAACTGGCGACTGGAGCGGTTGAACTGAATGTAACGGCTCTTACTGTGCTTAATACAGCCAAAACAACACCATTTGAAATCAAGGATGGCATTGAGGCAAACGACGATACACGCCTACGTTACCGTTACCTTGACCTTCGTCGTCCAGAGATGTTGGAGAACCTTAAGCTTCGTGCCAAGGTGACACATTCGATCCGCAACTACTTGGACGAGTTGGAATTTATCGATGTGGAAACGCCATTCCTTTCTAAGTCAACACCAGAAGGGGCGCGTGACTACTTGGTGCCATCTCGTGTCAATAAAGGGCATTTTTACGCACTTCCTCAAAGTCCGCAGATTACAAAACAGTTGTTGATGAATGCTGGATTTGACCGTTACTACCAAATCGTCAAATGTTTTCGTGACGAAGACTTGCGCGGTGACCGCCAGCCTGAATTTACTCAGGTTGACTTGGAAACTTCATTCCTTACTGAGCAAGAAATCCAAGATATCACAGAAGGCTTGATTGCGCGCGTGATGAAGGAAACAAAAGGGATTGAAGTAACGCTGCCATTCCCTCGTATGAAGTATGATGATGCCATGGCTCTTTATGGTTCTGACAAGCCTGATACTCGTTTTGAGATGTTGCTTCAGGACTTGACAGATCTTGTCAAGGGTGTCGATTTCAAAGTCTTCTCAGAAGCACCTGCTGTTAAAGCCATTGTGGTCAAAGGTGCAGCAGACAACTACTCACGTAAAGACATCGACAAAATGACAGAAGTAGCCAAACAGTATGGTGCTAAAGGTCTTGCTTGGGTTAAGGTTGTTGATGGAGAATTGAACGGACCTGTTGCTAAATTCTTGACTAGCATTCAAGGCGATTTAATAAGTGCGCTTGGTCTTGGAGATAAAGACTTGGTTCTCTTTGTGGCTGACACGCTTGAAGTAGCCAATGCAACACTTGGGGCACTTCGTGGACGTATTGCCAAAGAGCTTGGCTTGATTGATAACGACAAATTTAACTTCCTCTGGGTAGTTGACTGGCCAATGTTTGAATGGTCTGAAGAAGAAGGTCGTTATATGAGCGCCCACCATCCATTTACGCTTCCTCAAGCAGAAACTGCTCATGAGCTTGAAGGTGATTTGGCCAATGTCCGTGCCATTGCCTACGATATCGTCTTGAACGGTTATGAGCTTGGCGGTGGTAGCCTTCGTATCAACCAAAAAGAACTCCAAGAACGCATGTTCAAGGCCCTAGGATTCTCAGTTGAAGAAGCTAATGACCAGTTTGGATTCCTTTTGGAAGCCATGGACTATGGATTCCCACCACACGGTGGCTTGGCTATCGGACTTGATCGCTTTGTAATGCTCTTAGCAGGCGAAGAAAATATCCGTGAAGTGATTGCCTTTCCTAAGAACAACAAAGCAACTGACCCAATGACCCAAGCGCCATCAACAGTAGCTCTTAAACAATTAGAAGAACTCAATCTACAAGTAGAACAAGATGAAACAAACGAAACTAACTAAAAAGTGGCACTATTATTTGCGCCGCTTTGCTCACCGAGTGAAGATTTTTCGTGTTTTGCAAAGTATCTCCCGAGAAAAATACGATGAAAAAATTTCAGCTTCTCTAGTATATGGTTTTCTATCAGCAGTAGCTGTCAATTTTTTCTTCCAACCAGGACATGTTTATTCAAGTGGAGCAACAGGTTTGGCTCAGATTATTTCTGCGCTTAGTAATCACTTGTTTGGCTTTTATTTCCCAATTTCAGTAGCATTTTACGCTATCAATATCCCGCTGATGATTTTAGCCTGGTACCAAATTGGACATAAGTTCACGATTTTCACCTTTATCACGGTATCCATGAGCTCGCTCTTTATCCAGTTTGTGCCAGTGGTGGTACTGACAGAGGACCCAATCATCAATGCCCTTTTTGGGGGTGTCGTTATGGGATTGGGAATCGGTTTTGCTTTACGCCATAACATTTCCAGTGGTGGAACAGATATTGTCAGTCTTACCATTCGTAAGAAGACAGGTCGTAACGTTGGAAGTATCTCCTTCCTAGTGAACGGGACAATCATGCTGATTGCTGGTTTGACCTTTGGTTGGCAATATGCCCTCTATTCTATGATTACCATCTTTGTCTCAAGCCGTGTGACAGATGCAGTTTTCACCAAACAAAAACGCATGCAGGCTATGATTGTTACTAGTAATCCAGATGCTGTGATTGAGAAAATTCACAATAAATTGCACCGTGGAGCGACCATGATTCACGATGCTGAAGGGACTTATAACCACGAACGTAAGGCAGTTTTGATTACGGTTATCACTCGTGCAGAGTTTAATGATTTTAAACTAATCATGAAACAAGTTGATCCAACAGCCTTTGTATCGGTCTCAGAGAATGTTCATATTCTTGGACGATTTGTCGAAGTTGAAAACTAGTTGTTCAGGTAAATAGAATACAAAAAAACCAACTCAAAATAGAGAGTTGGTTTTTATTTTTCAACGATTTTGTGGGCAATCAACTGGCGGTAACAAATTTGTTTGTTGTTTTTAGCATCATCGATGATCTGGAGAATAGTTTCAAAGGAAACACGACCAAGCTCCAAACTATTGATATCGACATAGGCCGCCAAGTTGAGCTTGGGATTGACTGAGTCGAAGCTGAGGACAGGGACATCCAGTTGGTGTTTTGCGATGTAATCACAGACCCCTGCAGCAAGGAGACTATCAATGGTAATAATAGCGTCAATATTTGGATTGTGTTTGAAGAGAAGTCTACTAAAGCGATAACCATTATCTTCAAGAAATTCAGTAGCAAAGTAAGTCAGATTAGTATCAAGAGGCAGATTGTGTTCTTGAAGAGCTTGCTCGTAACCTGTCAGACGGTCCTGGGTAACGAAGAGTTTCTTGGTACCACCAATGAAAGCAATGCGACTACAACCTTTTTTGATGAAATATTCGGTCGCATCAAATCCGGCTTGGATGTTATCATTATCAACAAGCGGTATGAAGGGGGAAAGTGATTTTCCAAGAATGAGGAAGGGGAATTGCTCCTCGACAACCAGTTGTACCAAGGGATCATTTTCTTGAGCATACAAGAAGATAAGCCCATCCACACGTTTTCCGTAGACCATTTGTGAAATGGCGTTTAAACGCTCTTTTTCATCTTTACCAGTCGCAATCTGAATGGCATAGTGATTTTCCGAGGCAACCTGTGCAATCCCTCTAAGAACAGAAGGGAAGAAAGGGTTTTGGTAGAAAACATCTGAATCATCTGGAAGGACTAAGCCGATAACTTGCGTATAACTGCTAACAAGACTTCGAGCATTAAGATTAGGGTGATAATTGAGTTCTTTCATTGCTTTTCGAACTCGTTTTTTTGTTTCGTCACTAATCGTTGATTTGTTTTGAATAACACGGGTTACGGTTGAAGGAGAAACTCCTGCAGCTTTGGCCACGTCTTTTATCGTAACAGGCATAATAATCTCCTACTTTTTGTAGTCTGGATCACGATAATGAGTCTTATAAAAGATAGTGACCAGATATAGAACAAATAAAATGTTTTGAACAGTAATCAAAGTTGCCATATTCTGCCCCAAAAGACCTAGAATCATGGTCAGTAAAGTTGGTAATCCTAAACAGTTCAAAATAAAATGATAGCACTCTTTATAGGTTTTAAATGAGAAGAGACGAGATTTTTTCGTGAAGTAGAGCAAAAGGCTAGCACCTAAAGCTACAATGAAAAAATTAAGTCCAAAGAGGAAACTAGCACCTAAGACCAGAAAGAGGCTGATATAGACGCGGTTCTGTTGATACCAGTCTTTAGAAATAGCCTGAGTCAAGCTTTCCTTGCTTTGGAAACTATCAGTTGTAATAGCGTGATAGCGAATGCTGGTTAGTTCTTTTCCTTGCTTACTGATGACGAGTTGCTCAGGTTCAAAGTTAAGAAGTAATTCTTCAGGGAAACTTGAACTAGCAGTAGCCCCGATTTGTACAGAATCTTGATGAGGAGTCGAACCAGTATAGCTTAGTTTTCCATCTACAATCTGAGCATTGGTGGCTAGATCCTGAACGACTTCGTCCGTCAATGGAGCATAGACATCATCGATGAACGTCTCTAAAGGATAGGTTTCCTGAGAACTGTTCTGGATAGCAATAGGCACCATGGATAAGCTAATCAAGAAAATACTGGTAAAAATCAGTTGAAACCAGTTTAGACCAAAACGTTGAGAGAGGGGCTTACGAAATCCCCAAATACTATTAAAATAAGAAAATGGATATGGTAACATAAATCTCTTTCTATAGGCATTTTTCTATACGAGTATTATATAGAGAAATGTTTTTTATTTCAAGCGGGGATAGTAGAATCCTTGGTAAAAGTGAATGTTTGTTATGATTCGTCCACTAACTAACAAGGTAATCTCAGCAAGCTCTTGTTTCTCACCAGACAATCGATGTACAAGGTCAAAAATGAAAAAGGGTGGCGGGGGTATATTACCCCTTGTCGCCACCGCTTGTAAGTCCTGAAACGAAGTTCTTTTGCAAGAAGAAGAAAAGTGTACAGATTGGAAGAGCGATGAGGATAGCACCTGCTGAGAAGTAGGCAATCTTCAAGTTCTTCGCATTGCTGACGAAGGTTTGTAGACCAACGGCAACTGTATAGTATTCTTTTTCACGAAGCAAGAAACTAGAGAGGATATAGTCTCCGAAAGGTCCCATGAAGGCCCAGAGTGCTTGTACAGCAACCATTGGGCGAACAAGAGGGAGAACGATTTGCCAGAAGCGGCGGAAATGTCCTGCACCATCCAGTTTTGCAGACTCATCAAGAGACATTGGCACGGTGTCAAAGTAACCTTTCATCAACCAAGCATTCATCGGGATACCTCCACCAACGTAGAGGAAGATGAGGAACCAGCTTTGGTTAAGGGCGTTCAACATGAGGGCCATAACGAAGAAGGCAGTCAAAGCGGCCATTGTTGGCACCATTTGGATAATCAAGAAGAAGACCAAACTTTGTTTACGAGCCAAGAAGTTGTAACGGCTATAGGCATAACCAGCAAGTACGATAATACTTGTCTGAACAACCATAGTGATCAAAGCGATAATCAAAGTGTTGAGGTACCATGTGCCATACAAGGTTTCTGTAAAGAGCCCTTTGAAGTTATCAAGACTGAAATTGACATTGCTGTCGAGCTTGAAGGCCACAACGTTACCGGCCTTAAAGGCTGACATAATCGTGATTAAAAGAGGATAGATAATAACGATTGAAAGTCCAATTAAGTAAAGATAAGTAAGGGTTTGAGACAGTCTACGTTTGATTTTGACTGAGTTATTCATCTTAGACGTCCTCCATATCAAATGCGTGTAGTTTCTTGAATGCAATCATAGAAATAGAGATGACAATGATTGAAATAATCAAGGTAACTGCAGCTGCCATAGAGTATTGAGGAGCTGTACCAGTTGTCAAACGGTAGATCCATGAGATCAAGATATCGGTTGAACCAGCTCCACCACCGACACTACCAGGACCACCACCATTGAAGAGGTAAATAATAGAGAAGTTGTTGAAGTTGAAGGTGTATTGGCTGATCAAAGTAGGTGCCGCAACAGCCAAAATCATTGGGAAAGTGATGTTGCGGAATTTTTGCCAAGCGTTTGCACCGTCGATATAAGCTGCTTCATACAAGTCATTTGGAATAGACTGTAGGATACCGAGAGTCAAGACGTAGATATAAGGGAAACCAAGCCATCCTTGCATCATAATCAAGGCAATTTTAGTCCAAGTTGGATTTGTCTTCCAAGGGATAAGAACGCCATCTAAGAAAGGAAGAACCTTAGCAAAAAGTGGCAAAACTTGAGTATTGATAGCACCAACACTATCGTTGAACATGTTTGAGAATGTCAAGATAGTGATAAAGGCTGGAACCGCCCAAGGTAGAAGGAAGATAACACCAAAGATACGTTTACCCTTGATGAATGGTTGGTTAGCGATAATAGCTGTAAAGATCCCGAGTACGATTTGCAAAGTAGATGCAGATAAAGCCCAGATAATAGTCCAAGAAAGGACAGAACCGAAGGCTGAACGGAAGGTACTCAAGCTCCAGATATTTGTAAAGTTAGTCAATCCAACCCAATCCAATAATTTATTTGGTGGTAAGTGTTGGAAATCGTAGTTAGTAAAGGCAATCATCAAGGTTACAATAACCGGGAAGATGATGGCAAATGTCATGGCAACGTAAGATGGAATGATAAGCAAGTAAGGGAATCCATTTTCATAGATACCTTTAATCATATCCTTAAGTGTCGATGGGACAGGGATGCCATTATTGATACGTTTTGCAATAGTGTGAGCGTCTTTAATATTGAGAATATAAAAGGCTAGATAAACAATTACAAAAATAGAGTGGAATGCACCACGAATCAACATGAAGAGAGAGTTGTCACGGCCAGGTTTTTCACCAAGCGTGATTAAGTTGCTCAATTCAGGTGCTGCAAGTACTATAAAATAGAGGACAAAAGCCACTGTTACAGCAAGGAAGATAAAACCTTTAGCTTTTTGTTTGTTGTAGATTTGTCCCAACCCAGGAATCAATGAAAGCAAGGCTGCTTTTTTTGGTTGTTGTTCCATGAGTGCTCCTTTCATAAGATACGAGCATTGAGCTCGATGCTAATCAGTAATACTACTGAAAACATTGTCAATATATCTAAAAATCAAGGGAGATGTTTAAATTATCTCCCTTGAATCAATCAATTAGTTACCAAATTTTTGTTGGATTGTTTCTTTGATCAATGTAACAGCATCGTTAGCAGCTGTCTTAGCATCTTTCTTACCACTTACAGCGTCAAAGAGCATGTTCGCAGCTGGTTCCCAAACAGCTGACATTTGTGAGATGTTTGGCATTGGTTGAGCGTTCTTGAACTGTTTGATAACAGCTGTTGTCAACTCATCATTTTTACCTTCAGCGTATGCACGTGCTTCAGTGTTAGCTGGGATTTCGTTAGTTGCTTCGTAGAATGCTTTTTGTTGTTCAGTTGAAACAAGGAAGTCTACAAATTTTTGTGCGCCTTCAAGGTTCTTAGTGCTTGATGGGATGATCCAAGCTTTACCACCACCGAATGCTGAGTATTCTTTTCCGTTTGGAAGAGTTGGGATAGTAGCAACACCGTAGTTTACTTTAGCATCTTTGAATGCTTGAGCTTTCCAAGGACCATCGATGATAGCAGCTGTTTTACCTTCTTGGAATGAAGTTTGAATCAAGTTTCCAGCAGCTGTTCCATCTTGCATACCTTTAGGCCATTTTTCGTACCATGACTTAGCGTAGTTGATACCTGCGATAGCACCGTCATTTGCAAGACCGATATCTTTAGGATCTTTACCGTTGTCACCGAATACGTAAGCTCCGTTACCAGCAAGAAGTCCGTATGCGTAGTAGAAGTTAGTCCAGTCAGCTAGGAAAGCAGTAGTTTTACCTTCTTCACCAGCGAAAGCGTATTTGCTATCTTTAGCAAGGTTTTCTAAGTCAGCAAATGTTTTTGGAGCTTCTTTGATCAAGTCTTTGTTGTAGTACAGAACAAGTGACTCGATAACAGCTGGAGCACCGTAAACTTTACCACCAACAGTTACAAGAGATTTAGTAGTGTCATCAGTTTTAGCACCGTCGCTCAAAGTTACTTCTGAAAGTTGTCCGTCAGTACCAAGGCTACCTACACGGTCGTATGGAGCCATCATAACGTCAGCGGCTTGACCTGATTGGTTGTCAAGTGAAAGTTTGTCAAGTCCACCAAGTTGGTCACCAGATTTGATGTTAACTTTTGTTCCTGATTCTTTTTCATAAGCAGCAGCAACTTTCTCAGCGTAAGCTTTATATTGGTCTTCAACGTAGAAAGTAATTTCTTTGCTTCCTGATGCAGATGAATCAGCTGCTTTATCAGCGGTTTTGCTTCCGCAAGCTACCAAAAGCAAGCTAGCAAGAGTAGCAGTACCAAGTACAGCAGCGCTCTTCATGAATTTAGTTGACATAGTGTATTCCTCCTAAAGAATAACAAATTTTAATTTCGAGGAAACGCAAACGTTTTCCCTTATGACCTTAGTATAGCACAAACAGAAAACGGTTGCAAGCATTTTTTTGAAAAAATTTTAAAAAGCTTGTGACTGGCTAATTCCTAAAATTGTTTGTATAATAGAAGAGAAATAGGAAATCGTGTAAATTTCAATTCAAAAATAATTGAAGGGAAACGATTGCATAAATAGAAGACGAAACAAAGGGAGGGGGAAATTTAAAATATAGGGAATTTCCGATTTCGGAAATAAAAAGTAGGGAAAAAGTTTTTTTTTACAAACGCTTGCATTTATTTTAGAAATGGGGTATACTTGACTTAGCGCAAACGTTTGCGCAAAATTGAAATAATTAACAATATAAACACTTGAGGTGCTAATATGAAAAAACGTCAAAGCGGTGTGTTGATGCACATCTCATCACTTCCAGGAGCATACGGAATCGGATCATTTGGTCAAAGCGCCTATGATTTCGTTGACTTCTTGGTTCGTACGAAGCAACGCTACTGGCAAATCCTTCCTTTAGGAACAACCAGCTATGGAGATTCTCCATACCAATCATTCTCAGCCTTTGCTGGAAACACTCATTTTATCGACCTTGATATTTTGGTGGAGCAAGGTTTGTTGGAAGCAAGTGATCTTGAAGGTGTGGACTTTGGTAGCAACCCAACTGAAGTTGACTACGCTAAAATCTACTATGCACGTCGTCCGCTTCTAGAGAAAGCTGTCAAACGTTTCCTTGAAGCTGGAGATGTCAAAGACTTCGAAAAATTTGCTCAAGAAAATCAATCATGGCTTGAACTATTTGCAGAGTACATGGCTATCAAGGAGCATTTTGATAATCTTGCTTGGACAGAATGGCCAGATGCAGATGCTCGTGCTCGTAAAGCTTCAACTCTTGAAAGCTACCGTGAGAAATTAGCTGACAAGCTTGTTTACCACCGCGTAACTCAATATCTCTTCTTCCAACAATGGTTGAAATTGAAAGCATATGCTAATGACAACCACATCGAAATCGTAGGGGACATGCCAATTTACGTGGCAGAAGACTCAAGCGATATGTGGGCTAATCCGCATCTCTTTAAAACAGATGAAAACGGAAAAGCAACACACATTGCAGGATGCCCACCAGATGAGTTCTCTGCAGACGGTCAACTTTGGGGTAACCCAATCTATGACTGGGAAGCTATGGACAAAGATGGTTACAAATGGTGGATTGAACGCTTGCGTGAAAGCTTCAAAATCTACGATATTGTTCGTATCGACCACTTCCGTGGATTTGAGTCTTACTGGGAAATTCCTGCTGGTTCTGAAACAGCAGCACCTGGTAAATGGGTGAAAGGTCCTGACTACAAACTCTTTGCAGCGGTTAAAGAGGAACTTGGTGACTTGAACATCATCGCAGAAGACCTTGGATTCATGACTGACGAAGTTATTGAACTACGTGAACGCACTGGCTTCCCAGGAATGAAGATTCTTCAATTTGCCTTCAACCCAGAAGACGAAAGTATCGATAGCCCACACTTGGCACCAGCCAACTCAGTTATGTACACAGGAACACACGATAACAATACAGTTCTTGGTTGGTACCGTAATGAGATTGACGATCCAACTCGTGAATACATGGCTCGTTACACGAACCGTAAAGAGTATGAAACAGTGCCACACGCAATGCTTCGCACAGTATTTTCATCAGTTAGCTTCATGGCTATTGCAACCATGCAAGACTTGCTAGAACTAGATGAGTCAGCTCGTATGAACTTCCCATCTACTCTTGGTGGAAACTGGTCATGGCGTATGACAGAGGATCAATTGACTCCTGCTGTCGAAGAAACTTTGCTTGACTTGACTACAATTTATCGCCGAATCAATGAAAATTTGGTAGAATTAAAGAAATAAGACATTATCAGGAGACACAAAAAATGTTACCATTAAAAGAATTTGTACAAAATCGTTACAATAAATCTATCGCAGAATGTAGCAACGAAGAGCTTTACCTTGCTCTTCTTAACTACAGCAAACTAGCAAGCAGCCAAAAACCAGTCAACACTGGTAAGAAAAAAGTTTACTATATCTCAGCTGAGTTCTTGATTGGTAAACTCTTGTCAAACAACTTGATTAACCTTGGTCTTTATGACGAAGTTAAAAAAGAACTTGCTGATGCAGGTAAAGAGTTGATCGAAATCGAAGAAGTAGAATTGGAACCATCACTTGGTAATGGTGGTTTGGGACGTTTGGCAGCCTGCTTTATCGACTCAATCGCTACACTTGGATTGAACGGTGACGGTGTTGGTTTGAACTACCACTTTGGTCTTTTCCAACAAGTTCTTAAAAACAACCAACAAGAAACAATTCCTAACGCTTGGTTGACTGACCAAAACTGGTTGGTTCGCTCAAGCCGTAGCTACCAAGTACCATTTGCGCACTTCACATTGACATCTACTCTTTACGATATCGATGTACCTGGTTACAAAACAGCTACTAAAAACCGTTTGCGTTTGTTTGACTTGGATTCAGTTGATTCATCTATCATTGAAGATGGCATTAACTTTGATAAGACAGACATCGCTCGCAACTTGACTCTTTTCCTTTACCCAGACGATAGCGACAAACAAGGTGAATTACTCCGTATCTTCCAACAATACTTCATGGTTTCAAACGGTGCTCAATTGATCATCGATGAAGCAATCGAAAAAGGAAGCAACTTGCATGA
The DNA here is from genome assembly GCF_965111625.1 of Streptococcus sp. Marseille-Q6504. NCBI lineage: Bacteria > Bacillati > Bacillota > Bacilli > Lactobacillales > Streptococcaceae > Streptococcus > Streptococcus sp. Marseille-Q6504. Next base: position 82,292 of record NZ_CBCOON010000003.1, read on the forward strand.
CCTTGCTGACTACGCAGTTGTACAAATCAACGATACTCATCCATCAATGGTGATTCCTGAATTAATCCGTCTTTTGACTGAACGTGGTATCGAACTTGATGAAGCAATCTCTATCGTTCGTAGCATGACTGCCTACACAAACCACACAATCCTTGCTGAAGCCCTTGAAAAATGGCCTCTTGAATTCTTGGAAGAAGTGGTTCCTCACTTGGTACCAATCATCAAAGAATTGGACCGTCGTGTTCGTGCTGAATACAAAGATCCAGCTGTTCAAATCATTGATGAAAACGATCGTGTACACATGGCTCACATGGATATCCACTATGGATACAGCGTAAACGGGGTTGCCGCTCTTCACACAGAAATTTTGAAGAACTCTGAGTTGAAAGCTTTCTACGATCTTTACCCAGAAAAATTCAACAACAAAACAAACGGTATCACCTTCCGTCGTTGGCTCATGCATGCTAACCCAAGCTTGTCTCACTACTTGGATGAGATCCTTGGCCGCGAATGGCACCATGAAGCTTCTAAATTGGAAGACCTTCTTTCATACGAAGACAAGGCTGCTGTCAAAGAAAAATTGGAAAGCATCAAAGCTCACAACAAACGTAAGTTGGCTCGTCACTTGAAAGAACACCAAGGTGTGGAAATCAATACTAACTCTATCTTTGATATCCAAATCAAACGTCTTCACGAGTACAAACGTCAACAAATGAATGCTTTGTATGTGATTCACAAATACTTGGACATCAAGGCTGGTAATATCCCTGCTCGTCCAATCACAGTATTCTTTGGTGGTAAAGCAGCTCCTGCCTACACAATCGCTCAAGACATCATCCACTTGATCCTTTGCTTGTCAGAAGTGATTGCAAACGACCCAGCAGTAGCTCCACACTTGCAAGTCGTAATGGTTGAAAACTACAACGTTACTGCAGCAAGCTTCCTCATCCCAGCATGTGATATCTCAGAACAAATCTCACTTGCATCTAAAGAAGCTTCAGGTACTGGTAACATGAAATTCATGTTGAACGGAGCTTTGACTCTTGGTACTATGGACGGTGCTAACGTGGAAATCGCTGAGTTGGTTGGAGACGAAAACATCTACATCTTTGGTGAAGATTCAGAAACTGTTATCGATCTTTACGCAAAATCAGCTTACATATCAAGCGAATTCTACGCCCGTAAAGCGATCAAACCACTGGTTGACTTTATCGTGAGCGACGCTGTTCTTGCAGTTGGTAAGAAAGAACGCTTGGAACGTCTTTACAATGAATTGATTAACAAAGACTGGTTCATGACTCTTCTTGACTTGGAAGACTACATCAAAGTCAAAGAGCAAATGCTTGCTGATTACGAAAACCGTGATGCATGGTTGGATAAAGTGATCGTCAACATTGCTAAAGCAGGATTCTTCTCATCTGACCGTACAATCGCTCAGTACAACGAAGATATCTGGCACTTGAACTAAGATATACAATTTAATAGTTATTACACTATCTAGCAAAAAAAGCGAGTTTCAATTGAAATTCGCTTTTTTTTGAATGTTATAGATTTGAGGTTGACTGGTCTCAAAAAAAAAAATAATTTGTCAATAATTTCTAGACTTAAAAATCAGACCTAGAGAACACTAAGAAGGCTGGTTTTACTATCTTTAAGCCTCAGGTTCTTCTTAGCTATTACCTCAAATTTCTTGTATTCGTTTATACAAAGTATTATAATATAATTATAGGAAAGAAGGTGTTTATATGTGGAAAAAATATTTTTCAAAATATAAATGGACTGATTTATTTTGGATTATTTTTGTAATTTGGTCATGCCTTTATATGGGTAATAGTTCTTCGTTTCCGCTTACTCATCAAGAAATCTCTTTTCATGGCTGTTGTTATGGGGCAGCACTTGCCTTATATCACTTGCTATTTATTGATAAATTTGTCATTTCAAATCGAAAATAAATGGAGAGGTCAAAATTTTTTATACTTTTCGGAAAGACAGTTAAAAATCGTGTTTTAAACCCGCATCTCAAGAAGAGGTGCGGGTTTTGTCTTATCTAAAAAATTTATTTACAGTGCTTTTCCGACCAGAATCTCTGCTTCGATGGTAATCTCTGTCAGTTGGCTCCAATCAATCTTGCTTTGGTCAACGTGAAAGAGGAGGGGTGTCATGCTGAGTAAAGCTTGTCTTTGCCCTGCTGTAATGGATTTGGTCAGGGAAGCAGTCTGGATAGATTGGATGCTGAAATGTTCCTGGAAATGTTCCTTGGTGTCTTGGTTGGAATAGTCCTTCTTTGTCAACTGGTTCTGTACCATTTGACGGATTTCCTTGAGATGATTTTCAGTCGGTATGGCCTTGATTAAAATGCCATCCTTTGATAAGACGCGGCGAAATTCACCGTAGTTGGCAGGCGAAAAGATATCAAGCAGGAGATCCATGCTAGCGTCTTTTATAGGAAGGCGAGCCAGGTCGCCAACGAACCAGTTGACCGCCCAGTTGGTTTCACTTTTAGCAGCGATTTGGACTGAGTCTTTCGAAATGTCAAAGGCGTAGAAGGTCTTGTCAGGATGGGCTTCTTGGAGCTTGCGAGAGTAGAAGCCTTCGCCACAACCGATGTCCAAGACAGTTTTTGCAGATGATTTAGTCGCTAGTATGTCTGAGATGCCTTCTAAGATAGCCTGATAAAAGCCAGCTTCTAGGATTTGCTGGCGATTCTGAAAGTTTTCCTTGTCGTAGTTGGCAGATTGCTTGATTTGTGGAGCTAGATTGACATAGCCGAATTTTGCTAGGTCAAAAGAATGGCGATGATCACACTTGAGACTAGACTCTACCAAGGTCAGATTTTCTTGGCAGATAGGGCAGGCAAAGGCAGTCGCAGAAGCAAAACGCTGGAGTTTGGGTTTGAGGTTTGTATTCATAGTTTAAGTGTATCAAAAGAGGCAAATGAAAGCAACTTTAGGAATAAGTAGATGGGAGATTCAGTAGAAATAAAACTAATTCTCCAATTTATAGAATGAAATTGCTTTTATATCTAAATTGCTATATAATAATGATAAGGAGGAAATAAGTATGTTAAAAGAAGTATTAAGCGTCGCAAAAGTTGCGAAAAAATCATCACTCTTTTTGGGTGGTGTCGCATTTGGTACCCTTGGTTTGAAAATCTTGGCAAGTAAGGAAGCTAAAAAAGGTTATTCTAAAGCTTTGGCTAAGGCTTACAAGTTGAAAGACGAGCTAGATGCATCTGTTTCTGTTGTGAAGCAACATGGAGACGATGTCTTGCAAGATGCCAAATATTTGTACGAGCAAGAGAAAAAAGAAGAGCAATTAGATAGCCTTATAGGTGAATAATATGTCTTTTAAAGTGCTACATAGAGGATACCAACATATCCGACTATCATCTTCTTTTTCACTCACCTTGGATATTCAAGACTATCTTCGTTCCTTGGCGAGAGATGAAAAGGGGATTGAGTCTATCCAGTTTTACATGGATCAACAGCACTTTACTCTACGTATAAAAGAAGGCTTTTCTGTATTAGATAATGCAGAAGCCTTTTTAAAAAGAATTGATAAAGGGAAAGTTTCTGAGTTGATGACTCTTCCCATTCGTAGAGAAGAGAGTGCTTATTCTATTGTTTCAGGTGCAGCGATTAAGCGTATACTTTTTCGTAGTTTTGTGCCGTATCCTATTCGCTATATATGGACTGGTTATCAGGCTTTTGGCTATATTAGAGAAGCTTATCAAACACTAGCGCGTAAGGAACTAACGATGGAGGTCTTGGACTGTTCGGCGATTTTATTGTCCTTGTTTATGAATCAATCCAAGACAGCTAGCAATATCATGTTTATGCTTGATTTGGGGAATCATTTAGATCAGTGGTCCTTGAAAAAAACGGCAACAGATTTAGAACAAAGTCTTCTTGCAAAAGAGAGCGATGTATTCTTGGTACAGGGCGATACGGTCGTTAGTATCAAGAGTTCCGATGTTCAAATAGGAGATGTCTTGATCTTATCTCAAGGAAATGAAATTCTGTTTGATGGACAAGTAGTTTCAGGTTTAGGTATGGTCAACGAAAGTTCCTTGACGGGAGAGAGTTTTCCAGTTGAAAAAAGAGAGTCTGATTTGGTTTGTGCAAATACAGTATTAGAAACTGGAGAGTTGCGCATTCGTGTAACCGATAATCAGATGAACAGCCGTATTTTACAGCTGATTGAGTTGATGAAGAAATCTGAAGAAAACAAGAAAACGAAACAACGCTATTTCATCAAGATGGCGGATAAGGTCGTCAAATATAATTTCTTGGGGGCTGGGCTGACTTACCTATTGACAGGTTCTTTTTCTAAGGCAATTTCTTTCCTATTGGTCGATTTCTCCTGCGCTTTGAAAATCTCTACTCCTGTAGCTTATTTGACAGCTATCAAGGAGGGGTTGAACCGTGAAATGGTGATTAAGGATGGAGATGTTCTGGAGAAATATCTGGAAGTTGATACTTTCTTGTTTGATAAGACGGGAACGATCACAACTAGCTATCCGATAGTTGAAAAGGTGTTACCTTTTGGAGACAATAGTGAGGAAGATATTCTCAGAATCAGTGCCTGTCTTGAGGAACACATTTATCATCCTATTGCTAATGCTATCGTCAAGCAAGCCGAGATAGAGGGAATTGAACATGAGGAAATGCATGGGAAACTCCAATATATCGCAAGTAAGGGGATCAAATCTCATATAGATGGCCAACCAGTTCTTATTGGGAATTATGTCTTGATGCAGGATGAGCAGATTTATATCAGTTCAGAACAAAATGCTTTAATTGAAGAGTACAAGAGTCACTACAATCTCTTATTCTTAGCCTACCAGAATGAATTGATTGGAATGTTCTGCATTCATACTCCTTTGAGAAAAGAAGCAAAAGCAGCCTTGGAGAAACTTAAGGCACAAGGGAAAAAATTGATTCTGGCAACAGGGGACACCTTGGTTAGAACAGAGGAATTAGTCAAAGATTTGCCCTTTGATCAGGTCTATACAGACTTGAAACCTGATGGGAAATTTGAGTTAGTAGAGGAACTGCAGAAAGCAGGTCACACTATTTTGATGGTTGGAGATGGATTGAATGACTCAGCGGCTCTAACCCTATCAGATATCGGTGTGGTGATGAATGAGAGTGCAGATATTTCTAAGCAGATGAGTGATATCTTATTGTTAGATAATCGTTTGGATTTCTTCCAAGAGTTGGATTCGCTATCATCATCTTTGCAAACACTCATCAAGAAGAATATTCAAGATACCGTTGTCGTAAATAGTAGTTTGATTGGCTTTGGCTTGTTTAATTGGCTCAGTCCTTCAAATCTCTCTATCTTACATAATCTAACAACCTTACGCATTGTACTGCGTAGCCTGTCTATTAAGGGATAGGTGGGGGACTATTCACAGCAAAAAGGAGTTACCTTTCTCGAGGGTAACTCCTTTGTTTATAGGTAAATGTTGAACAATTTAGTAAGTCAATACAAAGTATTTCTTCTTCCCACGGCGGATAACAGTGAGTTCGTTCTCTAACTTATCTGCATCACTTAAGACATAGTCAAGGTCTTGGATACGGTCACCGTTGACATAGATGGCTCCATTTTGAACATCTTCACGGGCTTGGCGTTTTGAGTTAACCACGCCAGAAGATACGAGAAGTTCAACGATATTGTGGTTTTCGTCTGCTTGTACTTGGTAGTTTGGCACGCCACGAAGTCCTTGTTTGAGTTCTTTGACAGAAAGGTTTTTGATATTTCCTGCAAAGAGTTGTTCAGTGATGTTAAGGGCTTCTTTGTAAGCTTCTTCTCCATGAACAAGTGTGACAACTTCACGAGCGAGGACTTTTTGAGCCAAGCGTTCGTGTGGTGCTGCTTCGAATTGTTTACGGATGTCTTCAATCTCGTCTAATGACAAGAAAGTAAAAATCTTCAAGAAGCGAACAGCGTCAGCGTCCATGACGTTCATCCAGAATTGGTACATTTCGTATGGAGAAGTCTTTTCAGGATTGAGCCAAACTGCGTTTCCTTCTGATTTACCAAATTTCTTACCAGTTGCGTCTGTAATCAGTGGAACAGTAATTACGTGACCAGTCTTGTCAGCCTTACGACGAAGCAACTCGGTACCAGCGGTCATGTTTCCCCACTGGTCAGAACCACCGATTTGAAGAGTAACATTGTGCTCTTGGTTAAGAACGAAGAAGTCATACCCTTGCATGATTTGGTAGGCAAACTCAGTGTAAGAAATCCCTGTTTCGATCCGTTTCTTCACAGACTCCTTGCTCATCATGTAGTTGACAGTGAAGTATTTTCCGATATCACGGAGGAAGTCAATGAAGCTGATACTGCCAAACCAGTCGTAGTTATTGACCATGACAGCTTTATTTTCACCATTTTCAAAATCAAGAAAGCGAGAAAGTTGTCCTTGGATAGACTTGACCCAGCCATCTACTGTGTCTTTTGTTTGGAGACTACGCTCAGCATCTTTGAAGGACGGATCTCCGATGAGACCTGTAGCACCGCCAACGAGAGCATATGGTTTGTGACCCGCTAACTGCAAACGACGACTTGTCAAGATTGCGACAAGGTGACCTAGGTGAAGGCTGTCAGCAGTTGGATCGTAGCCAGTATAATAAGAAACTTGACCTTCTTCTAGGGCTTTACGCAAAGCTTCTTCATCAGTCGTTTGAAAAATCAAACCACGCTCTTTTAGCTCATCAAAAATGTGCATGTGTCTTTTCTCCTTTTTAAAATATTGTTTCTACCTATTTTACCACAAACTTGGCAAATAACCTAGTAAAATCGGGAAGAAAGTTGCTACTCGGACTTTTTTAGAAACGAGTGAAATATGGTATAATAGCACTAGCTTATTTTCAGAGAAATAGATAAAAACAGTTGAGAAAGGGGCTGAAAGATGTCTCATATTATTGAATTGCCAGAAGTCTTGGCCAACCAGATTGCAGCAGGAGAAGTTATCGAACGCCCTGCTAGTGTAGTTAAGGAACTAGTTGAAAACGCCATTGATGCTGGCTCTAGCCAGATAATTGTAGAGGTTGAAGAAGCTGGTCTTAAGAAAATCCAAATCACCGATAATGGACACGGGATTGCCCACGATGAAGTCGAGTTGGCTCTCCGCCGTCATGCAACCAGTAAGATTAAAAATCAAGCGGATCTCTTTCGGATTCGGACCCTCGGCTTTCGTGGTGAAGCTCTGCCTTCTATCGCTTCTGTCAGTGTTTTGACTTTGTTGACAGCGGTGGATGGTGGCAGTCACGGGACCAAGCTAGTAGCTCGTGGGGGAGAAGTTGAGGAAATCATTCCAGCGACCAGTCCTGTAGGGACTAAGGTTTGTGTGGAAGACCTCTTTTTCAATACACCGGCTCGTCTCAAGTATATGAAGAGCCAGCAGGCAGAGTTGTCTCATATCATTGATATTGTCAACCGTCTGGGGCTAGCCCATCCTGAGATTTCCTTTAGTTTGATTAGTGATGGCAAGGAAATGACACGAACAGCTGGTACGGGTCAACTGCGTCAAGCCATTGCTGGGATTTATGGTTTAGCCAGTGCTAAAAAAATGGTTGAAATTGAGAATGCTGACCTAGATTTTGAAATTTCTGGTTTTGTCTCATTGCCTGAATTGACACGGGCTAATCGTAACTATATCAGCCTTTTTATCAATGGCCGTTATATCAAAAACTTCCTGCTCAATCGTGCCATTTTAGATGGATACGGTAGCAAGCTTATGGTGGGGCGTTTTCCGCTGGCTGTTATTCACATCCAGATTGATCCATATCTGGCAGACGTAAATGTGCATCCAACCAAGCAAGAGGTGCGAATTTCCAAGGAAAGAGAACTGATGGCGCTGGTTTCAGAAGCTATCGCAAAGAGTCTCAAGGAACAGACCTTGATTCCAGATGCCTTGGAAAATCTGGCCAAATCTGCGGTTCGCAATCGTGAAAAGGTGGAGCAAACGACTTTGCCACTGAGAGAAAATACGCTCTATTATGAAAAAAATGAACCGACCAGACCGACACAAGCTGAGGTGGCAGACCATCAGGTGAACCTGACTGAAGAGAAACAGGATTTGAATCTGTTTGCCAAGGAAACCTTGGACCAGATGACCAAGCCAGCTAAACTGCATTTTGCAGAGAGAAAGCCTGCTAGCTATGACCAACTGGACCATCCAGAGTTAGATCTAGCTAGTTTGGATAAGGCTTATGACAAGTTGGAGCGGGAAGAATCTTCAAGCTTTCCAGAGTTGGAATTTTTCGGTCAGATGCATGGAACCTATCTCTTTGCCCAAGGTCGAGATGGGCTCTACATCATAGATCAGCACGCGGCTCAGGAACGGGTTAAGTATGAGGAGTATCGTGAGAGCATTGGCAATGTTGACCAGAGCCAGCAGCAACTCCTAGTGCCCTATATCTTTGAATTTCCTGCGGATGATGCCCTTCGTCTCAAGGAAAGAATGTCACTTTTAGAGGAAGTTGGTGTCTTTCTAGCAGAGTATGGAGAAAATCAATTCATCCTTCGAGAACATCCTATTTGGATGGCAGAGGAGGAAATCGAGTCAGGTATCTATGAGATGTGCGACATGCTCCTCTTGACCAAGGAAGTTTCAATCAAGAAATACAGAGCAGAGTTGGCCATTATGATGTCTTGCAAGCGGTCCATCAAGGCTAACCACCGTATCGATGACCACTCGGCTAGACAACTTCTATACCAACTCTCTCAATGTGACAACCCCTATAACTGTCCACACGGACGTCCTGTTTTGGTTCACTTTACCAAGTCGGACATGGAAAAGATGTTCCGTCGCATTCAGGAAAATCATACTAGCCTCCGAGAGCTAGGAAAATACTAATACTCTTCGGAAATCTCTCTAAACTGCGTCAGCCTTACCTTGCCTAACTCAAGTTATGCCTACGGTTAGCTTCCTAGTTTAGATTTGATTTTCATTGAGTATAAATTGAAGGGAAAATTATGTACGAATATCTAAAGGGTATCATTACCAAAATTACTGCTAAATACATCGTTCTAGAAGCTAACGGTATCGGCTACATCCTACACGTAGCTAACCCCTATACCTACTCAGGGCAAGTCAATCAAGAAGCGCAAATCTATGTGCATCAAGTTGTTCGTGAAGATGCTCATCTACTTTACGGTTTCCGTTCAGAAGACGAGAAGAAACTCTTTCTCAGCTTGATTTCTGTATCAGGCATTGGCCCTGTTTCTGCTCTTGCCATCATCGCAGCGGATGACAATGCTGGCTTGGTTCAAGCCATCGAGACTAAGAACATCACCTACTTGACCAAGTTCCCTAAAATCGGGAAGAAAACAGCCCAACAGATGGTATTGGATCTAGAAGGGAAAGTTGTTGTGGCAGGAGACGATCTCCCTGCTAAGGCTGCAGTTCCATCTAGCAGTGACAACCAAGAACTGGAGGAAGCTATGGAAGCCATGTTGGCACTGGGCTACAAGGCTACTGAGCTTAAGAAAATCAAGAAATTCTTTGAAGGAACTTCAGATACTGCTGAAAACTACATCAAATCTGCCCTTAAGATGTTGGTGAAATAGGAGATGTCTATGCCAAAACGCTGTGGTTGGGTTAAAATGAACAACCCGCTATATGTAGCCTACCATGATGAGGAATGGGGTCAACCCCTACATGACGACCGAGCGCTTTTTGAGCTGCTCTGTATGGAAACTTATCAGGCTGGTCTGTCTTGGGAAACGGTGCTTAATAAACGGCAGGCTTTCCGAGAGTCTTTTCATGGCTATCACCTTCAAAGTGTCGCGGAGATGACGGATGAGGAACTGGAGGCTTTGATGGACAATCCAGCTATCATCCGCAATCGTGCTAAGAGTTTTGCCACCCGAGCAAACGCCCAGGCCTTTTTACAAGTTCAGAAAGAGTATGGCTCTTTTGATGCTTATCTCTGGTCTTTTGTAGAGGGGAAAACCATCGTTAACGATATCCCGGACTACAGTCAAGCACCAGCCAAAACGCCTTTGTCTGAAAAAATATCCAAGGATCTCAAAAAACGTGGTTTTAAGTTCACTGGACCAGTCGCTGTCTTGTCCTATCTGCAGGCTGCAGGGCTAGTTGATGACCACGAGAATGATTGTGAATGGAAAAGTGGAAATAAGTGATGTTAGATGACTGGAACATCAGAGAATATAGAAAAAGCTGAGAGTCTTATCTCAGCTTTCTTTGTTATAATCAAAGTGGATGACTTGCTCCGTTGCATCTACATGGGCGTGGACTCCGAAGGGGACAATTGCTCTTGGAGTTGCGTGTCCGACATTCAGATTATAGACAATTGGGATATTGCTATCAATGATATCCAATAGTGCCTCTTTATAGTCGTCATAGAAAGTATCATCCATAGGTTTCCCGACCAAGAGTCCTCTGATGACCTCGAATATACCAGTTTCCTTTAAAGTCCGCAACATCTTTTTGAAGTCTTCTGGCTCAGGCTTTTCTTCGCTTGTTTCTAGCAAGAGGATCTTTCCTTCCCAGTCTGACAAGTCAGGGAAAAGTTTGTATTCTTGGCAGAGCTCCGTGCTGTCTGCGTATCGAGAGTTGTCAAAGATATCGTAGAGAGATTCGAGGCAACCACCGAGGATTTCTCCCTCGAACTGGGCATTTCCTTGTAACAAGTCAAAACCAGTATTTGTATGATTGATACGAGGTGTTCCTAGAGCTTTGGGACTGAAGTCAGTTCGTTCCTCATACCAAACGTCACTAGGGCGGATTTCTGAGATTTTTCCCGTCTCAATCAATTCTTTAAAGTAGTGAAGGCTATAGGCTAACATTTCTTTGTCTAATTCACAAATGTCTGCTAAAAAGGATTGACCATAAAAAGTTTTAACACCTAGTTTATGCAACATGAGATGGTTCATGGTCGTATCCGAGAAGCCAAGAAAAATCTTTTGTTTGATAACTTTTTCTAGTTGGTCATTTTCAAAAAGATAGGGTAATAAACGATAGGTATCGTCTCCACCGATGGCGCATAGGATCATGTCGATGCTATCATCAGAAAAGGCCTGAATTAAATCCTCTGCACGTGCTTCAGGATGGTTCTTGATAAAGTCTAAGCCTTTTAGTGAATGAGGTAAAAAGATAGGATTGAGTCCGAGGTCTTTGAGACGTTGGACTCCCAAGTCCACTTCGTGTTTGACAAAGTCTTCTCCGATAATGCCACTAGACAAACTAACAATACCAATAGTAGAAACCATATCTCATCCTCCTAGAAATAAATTGATGCTATTGTATCACAAAAGATGAGGGAAAACAACAAGAATTAGAGTCAGAAGAAGACTTTTAGATCAAGAAAGTAGTAAAAAAGCAACCAATCGTGTGGTTGCTTTTATAGTAGTTAATTTCTTATAGAGCAGTAAGGAAGGTCAGTCCGCCAAGGACAACCCCGGCTGAGTTTGGAATGATTAGAATCCAATCTTTCTTAGGCTCTTTTGTCCATCCATAAATGACCCAGATTAAGCAAGAGACTGCTGCTGATAAAGGTTGGAATGGTTGAGCTTTGTTCCCTTGTAAATTGGCAAAAATTTGAGGGATGTAGGCTATAAATACAATAATTCCGATAAAGGCACCAATTGAACCAACAATTTGATTAATTCTCTGTTTAGTCATATATATTTCTCCTTATTACTTTATTAGCTTAACAGAAAAACAACTTGGATTCAAGAATAAAACCTCGGGATTCTAAGGGAAGACTTTACATTAAAACAAATTTAGACAAACTGTCTATTTATGAGCTTGACAAATCAAAAAATGATTTGGAACTACAAAAAAAGTAGTCTGTCTACAAAACACACTACTTTTTTTGTTTATTTTAATATCTAGCAGGTCCTGCACTTGCGCTCTTGATGTTGAAACGTTTTTTGAGGTAGAAACGTAGGGCAAGAAGTGCTCCTCCGATCACCAACAAAACAAGTGGAGGGAGACTGATGTTGATAGCTTGCGGAATGAAGTTGCTCAAGAAGAGAATGAGAACCCAAGCAAACATGGTTGCTAGCATAACCAAAAGTGATTTCCAGAATGGAGGGCGTTGGCTACGATCAGTATCTGGTCCGTAGTAGCGGTAGATGAAGTGATAGAGAAGGTAGAAGGCAACTCCACCGAAGGCTCCTACACTGATAAGTGTTACCAATCCGTAAGCCACTGGTTGGTTTGAGAAGAAGCTCATCAAGGCACTAACTACTGCAAACAGTCCTGTAATGAAAAGGGCTGAATCCAACATCATCAATTTTGGATCGTCATTTTCCTTTGGATGTTCTTTTTCGTATTGTTCTTTTTCGCTAAAGCTGTGAGCCCAGTGAGTTGGTGCTCCGTAGATAGAGCGAGCGGTCACACCTTTTGGTTGTTCTTCTAGGATATGAGGAATGACTTCTTCAAGGATAGCCTTGATTTCAGCGTCAGTTTTTCCATCTTTTAGAAATTGTTGGGTTGCAATGTGGATAAATTCTTGGTTTTTCTTGGTTAATTCTTTTAAATCAATCTGTGACATAATAACTCCTGTTTAGAACCATTTTTTATGGATGAGGTAAAGAGTGAGAGAAACACTCATAGCAAAGGCGATAAAGACGATGAGCCAGAAAGCATGCGGTTCTCCGTTTAAAGGAATTTCATTATCCTTAAAGTTCATTCCGTAGGCTGAGAAAATCATGGTTGGGATGGACATAACGATAGTCACAAGTGCCAAGGTTTTCATGATATTGTTCTGGTTGTTTGAAATGATAGAAGCAAAGGTCTCTGTCATAGAGTGAAGGACGTTTCCATAGATGTCCGCCATCTCGATGGCCTGTTGAGTTTCAATCAAGGTATCTTCCAGTAAGTCTTCGTCTTCGAGATATTTCTTGATGTTACTGGTTGCGCTGGTCAATTTTTTAATCACGCGCTCATTTGTCTTAAGTGAAGCTTTGAAGTAGACGATGGTCTTTTCCAACTCCATGAGTTCAATCAATTCTTCGTTTCGAGTAGACTTGTGAAGTTGACTCTCAATCTGCTCACTCTTACGTTCAATCGAACGGAGGGCAGTTAGGTAAATCTCCGCATTGCGGTAGAGGATTTGGAAGATGAAGCGCGACCGCATGAAGGTATAGAAATTCCGAAGTCTACGATTGATAAAGACATCAAGAAGTGGTAGAGGCTCCAAGCAGGTAGTGATGATAGCCTCTTCTGTGATGATAATCCCCAAGGGAATAGTCACGTAGTAGGTCTGGTTATTTCTTTCCTCTGTGATTGGGACGTCTACGATGATCAAAGTGTACTCATCTTCGATGGTGATACGAGACATTTCTTCCGCATCGAGCGGTGCACGGAGGTCAGCAATATCAATATCAAAGGCCGAGGCGATTTCCATCGATTCGCTTTGAGTAGGATTGACGAGATTGATCCAAGTGCCCGGCTGGAGCGTATCAATCTCTTTAAATTCAGTTGTAGTTGAGAGAAAGACTTGCTTCATATCTCCTATCCTTTCCTAATCTAATCCGTGTTACAGTGATTTTTGACACCGTACTATTATACTACAAAATCGGCTTTTTTGGTAATAGAATTTCACTTTTTTTGGTATAATGGAAAGCAACAATGGACTAGAAAGAAGTAACATGCAAGATAAGATTGTCATCCATGGGGCACGCGCCCATAATTTAAAAAATATAGATGTGGAAATTCCACGTGATAAGCTAGTTGTGGTGACGGGGCTGTCGGGTTCGGGCAAGTCGAGTCTTGCCTTTGATACCCTGTATGCAGAAGGGCAACGTCGCTACGTTGAAAGTCTGTCAGCCTATGCTCGTCAGTTTTTGGGCAATATGGAAAAACCAGACGTGGACTCTATCGATGGTCTCAGCCCTGCCATTTCTATTGACCAGAAAACGACTAGTAAAAACCCTCGCTCAACGGTTGGGACTACGACGGAAATCAACGATTATCTACGTCTCCTCTATGCTCGTGTAGGAACACCCTACTGTATCAATGGACATGGCGCTATCAAGGCTTCGTCTGTAGAGCAGATTGTCGACAAGGTTTTGGAATTGCCAGAACGCCAACGCTTGCAGATCTTAGCACCTGTTATCCGTAAGAAAAAGGGGCAGCATAAGACTCTGATTGAAAAAATTCAAAAGGATGGCTATGTTCGTGTCCGTGTTGATGGGGTTGTCTATGATGTGACCGAAGTTCCTGAACTTGAAAAGAATAAACAACACAACATCGATGTGGTGGTAGACCGTATTATCATCAAAGAAGGTATCCGTAGTCGTCTCTTTGATTCGATTGAAGCAGCCCTTCGTATCGCTGAAGGGTATGTCATTATTGATACCATGGATGATTCCGAGCTCCTCTTTTCAGAACATTATGCCTGCCCAGTCTGTGGTTTTACAGTTCCAGAACTAGAACCTCGTCTCTTCTCCTTCAATGCTCCGTTTGGTTCTTGTAGCGAGTGTGATGGTTTGGGGATCAAGCTAGAGGTTGATACGGACTTAGTCGTACCAGATGCTAGTAAAACCCTTCGTGAGGGAGCATTAGCACCTTGGAACCCTATCTCTTCTAACTATTATCCAAATATGCTAGAACAAGCCATGACAGCCTTTGGAGTGGATATGGATACTCCTTTTGAGGCCTTGTCAGAGGAGGATAAGAATCTCATTTTCTATGGTTCAGATGGTAAGGAATTCCATTTCCATTATGAGAATGAATTCGGTGGAGTTCGTGATATCGATATTCCATTTGAAGGTGTTATAGGGAATATTAAGCGACGTTACCATGAAACCAATAGTGACTACACCCGTACACAAATGCGTCTTTATATGAATGAGCTAACTTGTGGTACCTGTCACGGTTATCGCCTCAATGACCAGGCTTTATCTGTTCGTGTAGGAGGAGAGGAAGGTCTTCATATCGGAGAAATTTCTGACCTCTCCATCACAGACCATTTGGAAGCTATTGATCAGTTGACCCTATCAAAAAACGAAGCCATCATTGCTCGTCCGATTCTTAAAGAAATCAAAGACCGCTTGACCTTCCTCAATAATGTCGGTCTCAACTATCTGACCCTTTCTCGTTCTGCAGGAACACTATCAGGTGGAGAAAGCCAACGTATTCGCTTGGCAACCCAGATTGGTTCTAATCTCTCAGGAGTCCTCTATATCTTAGATGAGCCGTCTATCGGTCTTCACCAGAGGGACAATGACCGCCTGATTGCCAGTCTGAAAAAGATGCGTGATTTGGGGAACACCTTGATCGTAGTAGAACATGATGAAGATACCATGCGTGAGGCGGATTATTTGATTGATGTTGGCCCTGGTGCAGGGGTCTTTGGTGGAGAGATTGTAGCAGCAGGAACGCCTAAGCAGGTAGCTCGCAACAGCAAATCCATTACAGGGCAATATCTGTCAGGGAAACGTGCGATTCCAGTGCCGTCAAAGCGTCGCGTTGGGAACGGTCGCTTTATTGAGGTGACTGGGGCGCGTGAGAACAACCTACAAAATATCACCGCTCGCTTCCCACTCGGGAAATTCATTGCGGTGACAGGGGTCTCTGGCTCAGGGAAGTCGACACTTATTAACAGCATCCTCAAAAAAGCCATTGCTCAAAAACTCAATCGAAATTCAGACAAGCCTGGAAAGTTTAAGACTATCTCAGGGATTGAGCATATCGATCGTCTGATTGATATTGACCAGAGTCCTATTGGAAGAACACCAAGGTCCAATCCCGCAACCTATACAGGTGTCTTTGATGACATTCGAGACCTCTTTGCTCAGACAAATGAGGCCAAGATTCGAGGTTACAAGAAGGGTCGCTTCAGTTTCAATGTCAAGGGTGGTCGCTGTGAGGCCTGCTCAGGTGACGGGATTATCAAGATTGAGATGCACTTCTTGCCAGACGTATACGTAGCTTGTGAAGTCTGCCATGGAACCCGTTATAACAGTGAAACCCTAGAAGTTCATTATAAGGAAAAGAATATCTCGCAAGTCTTGGATATGACCGTCAACGATGCAGTAGAATTTTTCAAACACATTCCAAAAATTCAACGAAAACTCCAGACCATCAAGGATGTAGGTCTAGGTTATGTAACCTTGGGACAACCAGCCACGACACTTTCTGGTGGAGAAGCTCAACGTATGAAGCTGGCTAGCGAGCTCCATAAACGTTCGACCGGTAAATCCTTCTACATTCTAGATGAACCGACAACTGGTCTTCATACCGAGGATATCGCGCGTCTACTAAAGGTCTTGTCTCGCTTTGTCGATGATGGCAATACAGTTCTCGTGATTGAGCACAATCTAGATGTCATCAAAACAGCAGACCATATCATCGATTTAGGTCCAGAAGGTGGTGTTGGTGGTGGTACCATCATTGCAACAGGAACTCCAGAAGAAGTAGCTGCTAATGAAGCAAGCTATACAGGACAGTATTTGAAAGGAAAGTTACATCATGAATAAACGTGTGCAAGCATTTCTCGATAAAATGCAAGAAAAAGAACTAGATGGAATCATTATCAATAACCTTAAAAATGTCTACTATTTGACAGGATTTTGGGGTTCAAATGGAACAGTCTTTATCAGTCGTGACCGTCAAATTTTGGTGACGGATGCCCGCTATATCATCGCTGCTAAGCAGGAAGTTACTGGTTTTGAGATTTTTGCAGAACGTGACGAGTTGGCTACTATCGCAAAAATTGCTAAAGACATGGGTCTTTCTCGTATCGGGTTTGAAGATGAAATCTCGGTTTCTTATTACCACCGCATGCAAGCCGCTTTTGAAGGTTTGGAACTAGTTCCACAAACACAGTTTGTTGAAGCGCTTCGTATGATTAAGGATGAGACAGAGATCGCGACTATTCGCAAGGCTTGTTCAATATCAGACCAAGCTTTCCACGACGCCCTTGAATTTATCAAGCCAGGGAAGACTGAAATTGAAATTGCCAACTTCCTTGATTTCCGTATGCGTGAGTTGGGAGCGGCAGGTTTGTCTTTTGACACAATCTTAGCGAGCGGTATCAACTCTTCTAAACCCCATGCTCACCCAATGCACAAGCCAGTAGAACTAGGCGAAGCTATCACTATGGACTTTGGGTGCCTTTACGAGCATTATGTGAGTGATATGACTCGGACCATCTACCTAGGCCATGTCAGCGACGAACAAGCAGAAATCTACAACACTGTTTTAAAGGCTAACCAAGCATTGATTGACCAAGCTAAGGCTGGCTTAGGTTTCCGTGACTTTGATAAAATCCCTCGTGATATCATTGTGGAAGCAGGCTATGGGCAATACTTTACACACGGTATCGGACACGGTATCGGACTTGATATCCACGAAGAACCATACTTTAGCCAAACTTCTACAGAAGTTATTAAATCGGGTATGGTCTTGACTGATGAACCCGGTATTTATATCGAAGGTAAATATGGAGTTCGTATCGAAGATGACATCCTGATCACAGATACAGGTTGCGAGTTATTAACCCTAGCTCCAAAAGAATTGATTGTAATCTAAAAAAATGAGATAAATCGTTGACTTTTATTAGTTAAAGGTTTATACTGAAAGGCGAAAACGGTAGGTGAGGCTACCATAGGGATACGGATGACTACCGCAAAGCAGTGGAGACACTACTCGTTGGTCAACAGTCCTGGTCGCGAAGGTCAAGACTAAGCTCATTACATCGCCCTATGGAGTTAAAGCTTGAACGAAAACAGATCATAAGTTTTTTAGTCCTGCCATTTTATGGCAGGATTTTCTGCTGTTTTAAAACAAAGAAAGGAGACAAACGATGCAAATTGACGATCATCCAGAACCGCACATACACAGCCAATCGCTGATTTGTGTCGTTCTGTCCCTATAAAGTGATTGGTCTCTGTGTATGATACTCTTCGAAAATCAAATTCAAACCACGTCAACGTCGCCTTGCCGTACTCAAGTACAGCCTGTGGCTAGTTTCCTAGTTTGCTCTTTGATTTTCATTGAGTATGAAATCACCATTCATACAGATAGGAGAAACCAATGAAAACTACAAAAGAAAGACTAGCAGCAGCTATTCAAACTCCATTTAAAGATAGTCTAGTTTTTTACCATACAAGTCTAAAAGGCTTAGACCAAGAACAAGTCGAAGAAAACCGTGACCTATATGGTGAAAACACCATCACAAAAGGTCAAGAGGATTCCATCTTTAAAAAGATTTATGAGTCTATTATCAATCCTTTCACAATCATTTTGCTTGTGATTGCCTTTATTTCTCTCGTTACAAACGTTTGGCTTGCCAAACCTGGCCAAGAGGACCCTACGACCTCTATTATTATCGTTGTCTTGGTTTTGATTTCAGGAGGCATCCGTTTTGTCCAAGAGTTGCGGAGCGACAAGGCGACAACCAATCTTTCAAAAATGATTGTCAACACTGCAACTGTTATTCGCGATGGTCTTGAACAAGAGTTGCCAATCGATGAGTTGGTTGTGGGAGACCTCGTGAAATTGAGCGCTGGAGATATGATTCCAGCAGATGTCATCTTATTTGAATCACGCGACTTTTTCGTTCAACAGTCAGGTTTGACTGGAGAAAGTGATGCAGTTGAAAAGCTAGCTTTAAATAAAGCCACTGGTCAAAATGTAGATAGCCTCTTAGAAGCAGAATCTTTGGCCTTTATGGGGACAAACGTTATCTCAGGAAGTGCTACAGCTATGGTCCTAGCGGTTGGTGATGACACCATGATGGGAGCCATCGAGCAAACTCTCAACACCTATGATGAGCCAACTTCTTTTGAACGTGAAATGAACAGCATTTCTTGGCTCTTGATCCGTTTGATGCTTGTCATGGTTCCAATCGTGTTTTTCGCAAATGGATTGACCGACGGAGACTGGTTAGAGGCTGGAGTATTTGCCTTGAGCGTGGGTGTCGGACTGACACCAGAAATGCTTCCGATGATTATTACAGCCAGCTTAGCCAAAGGTTCCATTATCATGGCCAAGGAAAAGGTAGTCATCAAAAAACTCAATGCTATCCAGGACTTAGGAGCAATCGATATCCTATGTACGGATAAAACTGGAACTCTTACGCAAGATGAGATTGTCTTAGAATACCCATTGGATATCCATGGCGATTTGGATATGGCAGTCTTAAGAAGAGCTTATCTAAATTCACATTTTCAAACAGGTTTGAAAAACTTGATGGACCGTGCCATCATCAGTAGAACTGAAAAAGAAGCCAAGGAACACACTATCCTACAAAATCTCGATACCAGTTTCCAAAAAATCGACGAGCTTCCATTTGACTTTGAGCGCAGACGCATGAGTGTTATCGTCAAAGATGATAGCAATGTTGTTAGTATGGTAACCAAAGGCGCCTTGGAAGAAATGTTGACCATTTCGACACATGTGGAATATCGTGGAGAAGTCATCCCTCTTACTGAAGACATTCGCCAAGAAGTACTGGCGGAAGTTGGTCAATTAAACCGTCAAGGTTTACGTGTATTAGGTGTTGGTTACAAGTCAGGTCTACGTGAAGATTATGCCTATGCTGTGACTGATGAAAGTGACATGATCCTTACGGGTTATCTTGCCTTCTTGGATCCACCAAAACCATCTGCAGCACCCGCTATCCAAGCTTTGCTTGAGCATGGTGTCAGAACAAAGATTTTAACTGGGGATAATGAAAAAGTAACCCAAGCCATCTGTGAAAAGGTTGGTTTGGATGTTGAGCGGATGCTTTTGGGAGCTGATATCGACCAAATGACAGACCAAGAATTGGAAGAAGCGGTTGAAAGTGTAACAGTCTTTGCCAAATTGTCTCCTGACCAAAAAGCTCGAATTATTCTACAATTGAAGAAAAATGGTCATGTCGTTGGTTATATGGGAGATGGGATTAACGACGCTCCATCCATGAAGGTGGCTGATGTTGGAATTTCTGTAGATACAGCAGTTGATATCGCCAAGGAAACTGCGGATGTTATTTTGCTAGACAAGGATCTCATGGTCCTTGAAACTGGTATCGTTGAGGGCCGCAAGGTCTACGCCAACATGACCAAGTACATCAATATGACCGTTAGTTCAAACTTTGGGAATATCTTCTCACTCCTTGTTGCGAGTATCTTCTTACCATTTTTACCAATGGCTCCTGTTCATCTTATTGTCCTAAACCTTGTCTATGATTTGTCTTGTGTGGCATTGCCATTTGATAATGTGGATCAAGACTTCCTTAAACAACCCCATACATGGGAAGCAAAATCTATTACTAGATTTATGGTTTGGATGGGCCCAATCTCATCTGTCTTTGATATTTTGACCTTTATTTTCCTCTACTTTATTATTGTTCCTTTGGTGACAGGCCACCATTATGTTCATGGGTCAGAATCTGCCCTTCAGTTTATTATCTTATTCCAAACAGGATGGTTCATTGAATCTATGTGGTCTCAAACCATGGTTATCCATATGCTTCGTACGGCAAAAGTTCCTTTTGTACAAAGCAGACCAGCTTGGCTTGTAATCTTGACAACCTTGGTTGCCGCAATTTTCGTAACTAGTCTGCCTTATGGACCGCTAGTAAATATTCTTCGTTTAGCTCCATTAGGACTTCCTTATTTCTTGTTCCTAACCTGTATTATTTTCTTGTACATGTTTAGCGTCACAGTTATTAAGAAATTTTACATTAGGAAGTACAAAGAATGGTTATAGTTCGGTTTTTGTCAAGAAAAAAGATAGAAAACTGGAGAAAAAGTTAAATTTTTTTAAAAATAGGTCGCAAGTCGGATGTTTTTTATGGTATAATAGAATAAACTGATAGTAACATGTAGCGAAAGGGGTAGGTACATGATCAAAATTTATACAGTCTCAAGTTGTACTAGCTGTAAAAAAGCTAAGACCTGGCTCAATGCCCACCAGTTAAGTTATAAAGAACAAAACCTCGGTAAAGAGGGGATTTCTAGAGAAGAATTATTAGATATTCTAACAAAAACAGACAATGGAATTGCGAGCATTGTATCATCAAAGAATCGCTACGCTAAAGCTCTCGGAGTTGATATCGAAGATTTGAGTGTCAATGAAGTGCTTAATTTAATCATGGAAACACCACGCATCCTAAAAAGTCCAATTCTTGTTGACGAGAAACGTTTACAAGTTGGCTATAAAGAAGATGACATTCGTGCCTTCTTGCCACGCTCTGTCCGCAATGTAGAAAATGCAGAAGCACGTTTACGTGCAGCACTATAAAACATAAAGGCTGGGAGTGACTCCTAGCCTTATTTGATAGATAAATAAGGAAAAATAAATATGAAGAAGATAGTTATCGGTACAGTTGCGCTCCTATTTTTACTAGCTGGCTGTGGACAGAAAAAAGAGTCTGCGGAACCTTCTAAAGATACAACGACAGAAGCTCTTCAATCAACGTTGCCTGTTCTAGAAAATGCCAATAACAATACAGTTGTAACAAAGACGCTTGTTCTACCTGCTGACGAAAATGGGGTTCAACAAACCCAGACCATTACCTATAAGGGCAAACAGTTCTTGACCTTAACGATTCAGCAAAAACGACAAGTTTCAGAAGACCTCAAGAACTTTATTGCAGAGCATGGATTAGAGGAAGCAAAAAAGGCCTTGAAAGAAGGAGAAGACAAGGATGAATCGGTCCAAGAAGCACGTAAAATTCCTGGATTTAACCTTGAAACCAATCTTTTAAGTGAAACCGAGATTGAAACAAAAACAAGTTATGATTTTCAAGTTCTAGACGTTAAAAAGGCAAGCGAAAGCGAATATTTAAAAAATGTGGGATTGGAAAATCTACTAAAAAACGAACCAGAAGAATATATTGAAAATCGAGTTGCAAGTGGCGCGACTGTCCAGTAAGGAAGTCACAGAAAATCAGCAAAATCAGGCTGTGTCATTTGTAGAATGGCTGTGAATGTGCTATAATAGTACTATTCTAAGGAAAGAGGGTGTTAGAATGGGATTTACTGAAGAAACCGTACGTTTTAAATTGGATGATTCCAATAAAAAAGAAATTAGTGAAACATTGACAGAAGTCTATGCTTCATTGAATGAGAAGGGGTATAACCCTATTAATCAGATTGTGGGCTATGTTCTCAGTGGAGACCCAGCTTACGTTCCTCGTTACAATAACGCAAGAAATCAAATCCGTAAATACGAACGCGATGAGATTGTTGAAGAATTGGTCCGCTACTACCTTAAGGGACAAGGAGTCGATCTATAACCAATGAGAATTATGGGGTTGGACGTTGGTTCCAAAACAGTAGGAGTAGCGATTAGCGATCCGTTAGGGTTTACAGCACAAGGGCTTGAAATCATCCAAATCAATGAAGATCAAGGAGAGTTCGGCTTTGAACGACTCAAGGAATTGGTTGACACCTATAAGGTGGAGCGCTTTGTTGTTGGTTTACCTAAAAATATGAACAATACCAGTGGACCTCGGGTGGAAGCGAGTCAAGCCTATGGAGCAAAACTGGAAGAACTCTTTAGTTTGCCAGTGGAGTACCAGGATGAGCGCCTAACCACGGTTGCTGCTGAGCGCATGTTGATTGAGCAAGCAGACATTAGTCGCAATAAGCGTAAAAAAGTTATTGATAAATTGGCAGCTCAGTTGATTTTGCAAAATTATTTAGATAGAAAATTTTAAGACAGAGGAGAAACTATGTCACACGATCACAACCACGATCACGAAGAACGTGAACTTATTACACTTGTAGATGAGCAAGGAAACGAAACTTTATTTGAAATCCTTTTGACTATCGACGGAAAAGAAGAATTTGGTAAAAACTATGTTCTTCTTGTACCAGTTAATGCAGAAGAAGATGAAAACGGTGAAGTTGAAATCCAAGCATACTCATTCATCGAAAATGAAGATGGAACTGAAGGTGAATTGCAACCAATCCCTGAAGATTCAGAAGATGAATGGAACATGATTGAAGAAGTCTTCAACAGTTTTATTGAGGAGTAAAAACATCCGGGGGATGTTTTTAGCCCAGTTCCTTGAAATAAGAAAGAACTGGTAAGTCCGGGGAACGTTTTTAGCCCTGCGCTAGAAAATAGAAACGCAGGTAGTCTGGTAGACTGTATCAGCCCAGTTCCTCGAAATAAGAGAGAACTGGTAAGTTCGGGGAACGTTTTTAGCCCTGCGCCAGAAATTAGAAACGCAGGAACGTCCGGGGGATGTTTTTAGCCCTGCGCTAGAAAATAGAAACGCAGGTAGTCTGGGGGACTGTATCAGCCCAACTCCCAGAAACTGGAGAGAGTTGGAACGTCCAGTGGACGTTTTTAGCCTGACGCTAAAAATAAAATTTAGCTAGTATCTAGCAAAATGAGTAAAAAGCGAAGAGAATCTTCGCTTTTTTGTTAAGGAGATAAGCATGATTGAAGTAGAAAAATGGCTTAATAGTCGGATTGGCTTGAATTTTAGATCAGGATTGGGACGGATGCAAAGGGCGGTAGATTTGCTGGGGAATCCTGAGCAAACCTATCCAATTATCCATGTGACAGGGACAAATGGCAAGGGTTCAACGATTGCCTTTATGAGGGAACTTTTTATTTCCCATGGCAAGAAGGTTGGAACCTTTACTTCGCCCCACATTGTCAGCATCCATGATCGTATCTGTATTAATGGTGAGCCTATATCGGACACAGATTTTATTCGTTTAGCAGATCAAATCAAAGTAATGGAGCAAAGACTTTTAGAAACCCACGATCAGCTATCTTTTTTTGAGTTGCTGACCTTGATTGCTTTGCTTTATTTTAAAGAGCAAAAAGTAGATTTGGTCCTACTGGAAGTTGGGATAGGTGGACTTCTTGATACCACTAATGTGGTGACAGGAGAAATTGCAATCATCACATCAATCGGCCTCGATCACCAGGAGACCTTGGGCGATAGTTTAACAGCAATTGCAGAGCAGAAAGCAGGAATTTTTAAGCCTGGGAAATCAGCTGTGATTGCAAATTTAGCACCGGAAGCCCAACTCGTTTGTCAAAGGACAGCCACTGATTTGGGTGTAAGTCTCTACCAAGCTAATAAAGATTTTTCTTTCCGAGATGGGAACTTTTCTTCTTCTCTAGCTGACTTTAACCACCTAATATTGGGACTGGAGGGAGTATATCAGGAGGAAAATGCAGCTCTTGCCTTGCAGGCTTTTCTACTATTTATGGTACAAAGAAACGAGAAAGTAGATCAAGAAGCAGTACGTGCTGCCTTGCAAGCTACTAAATGGGCTGGAAGGCTAGAAGCTGTCACTGAGCACATCTATCTAGATGGGGCTCACAATTTACCGGCTCTAGAGCGTTTAGTTGAGTTTATCCAAGAAAAGATCCAGCAAGGGTATCAGCCTCAAATTCTTTTTGGTGCCTTGAAGCGGAAAGATTATAGTGGGATGCTTGCTTATTTAACAGAGCATTTACCTGACGCGGATCTCTATGTTACGAGTTTTGACTATCAGGGCTCCTTAGGCGAGCAAGACTTGAGTGGTTATAGAATAGTTAGTTCCTATCAAGAATTTATAGATAATTTTGAAGCTTCTGCACAAGAGAAAGACTTGCTATTTGTGACAGGCTCTCTCTACTTTATATCTGAGGTTCGCGCTTGTCTTATGAAACAAAAGTCATTTGATTGACCCTCCTATCTTCATTTGTTATAGTAAAGGTGTGGTGGCTCGGCAGGGTTATTCTGATTTTAAGCCACTAAAAGAAAGGAGACATTATGTCACTAAAAAAATTCACACTTTCTCTTGCTTCTTTGGCAAGTCTTAGTCTCTTAGTTGCATGTTCGCCAAAAGAGCAGGCAGCTCCTTCAACTCAAGCAAGTACTAGTCCGGAAGTAACGACTGCTCAGTCAGCAGAAACGACCGTTTCTAGTTCAACTGCTAGCTCAGTAACCAACATTGATGGGACCTATAAAGGGCAAGATGAGGGAGATAGCATTACTCTCGTAGTTACTGGTAATACTGGAACATGGACAGAAGTCGAAGCTGATGGTGATCAGGAAATTAAAAAGGTCACTTTTGAACCAGAAAATCAGAGAGTCTTTATTGGAGATGATATCAAGGTTTATGTAGCTGATGGCAATCAAATGATCATTGATGATATGGGTCGCGAAATTTCTGATCGTATCGTTCTAAAAAAATAGACATCTTTTGTAAGGATTTGAATCTCGTTAACACGGATTCGGGTCCTTTTTTCTTTAATCGATTTTTGGCATAAAAAAACCATACGATTAAGGTAGCTATTTTCTACCAAAAAAGTATGGAGGGATAGGTTTTATTAAAGGAACTGCTCTTGTAAAAAGTGAGCGACTCCGTCTTCTTCGTTGGTTAGTGGTAATTGCTCGTCTGCGAAAGAAAGTAGAGCGGGATTAGCATTTTTCATGGCATATCCTCTACCTGCAAAGGAGAGCATTTCTTGGTCATTGTGTTCGTCACCAAAGGCAATCAGGTTCTGTCTGTCTATATTCATGACATTGAGGAGGTATTCAAGGGCAAAGGCCTTGTGAACACCTTTTGGAGTACATTCAAGAATGTTCAAGGGACCGCCCCAAGTATTGATATTAAGCTGATGCTTGTAAAAGCTAGTCATCTCTTCTGCTAGTGCATATTTATCGTCTGCCCTAGTTTGTAATAAAATACAGTTAGGCCCCTTAGTCACTAAGTCAGGCTTGAATTGATTTTCAGGGCGAAAGTTTTCAACACCAAACAATTTAGGATCTGCAATTTCCTTGTCTGGGGATGTAATGTAAAACTTTTTACGGTATTCACCTGCGATAAAGTCTGCCTCGATATCCTCTTTTCGTTTTACGATATCCAAGAGATATTTTTTGTCCACAGTAAGGCATTTTTCATGTTTCCAAGCCCTACCAGGTAGGTGAGTGAGCGAACCGTTGAAGTTAATCATAGGAGTCTCAAGTTCAAGTTGGTCATAAAAATCTTTGGCCATACGATATGGGCGACCAGTTGCGATAACCACATGGTAGCCTTTCTTAGAAATTTTTTTAATGGTTTCTTTTGTAAAGTCAGAGAGTTTGCTTTCTCCATTAAGTAAGGTACCGTCTAAGTCCACGGCAATCATTTTTTTAGTCATAAAATCCTCCCGAATTTAGTTTCAGATAAGATGTTTCCTATTATATCAAAAAGCTGAAAGAAAAGCTGACTATAAGCAAAAATAAGAAGAATCATATCCTTTAAGAATTTTTAAAAATAAGAAAAATAGCTTGAAAATGTGAATGATTAATGATATAATAGACATATTGTTCGTAAAATGACAAAGGAGATTAAAAATGGACAAATTATTTAAACTAAAAGAGCACGGGACAGATGTTCGTACAGAGGTGCTTGCTGGTTTAACAACTTTCTTTGCAATGAGTTATATTCTCTTTGTAAACCCTCAAATGCTTTCGCAAACAGGAATGCCTGTTCAGGGTGTATTCTTGGCAACAATCATCGGTTCTGTAGTAGGAACTTTGATGATGGCTTTCTATGCTAACTTGCCATACGCACAAGCTCCAGGTATGGGACTTAATGCTTTCTTTACATTTACGGTTGTATTCGGAATGGGCTATACTTGGAAAGAAGCTCTTGGTATGGTCTTCATCTGTGGGATTATTTCACTGATTATCACATTAACCAATGTTCGTAAAATGATCATTGAGTCTATTCCTGCAACTCTTCGTTCAGCAATTTCAGCTGGTATTGGTGTTTTCCTTGCCTATGTTGGTATTAAGAATGCTGGTCTCTTGAAATTCTCAATTGACCCAGGGACTTATACTGTAGCAGGTGAAGGAGCAGATAAGGCTCAAGCAGCGATTACTGCAAATGCAGCAGCTGTTCCAGGATTGGTAGATTTCAATACTCCAGCAGTATTGGTAGCTATTGCAGGTCTTGCCATTACAATCTTCTTTGTTGTCAAAGGTATTAAAGGTGGGATCATTCTTTCTATTTTGACTACTACAGTTCTTGCGATTGCGGTTGGTCTTGTTAATTTGTCAGGAATCGATTTTGCTAGCAACAATCTTTCAGCAGCAGTTAATGACCTAGGAACTTTATTTGGTGCAGCCCTTGGTTCAGAAGGTTTGGGTTCTCTGATTTCAAATACTTCACGTTTACCTGAAACCTTGATGGCCATTCTTGCCTTCTCATTGACTGATATTTTTGATACAATTGGTACTCTTATCGGTACAGGTGAAAAAGTTGGGATCATCGCATCAAGTGGTGAGAACAATGAATCAGCTAAATTGGATAAGGCTCTATATTCTGACTTGGTGGCGACATCAGTTGGTGCCATTGCAGGTACTTCAAACGTTACAACTTATATTGAGTCAGCAGCAGGGATCGGTGCTGGTGGACGTACTGGATTGACAGCCTTAGTTGTTGCTATCTGTTTTGCTCTATCAAGCTTCTTTAGCCCACTTCTTGCCATTGTGCCTTCAGCTGCGACAGCACCAATTTTGATTATCGTCGGAATTATGATGCTCTCTAACTTGAAAAACATTCCTTGGGATGATATGTCAGAAGCTATTCCAGCCTTCTTCACATCTATCTTTATGGGATTCAGTTACTCCATTACACAAGGGATTGCTGTTGGTTTCCTAACTTACACTTTAGCGAAGATTGTTAAAGGTCAAGTTAAGGAAGTGCATGTCATGATTTGGATTTTAGACGCTCTGTTCATCTTGAACTACATTAGCATGGCTCTAAACTAAAGATAAAAACTTTAAAAAAGAAGGAGGAAACTCCTCTTTTTTTATTACTAGAAATGTCGCAAAAGAAAACTTTTTGGTATAATAATAACATGCACATAAAAAATGAAGATGAACTAATCGCTCTTGGACAAGAGTTGGGTAGTCTACTTGAAAAAAATGATGTATTGATTTTAACTGGTGAATTAGGTGCTGGAAAAACCACATTAACAAAAGGTCTAGCTAAAGGACTAGGGATTCATCAAATGATCAAAAGTCCTACTTATACCATTGTTCGAGAATATGAAGGACGCCTACCCTTATATCACTTGGATGTTTACCGCATCGAAGGAGATGCAGATTCAATCGACCTTGATGAATTTCTTTTTGGTTCTGGTGTGACGGTTATTGAGTGGGGACACCTATTAGGCGAGGCTCTCCCATCAGACTATCTGGAATTAGAAATTCTTAAAGACGGTGAGGGGCGCGAGATTGTCTTTCATGCCCACGGTCAACGAGCAGCAGAACTCTTGCAGAGGTTGACAGATGGAGTATGATTTATTAATTCGTGAAGCAGAAGTTGAGGATGCTACAGAACTTATTGCACTTTTGGATCAGATTGGTCATGAATCTAGTTTTACCAGTCTGGATGAAAATGGAATTGCAATGAGTGAATCAGAGATGCAACGTTTTATTAACAAGCAGGCCCAGTCGGATAATCAGATTACTTTACTAGCTTATTTAAATGAAGAATTGGCAGGAGTGATCAATATAACGGCTGATCAACGTCCGCGAGTTCGGCATATTGGGGATATCTTTTTGGGTATCAAAAAAGCCTATTGGGGAAATGGTCTTGGTAGTATCTTGATGGAAGAAGCTATTGAGTGGGCCCAGTCGAGCGGAAGTATTCGACGTTTACAATTGACAGTTCAAAAACGAAATCTGGCAGCTGTTCATCTATATAAAAAGCTGGGCTTCATCATTGAAGGCCAGCAGGAACGCGGCGCTTGTATAGAAGGAGGAGAGTTTCTTGATGTTTACCTGATGGGTCGACTGATAGACGAATAAATATATGGCAAAAAAAATAATCGGAATGTTTTTAGGCTTTGTTCTTGTGACGGTGCTTGGTGTGGGAGCTTATGCCTATACTATCTACCAACAAAGTACACAGACTTTAGCCAAAACTTATAAACAAATCGGAGAAGAAACCAAGGTTATCGAGGCAACTGAACCATTGACAATCCTATTGATGGGGGTTGATACGGGGAATGTTGAACGTACAGATCCATGGGCAGGAAATAGTGATTCAATGATTTTGGTAACAGTGAATCCTAAAACCAAGAAAGTCGTTATGATGAGTTTGGAACGTGATATTCTGACACAAATCCAACAACCAGATGGTAGTGTTAGAGAAGCTAAACTCAACGCTGCCTATGCTGATGGTGGGGCAGAGCTTGCCATTTCGACCATTCAAAAAATGATGAATATCCATATTGACCGCTATGTGATGGTCAATATGCACGGTCTTCAAAGAATGGTTGACGCTGTCGGAGGTATCACAGTAAACAACACTCTAGGTTTCCCAATCTCTATCCAAGACCAGGAACCATTTAACACGATTTCTATCGGTGTTGGGGAACAAACCCTAAATGGTGACGAGGCGCTAGTATATTCACGCATGCGCTATCAGGATCCAGAGGGAGACTACGGTCGTCAGAAACGTCAGCGCGAAGTCATCCAAAAGATTGTTGAAAAAATTCTTAGTTTGAACAGTGTCAGCCACTATCAAGAAATTTTGAAGGCTCTTAGCGATAACATGCAGACAAATATCGAGATTACGACAACAACGATTCCTCAGTTGATGGGCTACCAAGATTCCTTTAAGAATATTGAGTCTCAGCAATTACGTGGAGAGGATGCAATGATTGACGGAATATCTTACCAAATCGTGACATCTGAGCATATGTTAGAGATGCAAAATCTTTTACGTCGTTCATTGGATAAGCCAGAAGTGACCGAATTGGAGACAAATGTAGTCTTATATGAAAATATTTATGGGCGTTTACCACAAACAACTGGTTCTGTTGCAGATCAAGAACAACAAGGCCAACAAGTACAACAAGAACAATAAGAAATGAATACTAAAATCGTAGGAATTTTCCTGCGATTTTTTCAAAGGAATCCGAATAGATAGGTAGGAGGAAAAAATGAAAGCGGAAATCATAGCTGTTGGAACAGAGATTCTAACAGGTCAAATTGTCAATACCAATGCTCAGTTTTTATCTGAAAAGTTGGCTGAAATCGGTGTTGATGTCTACTTCCAAACGGCTGTAGGAGATAATGAGTCTCGTCTCTTATCCTTGTTGGAGATTGCTAAGAATCGTAGCAATCTGGTTATCCTAACAGGAGGACTGGGACCGACAGAGGATGACTTGACCAAACAAACCTTGGCCCATTTTCTAGGGCGTGATTTAACTTTTGATGCTCAAGCGCAGGCTAAACTAGATGACTTTTTTGCTCATCGACCGGACTATGCCCGAACTCCAAATAATGAACGCCAAGCTCAAATCGTTGAGGGTTCAATCCCGCTACCTAATGAAACAGGATTAGCAGTCGGAGGCATGATTGAGGTGGCTGGCGTGACCTATGTCGTCCTACCAGGGCCACCAAGCGAACTAAAACCCATGGTTTTGAATGAATTGCTTCCGATATTGACAACTGGAGCTAAGTTGTACTCACGTGTGCTACGTTTCTTTGGCATTGGCGAGAGTCAGTTAGTAACGATTCTGTCGGATTTGATTGAAGAGCAGACAGATCCAACCTTGGCACCCTATGCAAAAACGGGAGAAGTGACTCTGCGCTTGTCTACAAAGGCTCGCAGTGAGGGCGAGGCTAGAAAATCTTTGGATCGTCTTGAGGTTCAAATTCTTGCCCGCCAGACTTTTGAAGGTGTTGCTTTAAAGGATATTTGCTATGGTTATGGTGAGGAAGCGAGTCTAGCTAGTGTAGTTGTTGAGGAGTTGAAAAAGCAGCATAAAACCATAACGGCTGCGGAAAGTTTGACAGCAGGGCTTTTTCAAGCAACTTTGGCAGACTTTTCGGGAGTGTCAGCTATCTTTAAAGGTGGTTTTGTCACTTATAGTCTGGAAGAAAAGGCTAAGATGTTAGATATTCCACAAGTAGAGTTGGAAAAACATGGAGTTGTTTCAGCCTTTACGGCGGAAAAAATGGCAGATCAGGCACGGTTTAAAACTCAATCAGACATTGGGGTTAGCTTGACAGGAGTGGCTGGTCCGGATAGTCTAGAAGGCCATCCTGCTGGTACAGTTTTTATCGGTTTGTCTCAAGCATCAGGCACAGAAGTTGTTCAGGTCAATATAGCTGGAAGAAGCCGAGCAGACGTTCGTAAAATTGCAGTCATGCATGCTTTTAACTTAGTTCGCAAAGCTTTATTAAGTGACTGACTTTTGATATAATAGAAGAAGGTTCTTAGAATCATTAAAATATAGGAGAACAAAATGGCGAAAAAACCAACAAAAAAATTAGATGAAATTGGGAAAAAATTTGGAGCTGATCGTGAAAAAGCTTTGAATGATGCCCTTAAATTGATTGAAAAAGACTTCGGTAAGGGTTCAATCATGCGCTTGGGTGAGCGAGCAGAACAAAAAGTGCAAGTGATGAGTTCAGGCTCTTTGGCACTTGATATTGCACTCGGTTCAGGTGGTTATCCAAAGGGGCGTATCATCGAAATCTACGGTCCAGAGTCATCAGGTAAGACAACAGTTGCCCTTCACGCTGTAGCGCAAGCACAAAAAGAAGGTGGAATTGCAGCCTTTATCGATGCGGAACACGCTCTTGACCCAGCCTATGCAGCAGCTCTTGGGGTTAACATTGACGAATTGCTCTTGTCACAACCAGACTCAGGTGAGCAAGGTCTTGAAATTGCAGGGAAATTGATCGACTCAGGTGCGGTTGACCTTGTGGTTATTGACTCAGTTGCAGCTCTTGTACCTCGTGCGGAAATCGATGGAGATATCGGAGATAGCCACGTTGGTCTTCAAGCTCGTATGATGAGTCAAGCTATGCGTAAACTCGGTGCTTCTATCAACAAGACAAAGACAATTGCTATCTTTATCAACCAGTTGCGTGAAAAAGTAGGGGTTATGTTTGGAAATCCAGAAACAACTCCTGGTGGACGCGCCCTTAAATTCTATGCTTCAGTCCGTTTGGATGTGCGTGGAAGTACACAAATCAAGGGAACTGGTGATCAAAAAGATACTAACGTCGGTAAAGAAACTAAGATTAAAGTTGTGAAAAACAAGGTGGCTCCACCGTTCAAAGAAGCTCTTGTTGAAATCATGTATGGTGAAGGGATTTCTAGAACTGGTGAACTCTTGAAGATTGCTAGTGATTTGGATATTATCCAAAAAGCAGGTGCTTGGTACTCATACAAGGGTGAAAAAATCGGACAAGGTTCTGAGAATGCTAAGAAATACTTGGCAGATCACCCAGAAATCTTTGATGAAATCGACCACCAAGTTCGTGTTCAATATGGTTTAATTGAAGAGGAAGAAGGTTCTAAAGCAAGTGCAGCAGCTGATGCAGATTCTAACCAAGAAGTAACACTTGATTTGGGCGACGCTCTTGAAATCGAAATTGAAGAATAAAAAGAAAAGTAGCAGTAAAACTGCTACTTTTTGTTTCATGATAACTAGTGGTCACTAAAGCGTCGGTATTCGATACGAAAGTCGAAGTAGTTCTCTTCTTGCAATTTTTGAAATATGTTCCGATAGGCCTCTTCATCAAAGTGGTCGCCACGATAGAGAATTTCGAAACTCATTCCCTCGTATTCCAAGAAGGCGTTGGCAGTTTTAAAGCCATTTTGTAAGTAAAAGTCCATGCGGGATTTTCTTTGTTCGAGATTGTCACAGTCTTCGTCTAATCGCTCCACTTCAAGAATCATCGTACGCTGGTAAAAATCAATGAGTTTTTCAATGATTTCTCTCCCGTACCCATGACTGCGGAGATGGGGCATAATGGCAAAGAAGCTGATGTAGAAAGCTTTTTGATTAGAAATGGCAAAAGCGAAGCCGACAAATTCTTCTTCGTTATAAAAGGCGAAAAAGTGGGCGTCATCTCTATCCTGGTAACTTAAAAATTCCTCCAAAGAGACGCGTTCTTCTTCAGGGAAGGCCTCCTTGTTTAATTGTTCCACTTTCTCAAGGTCTGGGAATACATCTGTAATTAACTGACTTGTTAAGCTCATACATACCCTCCTTTTCTGTCACGATTATACCAGATTGTTTACATATAGGCAACGCTTTCTTAAGGAAACTTCCTTGTTCCTCAACTTGAAAGCTGATATAATAGCCTTATGAATAAAAAATCAACGGTGGACCTAATTCATGGTCCCATCCTTCCTTCACTGATTAGTTTTGCATTACCGATTTTACTGTCCAACGTCTTTCAGCAACTATACAATACAGCTGATATTTTGATTGTTGGGCGTTTTTTGGGACAAAATTCCTTGGCGGCAGTCGGAGCTACGACAGCTATTTTTGATTTGATTATTGGCTTTGCTCTCGGAGTCGGAAATGGGATGGGAGTTGTTATTGCTCGGCTTTATGGCGCTCGCAATTTTACAAAGATTAAAGAGGCTGTCGCAGCGACTTGGATTTTAGGTGCTATCCTGAGTGGTCTTGTGATGCTGATGGGATTCTTCGGTCTTTATTCGCTCTTACAATATCTCGAAACACCTGCAGAAATCCTCCCCCAATCTTATGAATACATATCAATGATTGTTAGCTGCGTGGGAGTTAGCTTTGCCTATAATCTCTTTGCAGGATTACTACGCTCGATTGGAGATAGCCTTGCGGCGCTTGCCTTTCTTATCTTTTCAGCCATTGTTAACGTCATTTTAGATTTGTATTTTATTACACAACTGCAATTGGGGGTTCAGTCTGCAGGTCTTGCAACTATCATCTCGCAAGGTTTGTCCGCTATTCTCTGTTATTTCTATATCCGAAAGAGTGTTCCAGAGCTTCTTCCAGAACTTAAACATTTCAGATGGAATAAGGATCTCTATGTCGATCTCTTGGAGCAGGGGCTAGCCATGGGGCTGATGGGATCAATCGTCTCTGTCGGAAGTGTCATTTTACAATCCTCTGTTAATGGCTTTGGAGCGGTCATTATCAGCGCCCAAACGGCAGCACGTAGAATTATGGCCTTTGCCCTATTGCCAATGACGGCAATTTCGGCTTCTATGACGACTTTTATCTCTCAAAACTTTGGGGCAAAACGTCCAGATCGTATCGTCCAAGGTCTTCGTTTAGGGAGCTATTTGAGTATGGCTTGGGCTACCTTTGCTTGTGTGTTCCTATTTTTTGCAAGTCCTAGCCTAGTTTCTTTCTTAGCGAGCTCAACAGATGGTTACTTGATTGAAAATGGGACCTTGTACCTACGTATTAGTTCTGTTTTCTATCCGTTTTTGAGTCTTTTATTGATTTATAGAAATAGTTTGCAGGGACTCGGTCAAAAACTCTTACCCCTCATCTCTAGTTTTATCGAGTTTATCGGGAAAATTGTTTTCGTCGCTTGGATTATTCCATGGGCAGGTTATATAGGTGTGATTCTATGTGAACCTCTACTTTGGCTTGTTATGACTGCACAGCTTTATATCTCACTCTCTCAGCACCCTTGGATAAAAGAAGGCAAGAAAATCTTGGCTGTCGGCGGACGATCCTAGCTTCATTTATAAAAGAAAAATCCATTTCCTCTAGTGAAAATCGACTAGACTTGTGTTATAATAAGAAAGATTAAAATGTGAAAAAAGGAGATTCCTAATGGGACGTAAATGGGCCAATATCGTAGCCAAGAAAACGGCTAAAGATGGAGCTAACTCTAAAGTATATGCAAAATTTGGCGTAGAAATCTATGTAGCAGCTAAAAAAGGTGATCCAGATCCAGAATCAAACTCAGCTTTGAAATTCGTTATCGACCGTGCTAAACAAGCGCAAGTGCCAAAACACGTTATTGATAAGGCTTTGGATAAGGCTAAAGGAAATACAGACGAAACCTTTACAGAAGGACGTTACGAAGGATTTGGGCCAAATGGTTCAATGTTGATCGTTGATACCTTGACTTCAAACGTTAACCGTACAGCTGCCAATGTCCGTGCTGCTTTTGGTAAAAACGGTGGAAACATGGGAGCTTCAGGTTCAGTATCTTACCTCTTTGACAACAAGGGTGTCATCGTATTTGCTGGTGACGACGCTGATGCTATCTTTGAACTCTTGCTTGAAGCAGATGTCGATGTAGACGATGTAGAAGCAGAAGAAGGAACAATCACTGTTTACACAGCTCCAACTGACCTTCACAAAGCTATTGTGGCTTTGCGTGAATCTGGTATCGAAGAATTCCAAGTGACTGAACTTGAGATGATTCCTCAGTCAGAAGTTGAGTTGTCAGGTGAAGATTTAGAAACATTCGAAAAACTATACAGCGTACTTGAAGACGACGAAGACGTACAAAAAATCTATACAAACGTAGATGGATTCTAAGAATAAAAATAACCCCTTTGAAAATTCAATATTTTCAAGGGGTTTGTTTATCTTGTGATGACAAAAGGGGCAAGAAAGAGACAAAAATCTCTTTTGCCCAAAACGTTATTAGTTATCTATAATCGTCCATAATCCAATGGATTGTGGAAAAATCGTGGTGTTGGGATTTAGAAATCGAGACTTGGTCTACCGATTGCTATTCCCAGCACCTTTTTTGTTATGTTAAACTTTCACTCCATCATCAGTTTGCTCTTTTCTATCTAAGCCTAGGGCAAATTTACGGATGAGAAGAAACTGGCCGTTTTCCTGCTTTGCGAAAGTGAGTACGACTGTCTTGGTGTTTGAACCGAGGGATAGATAGGTGATTCTCTTGATGTCGTAGCCACCTGAGGTTGACTCAATTTCAGAATCTGGTAGTCCATGCTTGCTGATGATATCTTTGTAGTTGGAGCCGCCTTTTCCTCTGTTTGCAGTGTCTCCCTCTATCAAAGCATCGAACTGCTCCTGGGTCCAAGAGAAGGTATCGGTATCTTCGATATCCTCTTCATCATGTCTATAATCTGGTAAGTTTCCAAATTCCTCATCCTTTGTTAAAGAGGTCAGACTTCTGTATGGGTGTCGAAAGTTTTTAGACAAGTCAGTAAAGACACCAGAAGGTAATACTTGCGTCATTAAGACAAGGAAAATAGATAGAATACCTAGGCTCGTTCCGATGATAGCCAATATTTTACGATTTTTGAGATTAAGGCCGATACCAAAAACTCCTAGAGCTATAGCGATAATGGCAAAGAAAAATGCTAGTATGCTAATGATTGGTAACCAGGAACCAAGAAGGGCCAGGGTTCCAAAGATGATGGCAAAGATTCCTAAAATTTTCTCTTCTTTATGTTTCATTTGTGAGTTTCTCATTTCTAATCAGGGTGTATTCTTATAGGTGTGAGATAGTGTTTATTATAGATAAAATAAGAGCTGATGTCAATTTCTGCTTAGATAGTTCTCATTGAAACTTAAATGTTCTTATGAGAACTATTTTTTATTTAGAAGGAGATAGCATGGATAAACCGATGTTGGTCTTTAAACGTTTTTCAATCCCCAGTCTATTGACTCGGACGACTAATGATATCACGCAGATTCAGATGCTCTTTACCATGGGACTCCAAGTGGTCACTCGTGGTCCTATCATGGCTATTTGGGCCATTGGGAAAATCCTTGGCAAGTTAGAATACTGGATTTGGGCAGTAGTGGTGGCAGTCATTGTCAACGATCCGCAATGCTGATTTGATTCTGGTCATGAAAGAAGGAAACATCATTGAGCAAGGCAATCATGAAGAGCTTATGGCTCAGGGTGGTTTCTATGCAGACCTCTACAATAGTCAATTTACAGAAGACCAAGCAGAAGAATAAATCAAAAGAAGGCTTGACGGCCTTCTTTTTCTGCACTATACTAGAGTAGGAGACGCTAGCAGACTCGTTCTGTCAGGCTTCTTGTGTAAAATCTAGAAACAACGAGAAAACAGATGAAAAACTATCAAGAGTGGTACGAGAAGAGGAAATCAAGTCTTCTTCGACATCCACAACTATTGCAATTGATGCGAGTCTTTAATCGCATGATGACAGTTCTGATGCCCTTGGCTTACTTGACCTTGTTGGGAACAAACTTTGTAAGTAACGGGGTTGGGAAAGAACTTTCTGCTTATATTTTAGTTCCAGCTTTGGGCTTTGTCCTATTGACGCTAGTTCGTAAGTGGATCAATCAACCGCGTCCTTATGAGACTTGGGAAATTATTCCGCTACTAGATAAGGACAGTTCTGGTAATTCAATGCCCAGTCGCCATGTCTTTTCAGCAACCATCATTTCCATGGCTTGCATGCATGCAAATCTTCCTGTGGGGTTGGTTTTGTTGGTCTTATCAGCTCTTTTAGGTCTTGTACGGGTCTTGGGTGGAGTACATTATCCCAAGGATGTTTTAGTTGGCTACGTCTGTGGTCTCCTCTTGGGAATTCTTTTCTTTATTGTGTAAGAAGCAAAGCAAGTGGGCTTTGGCTCGTAACCACTTACGGGTCAAAAGTGACCACTTGCTTTTTTGCCCTTGTAAAGTCTTTTAGGCTTTGGTATAGTAGATGCAGAAAGGAGATAGGATGAAGTTACGAATCGAGATTGATAGTGAATTAACTGAGACAGAGATTGTCATCAAGGCTGCAGCCCTGACAGATGAGATAGCTGACTTGCAACGACTTTTGCAAGAAACCAAGGCTCCTAGGTTGATCTTTTATAAGGGGACGGGTGAGTACTACTTAGACTTGGCAGAAATCCTCTTTTTTGAAACAGAAGGTAGCAAGATTTACGCCCACACCCAGAAAGAGGCCTACGAGGTTCGGCTCAAGCTCTATGAACTAGAGTCCATCCTGCCCCGCTATTTCAGTCGGGTATCCAAGTCGACCATAGCCAATATCCGTCAGGTCTACTCGGTGGATAAGTCCTTCTCAGGGACAGGCACTATTTCCTTTTATCAAACCCACAAGGAGGTTCACGTGTCACGACACTATCAATCCCTCCTAAAAGAAAATCTAAGAAACATGAGGTAAGAACATGAAAAAGAAAGCATTTGGTATTGTGTTGCTAGTATTGGCAGCTTTAGTATTGTTACAGGGGAATTTTGGAATCCCTTCACTTGAAGGGGAAATTTGGCCCTTGATTGGTATTGGATTTTTTGCTTATCAGTCAGTTGAGGCAATCCTTCGTCGTCATTTTACTTCAGCATCTTTTACGGCTCTAGTAGCTTTATTGATAGCTAATCACTTTTATGACATTTTACCGCTTCCCAATCAATCATTGTTCTGGGCGGGAGTGCTAATCGTGCTTGGAGTAAGTATGCTGACTCATACTAACAGAACTTGGAATGGGAAAAAATGGTGGCATGATGGTGAAAAGACCATTCTGACAGACAAGGAAGTCGCTTTTGGAGCAGGTACATTTTACAAGCAAGACCAAGAATTAGTAGAAGACCAGTTTGAAGTCGGATTTGGGAATGCCAAAATCTATTATGATAATGCGGAGATGTTAGGAGATAGCGCAACCTTGAAGATAGAAGTCGGATTTGGGAATGCAGTTATCTATGTGCCCCAACACTGGAGAGTGGACCTAAAGGTGGAAACTTTTTGTGGTGCGGCCAAGGCAGATGCTCCTGTAGCCCCAACCAGCAAAACCTTGATTATCCGTGGAGACGTAGCTTTCGGGAAACTCGGTGTCGTCTACGTCAAATAAAAAAAGTCTTCCAATTCCCTTGCCAAAAATAAGAAAGTGTGATAACATAGTACGGTATGTGGTGCTAGCACATCCGCTATATTAGATCTAATAGGAGGAAAACACAATGGCTAAAGTATGTTACTTTACAGGTCGTAAGACTGTATCAGGAAACAACCGTTCACACGCGATGAACCAAACTAAACGTGCCGTAAAACCAAACCTTCAAAAAGTTACTGTTCTTATCGATGGTAAACCTAAAAAAGTTTGGGCTTCAGCTCGTGCTTTGAAATCAGGAAAAGTAGAACGCGTTTAATAAACATGAAAAGACCTACAGGGTCTTTTTCTTTTGCTCGAAAGCTGAAATCATTTGAAAAATCAAGCAAATATCCGATGATACATCATTCTGCTTTTACAGTTGGGCTGAAATATGATAAAATAGAGTATCAACTATTTGAGGTAAAAAAAATGACTGTAAAAATTAATACAAAAGATGGTCAAGTCGAACTGACAGATGATGTAATCGCTACTGTCGTAGGTGGTGCAGCAACTGAAATTTTTGGTGTAGTCGGTATGGCTAGTAAAAATGCCCTCAAAGATAATTTCCAAGCCCTTCTTGGTAAGGAAAATTATTCAAAAGGTGTAGTCGTTAAAGCAGCTGAAGACGGTAGTATTGCAGTTGATGTATATACTGTATTGAGCTACGGTACAAAAATCAGTGAAGTTTCAAAAAACATCCAAGAACGTGTTCGCTTTAGCCTAGAGAACCAACTTGGAATCACTGCTCAAACTGTGAATGTCTACATTCAAAATATCAAAGTTGTAGGAGAATAATCGTGTCAAATATTACTACAAGCTTATTTCAAGAAATGGTACAGGCTGCTTCAACTCGTTTGAACAAGCAAGCCGAATATGTCAATTCATTGAACGTCTTCCCAGTTCCAGACGGAGATACAGGAACAAACATGGGAATGACGATCGAAAATGGTGCTAAAGAAGTAGCAGACAAACCAGCTTCAACTGTTGGTGAGGCTGCAAGTATCTTGGCTAAAGGTCTTTTGATGGGTGCGCGTGGAAACTCAGGAGTTATCACTTCTCAGCTTTTCCGCGGATTTTCACAAGCCATCAAGACAAAAGAAGAGTTAACAGGAAAAGACCTAGCTCTTGCTTTCCAATCAGGTGTTGAGGTTGCCTACAAGGCTGTTATGAAGCCTGTTGAAGGAACAATCTTGACTGTATCACGTGGAGCTGCTATCGGTGCTAAGAAAAAAGCAGAACAGACAGATGACGCAGTTGAAGTTATGCGTGCAGCCTTGGAAGGAGCTAAAGCAGCCCTTGCTAAAACTCCAGAAATGCTTCCAGTATTGAAGGAAGTTGGAGTTGTGGACTCAGGTGGTCAAGGTTTGGTCTTCATCTATGAAGGATTCCTTTCAGCTCTTACTGGTGAATACAGTGCGTCTGAAGACTTTGTAGCGACTCCAGCCAATATGGGTGAGATGATCAATGCAGAACACCACAAATCTGTAGCCGGACATGTAGCAACTGAAGACATTACCTTTGGTTACTGTACTGAAATCATGGTTGCCCTCAAACAAGGTCCAACTTATGCTAAAGAGTTTGACTACGAAGAATTCCGTAACTACTTGAACGACCTTGGGGATTCTCTACTTGTTGTCAATGACGACGAAATCGTTAAAGTTCACGTCCATACAGAAGATCCAGGACTTGTTATGCAAGAAGGTCTCAAATATGGTAGCTTGGTCAAGGTTAAAGTCGATAACATGCGTAACCAACACGAAGCGCAAGTAGAAAAAGAAGCGCAAGTCAGCAAGCCAGCTGAAGAAAAAGAATATGCTCTTATCGCAGTAGTAGCTGGACAAGGATTGGCAGACATCTTCCGTGCTCAAGGTGTGGACTATGTCATCGAAGGTGGCCAAACCATGAACCCTTCGACAGAAGACTTTATCAAGGCTGTTGAGAAAGTCAATGCTCGCAACATCATCTTCTTGCCAAACAACAAAAATATCTTTATGGCAGCTCAATCTGCCGCAGAGGTATTGGAACAACCAGCAGTGGTGGTAGAAGCTCGTACCCTTCCTCAAGGATTGACTAGCCTTCTTGCTTTTGATCCAAGCAAGACTATCGAAGAGAATAAAGAACGCATGACTGCAGCTCTTGGCGATGTTGTCAGCGGTAGTGTAACAACAGCCGTTCGTGACACGACTATCGATGGTTTGGAAATCCATGAAAATGACAATCTTGGTATGGTTGATGGTAAGATCCTCGTATCAAACCCTGATATGCACCAAACCTTGACTGAAACTTTGAAACACATGTTGGACGAAGACAGTGAAATCGTAACCTTCTATGTCGGAGAAGACGGAAGTGAAGAATTGGCAAATGAAATTGCTCAAGAAATCGCAGAAGAATTCGAAGATGTCGAAGTAGAAATTCACCAAGGTCAACAACCGGTTTATCCATATCTTTTCAGTGTGGAATAAAGATTAAATAATAGAAAAAAGAAAGTTGAGAAATCAACTTTCTTTTTTTGTGACATTTGTCATATTTCCTCATGACAGAAGCTTCTAGTGATTCTACCTTCAAAGAATTATACTAGATGTATCAAATGGAGGAAGAAAAAAATGAAACATAAAGTAATTGTCGTAATGAGCTTAGTAGCAGCAGGAGTCATGACTTATCTCATGTTTTCTGGATTAGATGAAGGCTTCTATCATTTCCCTTGGGAGATATTTGCAAGTTTTGGAATTATGTCTTGGTTGATCCGAGAAGGTTTGAAATTGGTCTCAGATGTGAAAAAGGAGTTTGAAAAATGAAAAAAGCGATTCTCTATCTTTTTATTGGACTGTCACTAGTGGTATGGTTGGTAGAAATGTTTACAGGTTGGTTTGATCAAGCCATCCTTCACCAATTCATCCGTGGTGCCTGGGGATTAGGATTTATGATTTTTATCGCCTTTCCGATGGGTAAGGAGTGGTTGAAAGGAGAATATCATGAACATGATTAAGGTAGAAAGCCTAAATAAAAACATCAAGGGCAAGGCTATTTTGACGGATATTTCCTTTGAGGTAGCTGAAGGCGAATGCATTGCCTTGATTGGTCCAAATGGTGCTGGGAAGACCACGCTACTGGACTGTTTATTGGGAGATAAACTGGTCACAAGCGGTCAAGTATCCATCCAAGGCTTGCCAGTGACGAGCTCTAAGTTAGACTACACAAGATCCTACCTCCCTCAAGAAAATGTAATTGTTCAGAAATTAAAGGTTAAAGAGTTGATTGCTTTCTTTCAAAGCATTTACCCAAATCCCTTGAGCAACCAGGAAATCGATCAACTATTGCAGTTTGACAAGCAACAAAAAGAACAATTCGCAGAAAAATTGTCAGGTGGGCAAAAGCGTCTCTTCTCTTTTGTCTTGACCTTGATTGGGCGACCAAAGCTAGTCTTTTTAGATGAGCCGACTTCGGCCATGGATACTTCAACCCGTCAACGCTTTTGGGAAATTGTTCAGGACCTAAAAGCTCAGGGAGTTACCATCCTCTATTCGTCCCATTATATCGAAGAGGTAGAGCATACAGCGGACCGAATCTTGGTCTTGAATAAGGGAGAGTTGATTCGTGATACAACACCTCTAGCCATGCGCAGTGAGGAGATTGAAAAGCACTTTATCCTTCCTCTAGCATACAAGGAAGTCATTGAGCAGTCTAACTTGGTTGAAAACTGGTCACAAAAACAAGATGCTCTACAAGTAGTTACACGTGAAGCGGATGCTTTTTGGCAACTGTTAGTGCAAGCAGGATGTAGGATTCAAGAAATTGAAGTCAATAATCGTAGCTTGTTGGATACAATCTTTGAAGAAACACAAAAGGGAGATGACTAAGATGAAACGATGGATCGCACTAAACAAGATAGAATTTCTATTGACCAAACGACAATTAGTCTATTATCTGTTATCCGTAGGGATGCCGACAGCCTTCTATTTATTCTTTTCAGGTATGTACCAGGACACACCAGGTGGACCGGCTAATTTTATGCGCGACTACCTGATCTCCATGACGGCCTTTTCCATGATGTCGACAGCTATCTTTTCATTCCCAGTTGTTTTACATACCGACAAGATCAACAACTGGCAGAAAATATTACGTCATAGCCCTGTAAATATGGTAGAATATTATCTATCAAAGATAACAAGTATGATGGTTGATTATTTGGTCTCAATTCTGGTTGTTTTCTCAGTTGGGCATTTTGTAAGAGGTGTGGATATGTCTCTTGGAAACTGGATTGGAGCTGCGTTCTTGCTGATAGTAGGAAGTGTTGCCTTTGTAGCACTTGG
The DNA here is from genome assembly GCF_965111625.1 of Streptococcus sp. Marseille-Q6504. Taxonomy (NCBI): domain Bacteria; kingdom Bacillati; phylum Bacillota; class Bacilli; order Lactobacillales; family Streptococcaceae; genus Streptococcus; species Streptococcus sp. Marseille-Q6504. The sequence goes on from NZ_CBCOON010000003.1 coordinate 125,118, forward strand.
CTTGACCTTGACACTCTTGCCTTCTAGTCAGTTGATGTCTGTCGTGGGCAATCTTCTTTACTTTGGCTTAGCTGTTTTAGGCGGACTCTGGATGCCTGTCTCTTTATTTCCAGACTGGATGCAAGCAATCGGGAAGCGCCTACCAACTTATCAGTTGATGGAGTTGCTCAAGACCTTCTTAAACGAGGGTGGCATCAATCTATCAGCCACAGTTTATCTACTTGTTTTTTCAGCAGTTTTGTTTGGTTTGACCATTTACCTTCAAGGTCATAAGGAGAATGCTTAATGCTTGAAAGACTAAAAAGCATACATTATATGTTTTGGGTCAGTTTAATTTTTATGATTTTCCCAATCCTCTCTGCAGTGATTGGGGAGATTCCTAGCTGGCATTTACTAGTTGATATTCTATTTGTGGTGGCTTATTTAGGCGTTTTAACCACCAAGAGTCAGCGCTTATCCTGGCTCTTTTGGATTATCATGCTAGCTTATGTGGCTGGAAATACCGTCTTCATTTATGGCAACTATGTCTGGTTCTTCTTTTTCCTTGCCAATCTCTTGATTTATCATTTTAGAGTGCGTAGCTTACGTTCACTTCATGTCTGGACTTTTCTTCTTGCTCAAGTTCTTGTTGTTGGACAACTCATGATGTTTCAGTCAGTCGAGACTGAGCTCGTAGCCTTTGAGCTTGGAATTCTTACTTTTGTCGATTTGATGACATTGGGCTTGGTTCGGATTCGCATTGTCGAGGATTTGAAAGAAGCTCAGGCTAAGCAAAATGCCCAGATAAATCTATTGCTAGCTGAAAATGAACGCAGTCGTATCGGTCAAGATTTGCATGATAGTCTGGGACATACCTTTGCTATGCTGAGTGTTAAAACTGATCTAGCCCTGCAGTTATTTCAGATGCAGGCTTATCCACAGGTGGAGAAGGAATTAAAAGAAATTCACCAGATCAGCAAAGATTCCATGAATGAAGTGCGAACTATTGTGGAAAATCTGAAATCACGGACTTTAGCATCAGAGCTTGAGACTGTTAAGAAGATGCTAGAAATTGCTGGGATTGAGGTTGAGGTTGACAATCAATTGGACAAGGCTAGCCTGACCCAAGATGTGGAGTCGACGGCTGCTATGATTTTGTTAGAACTGGCGACCAATATCATCAAACATGCCAGCGCTAATAAAGCCTATCTAAAACTGGAACGTACAGATCAGGAATTGCTATTGACAGTCAGAGATGATGGGAAAGGTTTTGCAACTGTAAAAGGAAATGAACTTCATACAGTCCGTGACCGTGCAGTAGCCTTCTCAGGTCAAGTAGGGCTGAGAAGTGTGAAAGATCCCACAGAGGTGCGCGTGCATCTGCCTTATAAGGAGAGAAAGTAGATGAAAGTATTAGTCGCAGAAGATCAAAGTATGCTGAGAGATGCCATGTGCCAGCTCTTAAGCTTTCAACCAGATGTGGAGACTGTCTTGCAGGCGAAAAATGGAGCCGAGGCTATTGAGGTTTTGGGGAAAGAAGCAGTAGATATTGCCATCCTTGACGTCGAAATGCCAGTAAAGACGGGACTAGAAGCTCTCGAGTGGATCAAACAAGAAGTGCCTGAAACTAAGGTGGTTATCGTTACGACCTTTAAACGTCCAGGCTATTTTGAACGAGCCGTCAAAGCAGGAGTCGATGCCTATGTCTTGAAAGAGCGAAGCATCGCCGAACTCATGCAAACCCTGCATACGGTGTTAGAGGGACGCAAGGAATATTCTCCAGAGCTGATGGAAGTCATGATGACCCATCCCAATCCCTTGACCGAGCAAGAAGTCGCTGTTCTACATGGAGTAGCCCAAGGCCTGTCCAACCAAGAAATTGCGGATAAACTCTACCTCTCAAACGGCACTGTCCGTAATTACATGACCAATATCCTCTCCAAACTAGGCGCCAGCAACCGAACCGAAGCAGCCAAAACTGCCGAAGAAGAAGGCTGGTTGTGAGGGGAGGTAAGTAAGTAAAAATCTCTTAGAAATGAATCTAAGAGATTTTTTTGTTTATTTCACCAACTTCTTCATCTCATCAATACGTGCGACGGTCGCATCGTATTTGGCTTGGTAGTCGGCTTGTTTGTCGCGTTCTTTTTGGACGACTTCTGGTTTGGCATTGGCTACGAAGCGTTCGTTAGAGAGCTTCTTACCGACCATATCCAGTTCTTTTTGCCATTTAGCCAGTTCCTTGTCGAGACGAGCGAGTTCTTCTTCGACATTAAGGAGGTCAGCGAGTGGCAAGTAGATTTCTGCTCCTGTGATGACGCTTGACATAGCAAGTTCAGGTGCAGGGATGGTTGATGCGATTTCCAAGTGTTCTGGATTTGTGAAGCGTTTGATGTAGTTGACATTGCTGTTAAAGAAGGCTTCCAAGTCGCTATCGCTAGTCTTAACAAGGATGGTGATAGGCTTGCTTGGTGCTACGTTTACTTCTGCACGCGCATTACGAACAGCACGGATCAAGTCTTTGAGACTTTCCACGCCAGTGTGAGCTGCAAGGTCTTCAAAGGCTGGGTTAACAGTTGGGTATTCTGCTGTGACGATAGAACCTTCTGAGATTTGTCCAAAGATTTCCTCTGTCACGAATGGCATGATTGGGTGAAGAAGACGAAGGATCTTGTCCAAAGTGTAAAGGAGAACAGAACGTGTAATGACTTTCTCTTCTTCGTTGTCACTATAAAGGACTTCCTTGGTCAACTCAACGTACCAGTCCGCAAACTCATCCCAGATGAAGTTGTAGAGGATATGACCTGCAACACCAAACTCAAACTTGTCAAAGTTGGCAGTTACCTTGCCAATGGTTTCATTGAGGTTGTGGAGAATCCAGCGGTCAGTAACGTTTCCAGCTTCCTTGTTAACAACTTTTTCGACATTGGCAGTTGCTTGTTCAAGGGTCAATCCTTCATTGTTCATGAGGATGTAGCGAGAGATGTTCCAGATCTTGTTAATAAAGTTCCATGAAGCATCCATTTTCTCGTAAGAGAAGCGCACGTCTTGGCCTGGTGCAGAACCGTTTGAAAGGAACCAACGAAGGGCATCGGCACCGTATTTCTCGATGACATCCATAGGGTCAATTCCGTTTCCGAGAGATTTAGACATTTTACGTCCTTGCTCGTCACGGATAAGACCGTGGATAAGCACGTTTTGGAATGGCTGACGACCAGTGAATTCCAAGGATTGGAAGATCATACGAGACACCCAGAAGAAGATGATGTCGTAACCTGTTACCAAGGTTGAAGTTGGGAAGTAACGTTTGAAGTCTTCTGAATCGACATCAGGCCAGCCCATAGTTGAGAATGGCCAAAGGGCAGAACTGAACCAAGTGTCCAAGACGTCTTCGTCCTGAGTCCATCCATCACCTTCAGGAGCTTCTTCACCGACGTACATTTCACCCTTATCATTGTACCAAGCAGGGATTTGGTGACCCCACCAGAGCTGACGAGAGATGACCCAGTCGTGGACATTTTCCATCCATTGGAGGAAGGTATCGTTGAAACGAGGTGGGTAGAATTCTACCTTATCATCTGTGTCTTGGTTGGCAATGGCATTCTTAGCCAATTGGTCCATCTTGACGAACCACTGCGTAGACAAGCGTGGTTCAACCACAACACCTGTACGTTCTGAGTGACCAACACTGTGGACACGCTTTTCGATTTTGACAAGAGCACCGATTTCTTCCAACTTAGCAACGACTGCCTTACGAGCTTCAAAACGGTCCATGCCTGCAAATTCGAAGGCAAGCTCATTCATGGTTCCGTCGTCGTTCATCACGTTGACTTGTGGCAAGTTGTGACGTTGACCAACCAAGAAGTCGTTTGGATCGTGGGCAGGTGTGATTTTCACGACACCAGTACCAAACTCAGGATCTGCGTGTTCGTCCCCAACGATTGGGATGAGTTTATTAGCGATTGGAAGGATGACGTTTTTACCAATCAAGTCCTTGTAGCGTGGGTCTTCTGGATTGACCGCAACGGCAACGTCCCCAAACATAGTCTCAGGACGAGTTGTCGCCACTTCAAGGGCGCGTGAGCCATCTTCTAGCATGTAGTTCATGTGGTAGAAGGCACCTTCGACATCCTTGTGGATAACCTCGATATCAGAAAGAGCTGTGCGAGCTGCTGGGTCCCAGTTGATGATAAACTCACCACGGTAGATCCAACCTTTCTTGTATAGGTCCACAAAGACTTTACGAACGGCTTTTGACAAACCTTCGTCAAGCGTGAACCGCTCGCGAGAGTAGTCTACAGAGAGCCCCATCTTGCCCCATTGTTCCTTGATGGTAGTGGCATATTCGTCTTTCCATTCCCAGACTTTGTCGAGGAATTTCTCACGACCCAGGTCATAACGCGTAATGCCCTCACCACGCAAGCGCTCCTCAACCTTAGCTTGAGTCGCGATCCCAGCGTGGTCCATCCCTGGAAGCCAAAGGGTATCAAAACCTTGCATGCGTTTTTGACGGATGATAATATCCTGCAAAGTCGTATCCCAAGCGTGACCAAGGTGAAGTTTACCAGTTACGTTTGGTGGTGGAATTACGATGGAATAAGGCTTAGCCTTTTGATCGCCTGAAGGCTTGAAAACATCAGCGTCAAGCCATTTTTGGTAACGACCAGCCTCAACCTCGGCTGGATTGTATTTAGGTGAAAGTTCTTTAGACATGTGTGTGTCCTTTCTAGTTATTTCTATTTTTAATGTTGACCTTGAGTTTCCCACTCACTCTTCAGCAAGCCATATATGAGACTGTCACAGCGGTTGCTCTGAGCATCTTTGCGGTCTCGGATGCGAGCTTCGAGGGTGAAGCCAAGTTTCTCAGCGACTCGTTGACTTTGGAAATTGTAGCTAAAACAAGTCAGCTCAATCTTGTGTAGGTTCAATTCTTTAAAAGATAAATCAATCAAGGTACGCGCTGCTTCTGGTACATAACCTTGGCCCCAATAGTCTGGGTGCAAGGTATAGCCAATCTCCAGCACATCGTCTTCGTGGCGGTGATTGAAGTCAACAGAACCGATAACCCTATCAGTCCCTTTGACCACAATGCCATAGCCTGCTGGGAGATTGTCCTTTTGATTGCGCTCGGGAAGGATATGATTTAGGTAATAAATCTCGTCTTCCAAGGTCTTGACGGGTGGAAAGCCAGCTGGATAAGAAACTTCTGGCAGACTAGCGTAGGCATGGATATCCTCGGCATCCGCCACTGTACGGACTCGTAAGACAAGTCGCTCAGTCTCTATTCGTTCTGGCAGTTCAGCTCTTGTCATCCTTCTTCCTCGCTTTCTTGATAAAGCTTCCCATGGGATCGACTCGGTCATCTAGATAACGATAAACGCGCTGGTGACCGTCCCCCATAAAGTAAGTTGGGGCAAAGCAGTCATTTTTAAAATGCTCTTTATCGTCCAAGAGCTCTGGATCAGCCAGTCGCTCGAGAATCTTGGCAAAGATATGGCAGATGCCATCTTCCTGGATAATCCGATCTACCTGACAGTCCAATACGACTGGACATGCCTCTAAAATCGGGGCCTGAGTCCGTTCAGAAATCTCATAGTCAAGCCCTAGGTGTTTTAACTTTTCCCGATGGCTGATAAAGCCAGCCTGCTCCATCTCAAGCATGAGGTTTTCATCAGGGATGTTTACGGTAAACTGTTGATAATGCTTAATCTGGTCGGCTGCATTTTCCTCAGCGCCAACACCGATGACCAGCCAATTTCCCAGGCTATAAGAGGAACTGCAGGTCGTGATATTGTACCCAAAGTTCTGGTCCTGATACCCTAAGATGAAGATAGGAAAACCATAGTAGAGTTTACTTGTTTTGAAAGATTGTTTCATGACAACCTCCTTTGGCTAAGGGTGTAAAAGAAAAATCGCCCCTGTCATCAATTTGACAGGGACGAATGTGTTTATCCGCGGTACCACCCAATTTCGGGCAGAGCCCGCAACTTTAATCTTCTTGTTTCGCTTTTATGACGTCGTTAGCTCGTCTTGGCGTACTTGAGTACAGCCTGCAACTCGCTGCCTAGTCCTAAAAGGAAACAAAAAGATTTATATTTCAATTTTTAATTTCAACTCACTAGCAACCAGTTTTGACACATTTGTGGACTTCTCAGCTCCGCCACTTTCTGTAAAATGTGGAATTCAAAACACCTCTAATGGCTTTATTTTAACAAGTTTTTCACGGAAATGCAAGGAACAAGAAAGATTACTTGAACTTGATGCCGTTTTCTTTTAATTTCTTGATAGTAGCTGGACCGATTCCTTTCAAGGCAAGGAGTTCTTTTTCTGTCCAGTTTTTGAAGTCAGCAGCAGACTTGATCCCTTCATCGTAGAAAGTTTTAGCACGGTCAAGTGGAAGTCCGCCTAGGTCAGCTGCGAAATCTTCAACAGAAGTTGTAAGCTTGTGGGCTTGCTCTTTAGTTGCTTCTACAGCTTTTTCTACTTGCTTAGAGACAGCTTTTCCTGCCTCACTTGCTGCTTTTTCAGCATGCTTCACAACTTTTTTTGTTTCTTCGACAACCTTGTTTACAGCATTTGAAAGTGCACCTGAGCGACGAAGGTTGTTTCTTAATTGTTTTTTACGTTGTAGTTTTTTTGACATGATAAGATCCTTTCAATAAAAAACCCCTGTGACTGAACAAGGATAAATCTTTATGTTTTATTGTATCAACTTTCTTTGGGAAATGCAAGGCTTGTTAGTTTAGAAAGATAGGAGTTCTATAGGGAATTCCGCCTTAGAATAAGAGAATATGATAGAAGAAAAGCGAAAAATATGGTATAATGAAACGATAGATTTTTGAATAGGAATACAATCATGTTTGGATTTTTAAAAAAAGATAAAGTAACAGAAACACCAGCAGTGGTGCCAGCACATATCGGAGTTATCATGGATGGCAATGGTCGCTGGGCTAAAAAACGGATGCAACCGCGTGTCTTTGGTCATAAGGCTGGGATGGATGCTTTGAGAACGGTAGCCATTGCTGCTAGTGATATGGGTGTCAAGGCTATGACTGTCTATGCCTTCTCGACTGAAAATTGGACACGTCCAGACCAGGAAGTCAAGTTTATCATGAACTTGCCTGTTGAATTTTATGATAAGTATGTCCCCGAATTGCACCAAAAGAACATGAAGATCCAAATGATTGGGGAAACCGATCGCTTGCCAAAACAAACTTTTGAAGCTTTGAAAAAGGCGGAAGAGTTGACCAAGTTAAACACAGGTTTGATTCTTAACTTTGCCCTTAATTACGGTGGACGAGCTGAGATTACACAAGCGGTCAAGTTGATTGCACAGGATGTTTTGGATGCCAAGGTGAATCCAGGCGATATTACAGAAGAGTTGATTGGGGAATACCTCTTTACAGGGCATTTGCCTAAGGTCTTGCGTGATCCGGACTTAATCATTCGAACGAGTGGGGAGCTTCGCTTGAGCAATTTCTTGCCTTGGCAAGCAGCTTATAGTGAACTTTATTTCACAGATGTTTTGTGGCCTGACTTTGATGAGGAAGCTTTGAAAGAAGCTATTGCAGAGTATAATCGCCGCAATCGTCGATTTGGAGGAGTTTAGGAAAAGTTATGAAAAAGGATTTATTAAAGAGAACTATATTTGCCGCTCTGGCCTTAGCAATCTTTATCCCGCTCTTGGTGATTGGTGGGCTTTGGTTACAGATTGCTATGGGACTTCTAGCCATGCTAGGGGTTCATGAGTTGCTTCAGATGAAAGGGTTAAATACCATGACCCCTGAGGGGCTGCTGACCTTGTTAGCGACTTTTGCACTGACAATCCCCCTAGAAAACTACTTGACATTTTTACCTGTAGATGGGAATGTTGTCGCATATGGTGTTGTGATTTTTATCATGTTAGGTTGCACTGTTTTTAGCAAGAATTACACCATTGAAGATGCTGTATACCCGATTGCCATGAGTTTCTATGTTGGTTTTGGATTCAACGCTTTAGTCGATGCTCGAATCGCAGGTTTGGATAAAGCCCTTTTGGCCCTCTGTATCGTATGGGCAACAGATAGTGGTGCTTATCTCATAGGAATGAATTTCGGTAAGAGAAGATTGGCTCCGAGAGTCTCTCCGAACAAATCAATCGAGGGAGCCTTTGGTGGAATTTTAGCTGCCATGCTTGTCACTCTTATCTTTATGTTAGTGGATAGTACGGTTGCCCTTCCTTACGGCATTTACAAAATGACACTCTTTGCCATTTTCTTTAGTATTGCAGGGCAATTGGGTGACTTGATTGAGAGTGCCATGAAACGCCATTTTGGAGTCAAGGATTCAGGCTTCTTTATCCCAGGCCATGGTGGAGTACTGGATCGCTTTGACTCTATGTTGGCTGTTTTCCCTATTATGCACCTCTTCGGCTTATTTTAAGGAAAGGTGAACAGATATTAAATGTTAGGATTATTAACCTTTATCCTTGTTTTTGGAATTATCGTGGTGGTTCACGAGTTCGGCCATTTCTACTTTGCTAAGAAGTCTGGAATTCTGGTTCGTGAATTTGCCATTGGTATGGGTCCAAAGATTTTTGCCCATATCGGGAAAGACGGGACTGCTTACACGATTCGTCTCCTACCGCTTGGTGGTTATGTCCGCATGGCAGGTTGGGGTGAGGATACCACAGAGATTAAGACAGGAACTCCTGTTAGTTTGACTTTGGCCGAAGATGGTAAGGTGAAGCGCATCAATCTTTCTGGTAAGAAGGTCGACCAAACGGCTCTTCCTATGCAGGTCACTCAGTTTGACTTTGAGGATAAACTCTTTATTACAGGTCTGGTTTTGGAAGAGGAAAAAACTTTCTCTGTAGACCATGATGCAACGATTGTAGAAGCTGATGGGACGGAAGTTCGTATCGCTCCGCTAGATGTTCAATATCAGAATGCGACTGTCTGGGGCAAGTTGATGACCAACTTTGCAGGTCCTATGAATAACTTTATTCTAGGAGTTATCGTCTTTTGGATTTTGATTTTCATGCAGGGTGGCGTTCGAGATACGCAAAGCAATAACTTTAGTATCATCCCTGATAGCGCGATTGCTAAGGCCGGTGTTGACAATACGGCCCAAATCACTAAAGTCGGTTCACACGAAATTAGTAACTGGCAAGATTTGATTCAGGCAGTTGAGACAGAGACCAAGGACAAAACAGCACCTGTATTGGATGTGACAGTCTCTGAAAATGGGACTGAGAAGCAAGTCAGTGTGACCCCTGAGGAAAACCAAGGTCGCTATATTCTAGGTGTTCAACCGAGACTCAAATCAGATATCTGGTCTATGTTTGTAGGTGGATTTACTAGTGCGGCTGATTCAGCCTTGCGCATTCTCAATGCCTTGAAGAGCTTGATTTTCCAGCCTGACTTGAATAAATTGGGTGGACCTGTTGCTATCTTTAAGGCAAGTAGTGATGCTGCTAAAAATGGTCTTGAAAATGTTTTGTTCTTCTTGGCTATGATTTCCATCAATATCGGGATTTTCAACTTGATTCCTATCCCGGCACTAGACGGTGGAAAAATCGTGCTCAACATCATCGAAGCTATTCGCCGTAAACCACTGAAACAAGAAATTGAAACCTACGTTACTCTAGTTGGAGTTGTGATTATGGTTGTCTTGATGATCGCCGTGACTTGGAACGACATCATGCGTACCTTCTTTTAAGAATTAGAGGAAAAATATGAAACAAAGTAAAATGCTAATCCCAACGCTTCGCGAAATGCCAAGCGATGCTCAAGTTATCAGCCACGCCCTTATGTTGCGTGCTGGTTATGTTCGTCAAGTATCTGCAGGTGTTTATTCTTACCTACCACTTGCTAACCGTGTTATTGAAAAAGCTAAGAATATCATGCGCCAGGAATTTGACAAGATTGGTGCAGTTGAGATGTTGGCTCCAGCCCTTCTCAGTGCGGACCTTTGGCGTGAATCTGGCCGTTATGATACTTACGGTGAAGACTTGTACAAATTGAAAAACCGTGAAGGATCTGACTTTATCCTAGGTCCCACTCACGAAGAAACCTTCACAGCGATTGTCCGTGATTCTGTCAAGTCATACAAGCAATTGCCTTTGAACTTGTACCAAATCCAGCCTAAGTACCGTGACGAAAAACGTCCGCGTAATGGACTTCTTCGTACCCGTGAATTCATCATGAAAGACGGTTATAGCTTCCACGCTAACTACGATAGCTTGGATGTAACCTATGATGAGTACAAAGCGGCTTACGAGCGTATCTTTACTCGTAGCGGCTTGGACTTCAAAGCCATCATCGGTGACGGTGGAGCCATGGGTGGTAAGGATAGCCAAGAGTTTATGGCCATTACACCTGCTCGTACAGACCTTGACCGCTGGGTCGTTTTGGATAAGTCTGTTGCATCATTTGACGAGATTCCTGTAGATGTACAGAAAGAAATCAAGGCAGAATTGCTCAAATGGATGGTTTCTGGTGAAGATACCATTGCTTACTCAAGTGAGTCAAGCTATGCAGCTAACTTGGAAATGGCAACTAACGCCTACAAACCAAGCAACCGTGTTGTGACTGAAGATCAAGTAGCTCGCGTGGAAACACCAGGTGTCAAATCGATTGATGAAGTCGCAGCCTTCTTGAATGTCTCTGAAGAGCAAACAATCAAGACCTTGGTTTATATCGCAGACGAGGAGCCAGTTGTTGCCCTACTCGTTGGCAATGACCAACTTAATGAAGTCAAATTGAAAAACTACCTTGGTGCAGACTTCTTAGAACCTGCAACCGAAGCGGAAGTGAAAGAATTATTGGGAGCGGACTTTGGTTCACTTGGCCCAGTCAATCTTCCAGAAAATGTCAAGATTATCGCAGACCGCAAGGTGCAAGATAGTCGCAATGCTGTTGTAGGTGCTAACGAAGATGGTTACCACTTGACTGGTGTCAACCCAGGTCGTGATTTCACTGCCGAGTATGTCGATATCCGTGAAGTTCGTGAGGGTGAAATCTCTCCTGACGGACAAGGTGTTCTCAACTTTGCGCGTGGTATCGAAATTGGTCACATCTTTAAACTCGGAACTCGCTACTCAGCAAGTATGGGAGCAGATGTCTTGGACGAAAACGGTCGTGCAGTTCCAATTATCATGGGATGCTATGGTATCGGTGTCAGCCGTCTCCTTTCAGCAGTCATGGAACAACACGCTCGCCTCTTTGTGAACAAGACTCCAAAAGGTGAATACCGTTATGCTTGGGGAATCAACTTCCCTAAAGAATTGGCGCCATTTGATGTGCACTTGATTCCAGTTAACGTCAAGGATGAAGCAAGTCTTGCATTGACAGATCGTATCGAAGAAGCTTTGGTAAATAAAGGCTACGAAGTCTTGACGGATGACCGTAACGAACGTGTCGGTGTTAAATTTAGCGATAGCGACTTGATTGGTCTTCCAATCCGTATCACTGTTGGTAAGAAAGCAGCTGACGGGATTGTAGAAGTGAAGATCAAGGCGACAGGAGATACAATCGAAGTTCACGCAGATAACTTGCTTGAAACTCTTGAAATCCTAACAAACAAATAAAATCTATAATCAGAAGAAAAACAAGACAAAAATGTAACTAGTTTTTGCCTTGTTTTTTCTTTATAATGAGAGAAAGTAAACATTAAAATCGTAAAAAGAGGTAGTGCTATGCTAAAATTTCCAAAGGATTTTGTCTGGGGTTCCTCAACTTCTGGGCCACAGACAGAAGGGCGAGTGCCTGGTGACGGCAAGGGAGATAATCTTTGGGATTATTGGTACCAAGAAGAGCCAAATCGCTTCTATAATGGGATTGGACCAGACAAAACATCGACTTTTTATGAAAATTGGGAAAAAGATATCGAACTATTATTAGAAACAGGTCATACAGCCTTTCGGACCTCTATCCAGTGGTCTCGTATTTTCCCACAAGGCCGTGGGGAAGTCAATCCTCAAGGTGTGGCGTTCTACCGTCAGGTCTTTGAAGCTATTAAGGCCAAGGGAATCCTTCTCTTAGTCAATCTTTATCACTTTGATCTGCCTTTTGCCCTTCAAGAAGATGGCGATGGTTGGGAAAATAAGGCAACCATCAAGGCTTATGAAGACTATGCGCGTTTCTGTTTTGAAACTTACGGAGACTTGGTTGACCAGTGGATTACCTTCAATGAGCCTATCGTTCCTGTTGAGTTTGGCTATTTCTATGATGCCCACTATCCTCATAAGGTAGATGCCAAAGCTGCGGTTCAGGTAGCATATAACACTCAACTGGCCAGCACTCTTGCGGTGAAGGCCTGCCATGAGGTTTTACCTGATTCTAAGATCGGGATTGTTCTCAACTTGACACCAGCCTATCCACGTAGTCAGCATCCTGCGGATGTCAAAGCTGCACGCATTGCTGATCTATTCCAAGCTCAATCTTTCCTAGATCCATCTGTCTTGGGAACTTATCCAGAAGAATTAGTGGCAATTTTAGCTGAGCATGATTTACTGCCAGATTCTACAGCAGAAGAATTGGAACTCATTCGCCAACATACAGTAGACTTTCTTGGAGTCAACTACTACCAACCCTTGCGTGTCATGGCGCCCCGTTTTGCTAAGCACCCGGATAGTCCGCTCTTGCCAGAGCATTTCTATGAACCTTATGTCATGCCTGGTCGTAAGATTAATCCCCACCGCGGTTGGGAAATCTATGAGCAAGGGATTTACCATATCGCTCAAAATATCAAGGAAAACTATGGCAATATCGAGTGGATGTTGACAGAGAATGGGATGGGCGTTGAAGGTGAAGATAAATTCCGCGAAAATGGAATGATTCAGGATGATTATCGTATTGACTTTGTCAAAGGTCATCTGGCTGAACTTCATCGCGCCATTGAAGACGGTGCTAACTGTAAAGGCTACTTGATCTGGACCTTTATCGACTGCTGGTCATGGCTTAACAGCTATAAAAATCGTTATGGTTTGGTCGAGCTTGACCTTGAAACGCAAGAACGCCGCTTGAAAAAATCAGGCCACTGGTTCAAAGAACTCAGTGACAATAATGGATTTTAGGCTACTTTTCAAATAGATTCAAAAAAACCATTGGAAATAAAGCTCTCTGAGAGAGTTTCCAATGGTTTTTCTTGTTCTTATAATAGTCCGATAAAAAGTAGTAGAGCTGATAAAGCAATAAAGGCTAGGGTTGCTAGACCACGTTGGCCTGGGCTATAAATCTTTCGTTCTCCTCGAACTGGGAAGACGATAGCCAGTAATGCACCCCCGACAGCACCCCCAACATGCCCAGCAAGGCTGATACCAGGCATTAAAATACTACCCACTAGGTTGATGACCAAGAGGGAGAGATAGGATTGACCAAGCTGTTGGAGATAGGGATTGCGTGAAGCATATCGGAGAACAACAATTGAGGCAAACATACCGTAGAGGGCAGTTGAAGCACCTGCAGTAATAGCATTGGGACTAAAAACTAGGACAAAGAGATTTCCCATCATACCTGATAAGAGGTAGATAAAGAAAAACTGCTTGGAACCAAAGATTTGCTCCATCTGACGTCCCAAAAAGTAGAGGGATAGCATATTGACTAAAAAGTGCTGCAAGCCAATGTGGACAAAGGTTGCGGAGAATAAGCGCCAGATTTGTTCAGGCATGGCCTTGATAGCAGGGGGATACACAGCTCCGAATTTATACAAGGTGGCTGCGCTGGTATAGTTGAAACCACTGGTTAGAAACATGAGTACAAAAACCAGGGTTGTCACGAGTAGAAAGAAGCTCGTGACAGGATACCGACGATCAAAAATTTCTTTCATAGATGAGTACCTCCTCAACAGGAATATCGTAGTGCTCAGGTTGAAAATTCTGAATCTGACATGGATAAATCGTACTAATAGTATGGCCTGGGAAATGCTCTAAGTAGCGGTCGTAATAGCCACCTCCATAGCCAACCCGATAGCCAGAAGTGTTGAAAGCCAAACCAGGAACATGAATCAGGTCAATCTGAGAGGGTTCAAGGATTGTGAAGTCTCCTTGAGGTTCAAGAAGTCCAAAAGAATTTCTTTCGAGTTTCTCTGGTTCATATAGAACAAAGTCCATTTTTCCATGTGGATAGGTTTTGGGAATGAGGAGTGTCTTCCCATCTTTTTGAGCTTGTTCAATGAGTCTAGCTGTCTGGAATTCATGAGGAAAAGACAGGTAAGTGGCGATGGCTTTTGCTTCCTTGTAGAAGGGATGTAGAAGTAGTTGCTCAGTCAACCAAGCGTCCATGACTTCCTTTTCTTCGGCTGATAGAGATTTGAGTTCTTGCAAGACCTGCTTGCGTAGGTTTTTTTTCATTGTTTACTCCGCAGCTTTCTTTGCTAAAAAGCTTGATACAGCCTCGACTCCAATTGTCAGAGCTTCTTCATTAGGACTCATCTTTGGATGATGAAGGGCATAGGGACTATCAATTCCAAGCCAGAACATAACTCCAGGAACCTTTGAGAGAAGATAACCAAAGTCCTCTCCTGTCATGGCAGGCTCGATATCTATGAGTTCAATCTCCTCTTTTTCATCAAAGAAGGTCATCAACTCCCGGGCTAATTCAGGGTTGTTTTCGACTGGCAAATAACCTCCCTGCTTGAGTTCGATCTCTACATCCATATCAAAGGCAGCTGCCACACCTTCAGCGATAGCTTTGACACGTTTTTGAACTAAGAGGCTCATGTTGTGTGTAAGAGCTCGAATGGTTCCATGTAAGAAGGATGTATCAGCGATGACATTATTGGTTGTCCCAGCTTGAAAAACACCGAAAGTAACGACAGCTCCCTCGATAGGATCGACATTACGACTGACAACCGACTGAACTTGAGTGACAAAATAGCTAGCTGCAACCAGAGCGTCGTTTGCTTGATGTGGAAAGGCAGCGTGACCACCTTTACCCTTGAAACGAATCTTGACTTCGCAAGTTCCTGCAAAGAGTGTATGGGTATTGGTCGCAATTTGTCCAACTTTTAAGTCGGGGCGAACATGAAGTCCATAGAATTGGTCAGGCAACCAGTCGCCAAAGGCCCCATCTTTGTACATGAGCATGCCACCTGCTTCGTTTTCCTCGGCAGGTTGGAAGAGAAAGAGGAGATTGTTTTTGGGTTGGTTTTCTAGAGCACATTCGAGACTTCCAAGGGCAATGGTCATGTGAAAATCGTGTCCACAAGCATGCATGCGGTCTGGGTGTTGAGAGGCAAAAGAAAGGCCTGTTTGTTCAACGATTGGGAGTCCGTCGATATCTGTCCGCCAACCAATGGTACGTTCTGGCTGGCTTCCCTGTAAATACACTAAAATACCTGTTTGCCAAGTACGAATCTGAACAAAATCCTTACCAGCTGTTAATTTCTCAATGACATTTAGTAAATAAGCTTGAGTCTTGACTTCTTCTAAACCGATCTCAGGAATTTGGTGAAGATCGCGTCGAGTTTGGATCAAATCTAACATATTTAATTTCCTTCTACTGATACGATAAAGAGGCTGGAAATATTTCCGCCTCTGTTACTAATTACAAGGTGCGAAGCGCATCTTCAAGCGCTGTTTTTTGTTGAGTTTGACTATCAATTTTCTTAATAATACGAGCCGGAACACCTGCCACCACAACATTTTCTGGAACATCTTGAGTGACGATGGCACCTGCTGCAACAACAGATCCGCTACCGATTTGAACACCTTCGATAACCACAGCGTTAGCACCGATGAGGACATTGTCACCCACACGGACAGGCTCAGCACTGGCTGGTTCGATTACACCTGCAAGAACAGCACCGGCACCTACGTGACTATTTTTACCGACAATAGCACGTCCACCTAGAATAGCACCCATGTCAATCATAGTGCCAGCACCGATTTCAGCACCGATATTGATAACAGCTCCCATCATGATAACAGCATTGTCACCAATCTCAACCTGGTCACGGATGATGGCACCTGGTTCGATACGAGCATTGATATTGCGCTTATCAAGGAGAGGAACAGCAGAGTTACGGGCATCTTGCTCAACAACATAATCCTTGTTTTCAGTCAGTCCTTCGAGAAGGGGAGCAATATCTTTCCAATCTCCGAAGAGAACATTTCCAAGTTTAACAACTGAAGCAGGGATGGATCCGGCGAGTTCCCCCTCAAAAGTCACTTTGACACTTGTCTTTTTTTCAGCATTAGCGATAAATTGGATAATTTCTTGTGCATTCATTTTTGTAGCAGTCATAGGTGTCTCCTCACTCTTTGTAATGCTTACTATTCTACCAAAAAAGGCTTCAATTTTGAAGCCTTAAGTGTTAAAAGAGGATTCTTTCAATTTATCTTTTGATTCTTCAATGGATAAGAAGATCATGGGAATAATAATCAAGATCATAGCCAGAAGCAGATACCCATCTAGGACCAGACCTAGAAATAGAACACTTAGAATAGCTGATGACAAAGGTTCGCTTGCACTGACGACTGACACCACCAAAGGAGAAACGAGCGAGACAGCTTTCATGGATAGGAAGAAAGCAAAGGCTGTTCCTAAAAAGGCAATGGTCAAACAAATCAAGATACTCACCCAATCAAGCTGAAAACTAATTCTATAAACAGGATAGAGAAAATTACTAAAGAGTCCAGCCAGCAACATTCCCCAACCAACAGTTGGCACAAAACCGTATTTTTTAGCAAATGGCTGGGGCAAGATAACATTAAACATAACTCCCAGAGCACTGAGAAGCCCTGTCAGCAATGCGAGGGGAGTGATGGATAGTTTAGACAGATCGCCTTTAGTAGCCATCAAAAAGACCCCAAGCATAGCAGTTAAAACATAGAAGATTGCTTTTTTAGAAGCCTTTTTCTTGTAGATGATACGGTTGTAGATCAGAATGAAAACAGGACTGATAAATTGTAGGATGGTTGCCGTTGTCGCATTAGAGTATTCTACACAGAGATAAAAGAAATACTGAACGGAGAAGATTCCTAAGATAGCATATGCCAGAAAAGGCAGGTAGTTGTTACGATTTCTCCAAAGATCGAATAACTGTGAGCGGAACTTAAAGCTAGAAAGGATAAGTACGAAACCACCTGCAATAGTTAATCGCATGGAAGTAATCCAACCAGAGGAGACTTGATAATGGGTAAAGAAGAATTCTCCTAAAATACCACAAATACCCCATATTAATCCAGATAGGAGGGAGTAGATGGTCCCCTTAAAAATATTCTTTTGATAGTGATTCATGAAACTATTGTACCATGAATGAGAAAAAGAAAAAAGAGAGCGAGAATCATCATTTCTCGCTCTCCTATCGGTAAGAAACTTATCGTTGTTGGTTAGTGCTATTATTATTACCGTTATTGTTGTTATTATTGTTGTTGTTACTATTACCGTTATTATTGTTGTTGCTATTATTTCGATTGTTGTTTCGATTATTATTTGAGTTATTATTGTTGGAGTTAGATGATTTTGGTAAGCTTCCCAAAATAGTATTCCAAGCATTTTGGTAGTCAGCATCGCTTCCACCAATAGCAAATCTGTAGGTAGTAGTCGGAGCACCAGTTTGGTTTGCCCAGTAGCTGGTTACCATTTCTCCAGTTACTTCAATTTCTCTACCGTTAATAGTAACCTTACCTGGTTTCTGACCAGTCGACTTAAGGACTTGAGAAGAAGTGACGCTTGAGTCCAGGCTAAATCGTTCAGAACCCCAAGCAGAAGGAGAAGCTTGCTGGATAGCATTTACCAGATAGGCCATATATTTAGCATTGCGGTAGTGACCAGCTCCCTTACCAAGAGGTCGGTTGTCATCGTGACCAAGCCAACCCCCAAGTGTCAATCTTGGAGTTGAAAGCATCAGCCACATATCGCCATCATCATTGGTTGTACCAGTTTTACCAATCCAGTCGGCACCTGCTAAACTTGGATTGATAGCAGCAAGGTCGCTCTGGAAGCTTGAAGTGATTCGTGACGAAATAACATCTCTCAATAAGCTCTGCATAATGGTTGCGGTCGCTTTAGAGTATACCTGAACAGGTTCGTCTTTATGCTCATAGATAACCTCACCATTCGTTTTTTCGATTTTCGAAATCATGAATTTCTTATGATAAACACCGTTGTTGGCTAAGGTTTGGTATCCGTTTGTATGCTGAGCTACAGTAACCTCGATTCCTCCACCCATAGGCAAACTTTCAATGTCGTATTCTGGGATTTCATAGCCCATTTTTTCCATGTAAGAGCGAACATCGACTCCTTTTTCACGGAGGGTACGATAAGTCCAGTAGGCTGGGATATTCCATGAATAATTGAGAGCTTCTTTAAGACTCATCATGGCAGTACCAGAGCTATTGACATACATGATTGGGTTTCCGTTTGAGAAGTTAGTTGGATAGTTAGATAGGACACTGGCACTTCCCATCAAACCTTGGTCAATGGCAATACTGTAGGCTAGGATTGGTTTAGTAGTTGAAGCAGGAGAACGTTTGGTATTAAAAGCGTGGTTGTTTTGGTTACTTTGGTAATCGCGGCCACCAACAAAACCTAAGATAGCTCCCGTTTGATTATCCATCAAAACATTTCCGACTTCAGGTTGACCGGTATTATCGTCGACAAGATAGCCATAGTTGGCTACTGCATCTTGCATGGCAGTATGGATAGCTTTGTCGATTGTAGTTGTGATACGGTAACCACCATTTTGAATCTCTTTTTCAGCTAATTCACGATAGGATTTTTGGATAGATTCGTTCTTGAGTTCTTGGGCAGAGACGTTGTCTTTTTGTACCAAGTAATCATACATGAGATTAGTTGCTTCATCAAGTGCAGTAAAGTAGAGATAGCCCCTAGAAGCTACGTTTACACTTTCTGCTGGCAAGAAATCTTGTTTGATGTCGTATGCTTTATAGGTTTCGTAGTCTTCCTGACTGAGGACTCCTGTTCTGTACATATTGTAAAGAACATCTTGAGAGCGTTTGATACCAAGTGCCATATCCTCTTCGCTCTTCATTTCTCCCGTAGATTCATAAGGTGAGTAAGAGATAGGACTTTGTGGCAAGCCTGCTATGAAGGCTGCTTGAGGTATCGTTAGCTGATAGGCATCAACACCGAAAATACCCTTGGCTGCTTGTTGAGCTCCTGCGATATTTTGCCCTTTATTGTTACGACCAAATGGAGCGACATTGAGATAAGTTGTCAAGATTTCGTCCTTGCTCATTGCTCTCTCTAAGGCCAAGGCATCCACGATTTCAGTAGCTTTACGGGTTAGTGTAGGAGCATCACCAACCACTTGTTGCTTGATGAGCTGCTGTGTTAGTGTAGAACCTCCACTAGAAGAACCAAGTCCGATAAAGTTTCCTAGACTGGCACGAATAACCGCTTTAGGAACGACTCCATTGTGTTCTGCGAAATGTTCATCCTCAGTCGCAACGATAGCTTGTTTGAGATTGTCTGAGATAGCATCTGATGCGACAGAAGTCCGAAGGAGGTCACTTTCGATAGCGCCAATCATGGAACCGTCAGCATAGCGAATTTCAGAGATGGATGAAATATCGTTCACTTGTTTGACTAAATCTTCTGTTTGAGGGACGGTCACTTTGTCAAACAGAGATACAGCATAACCGAAAACAACCCCAGTACCTAAAAGTCCACCAAGAAAGGCGATGATGAATAGGGTATTAAAGGTTGCCTTGATTCCCAGTAAGATATTGGCAAAGATAGTCCAAATATTCGTTTTGGTTTGCTTTTTCTTTTTAGAATTTTTAGGACCTTTTTTTCCTAGATGTATATTTTTTAGTTTTGTTTTAAGGGACTGAAGGAAAGCCAGTCCTTTTTCTTTCATAGATAATAATTTATTCTTCATTTCTTTCCTCACTCCTTATTATTATACCATAAAAGCAATGATTGCAAGAAATTAGGCTTGGACTAGCTTTGGAGGTGTTTAGGCAACAAAAAAACCAGGTATTTTCAACCTGGTTTAAGGGCTTATTTTTCTCCTGAGAGTTCTTTCCCGAGGTTAATCAAATAAGTTTTCAAGTCATCTTTGACTTGAGGATGTCTAAGTGCGTAGTCGATTGAAGTTTTCATAAAGCCAAACTTGTCTCCAACATCATAACGAGCCCCCTTGAATTCACGAGCAAATACACGTTGAGTTTTGTTGAGGGTATCGATAGCGTCTGTTAGCTGGATTTCATTTCCGGCACCAGGTTTTTGATTTTCAAGAATAGCAAAAATCTCTGGTGTGAGAAGATAGCGACCAATGATGGCTAAATCACTAGGTGCGTCTTCAGGTGCTGGTTTTTCAACGAAGGTTTCAACGCTATAAAGTCCATCTTTGCCTTCTCCTTGAGGAGCGACGACACCATAAGCAGAGACTTCTTCGTGTGGTACAGGCATTACAGCGATAGTAGAAGCGTGAGTTTCTTCGTAATCATTCATGAGTTGCTTGGTCAATGGGACAGCATTGTCATCAGTGATATCCATGAGGTCATCTCCCAGCATGACCACAAAAGGTTCATTCCCAACGAATGCTTTGGCTTGTAAAACGGCATCTCCGAGTCCACGTGGGTGTGTTTGACGGATGAAGTGAAGGCGCATGCCAGTCGTTTCATCAACTAATTTTAAGAGATCTGTTTTTCCTTTTTCCTTAAGGTTATATTCTAGTTCAAAGTTTGAGTCAAAGTGGTCTTCGATAGAACGTTTTGACTTCCCTGTTACAACAAGAATGTCCTCAATTCCAGACTTGAGAGCTTCTTCTACGATGAATTGAATAGTTGGTTTATCTACGATTGGCAACATTTCTTTTGCCAAGGCTTTGGTTGCAGGTAGGAAACGAGTTCCAAGTCCCGCAGCAGGGATAACAGCTTTTCTAACTTTTTGCTTCATGAGCTTCCTTTCTAACGGGGATTATGACCACTCGTTTTCTGCCTTGAACTCGTTACTCATGAGTTCAGAAACAGCATCCTTAATATTAACATTTTCATAAATAACTTGGTAAATAGCCTGGGTAATAGGCATATAGACTCCAAGCTCTTGCGCCAATTCGTAAGCAGCTTTGGTTGTTGAAATTCCTTCGATGACCATTCCCATATTTGCTTCGATATCTGCCAAGGCTTCACCACGCCCAAGAGCATCACCTGCTCGCCAGTTACGTGAGTGGATAGAAGTTCCGGTAACGATTAAATCCCCAACTCCAGAAAGACCACTGTAAGTTAATGGATTTGCTCCAAGCTTGACTCCTAGACGAGTGATTTCCGCAAGCCCGCGCGTGATAATCGCCGCCTTAGCATTATCACCAAAGCCAAGTCCATGAAGGGCCCCTGCACCAACAGCAATGATATTTTTAAGAGCACCAGCTGTTTCCACTCCAATCACATCTGTATTGGTATAAAGACGGAAGTAGTGGTTACTAAAGAGTGTCTGAACATACTGAGCTGTTTGTAAATCTTTAGAAGCAGCAGTAATCAAGGTGATGTCGCGGACGATTGTTTCTTCTGCGTGACTAGGACCAGATACAACCACAATTTCACTGCGGAACTCTTCAGGGATTTCTTCTTCAAGAATGGTTGAAAGACGTTTGTGACTATTTGGCTCGAGACCTTTTGAAGCATGCATAATCACTACTTTATGGTCCAAAACAGCAGCTACCTGTTGAGCTACCAATCTTGTCACCCTAGTTGGGACTACGAACAAGACAGCGTCAACGCCCTTCAAGACTTCTGCCAAATCATGGTAGGCAACGATCTTTTCGTCTAATACAGTATCCTTAAAATAGCGTTTGTTGGTATGTTGTGTATTGATTTCGTCAATTTGGTCAGGAATATTTCCCCAGATACGTACTTCATGTCCATTGTCATTTAAAACTTGTGACAGAGCAGTACCCCAAGAACCAGGCCCTAAAACAGCGATGGTTTGTTTGTTCATTTTCCCCTCCTTCTGAGAAAGCACTTTCCTATATTTTACCATAAAAAGCACTAACTTGCATTAATATTATTTATTAAGAATTATTTGAATAGGAAATTATATAAATTGGAGAAATTTGAGAAACTATCAGTATAAATGTCTAGTATTTAAAGGTCAAAACGATAAAAATGACGAAAAGAGAAACAATATTTTCCTTAAAAATGGTATAATAGGAGCATCACGAAAATTGGAGAGACAGCATGAGTTTTTACAATCATAAAGAAATCGAGCCTAAGTGGCAGAAACACTGGGCTGAAAATCACACCTTTAAGACAGGAACAGATGCATCAAAACCTAAGTTTTATGCATTGGACATGTTCCCTTATCCATCTGGAGCAGGTCTGCACGTAGGACACCCAGAAGGCTATACAGCGACAGATATTCTCAGTCGTTTCAAACGTGCCCAAGGCTACAACGTCCTTCACCCAATGGGCTGGGATGCTTTTGGTTTGCCTGCGGAGCAATATGCTATGGATACAGGGAATGACCCAGCGGAATTCACCGCTGAAAACATTGCCAACTTCAAACGCCAAATCAATGCGCTTGGATTTTCATACGACTGGGACCGTGAAGTCAATACTACAGATCCAAACTACTACAAGTGGACGCAATGGATTTTCACTAAGCTTTACGAAAAAGGCTTGGCTTATGAAGCTGAAGTGCCAGTAAACTGGGTTGAAGAATTGGGAACAGCTATCGCCAACGAAGAAGTTCTTCCAGATGGAACATCTGAGCGTGGAGGCTATCCAGTTGTCCGCAAACCAATGCGCCAATGGATGCTCAAAATCACTGCCTATGCAGAGCGCTTGCTCAATGACTTGGATGATCTTGACTGGCCAGAGTCTATCAAGGATATGCAACGCAACTGGATTGGTAAATCAACTGGTGCCAATGTCACTTTCAAAGTGAAAGGAACAGACAAGGAATTCACCGTCTTTACGACACGTCCGGATACTCTTTTCGGGGCAACCTTCACTGTTTTGGCGCCTGAGCATGACTTGGTAGATGCTATCACAACACCTGAACAAGCTGAGGCTGTAGCTGATTACAAACACCAAGCCAGCTTGAAATCAGACTTGGCTCGTACAGACCTTGCCAAGGAAAAAACAGGGGTTTGGACTGGTGCTTATGCCATCAACCCTGTAAATGGCAAAGAAATTCCAATCTGGATTGCCGACTATGTTCTTTCTAGTTACGGAACAGGTGCTGTTATGGCTGTACCTGCCCATGACCAACGTGACTGGGAATTTGCCAAACAGTTTGGTCTTCCAATCGTAGAAGTGTTGGAAGGTGGAAATGTAGCAGAAGCTGCTTATACTGAAGATGGCCTTCACGTTAATTCAGAATTCCTAGATGGGCTCAACAAAGAAGATGCGATTGCCAAGATTGTCGCTTGGTTGGAAGAAGCAGGCTGTGGCCAAGAGAAGGTGACTTACCGCCTCCGCGACTGGCTCTTTAGCCGTCAACGTTACTGGGGTGAACCAATCCCAATCATTCATTGGGAAGATGGGACTTCGACAGCCGTTCCAGAAAGCGACCTCCCACTTGTCTTGCCGGTAACCAAGGACATCCGCCCTTCAGGTACTGGGGAAAGCCCACTAGCTAACTTAACAGACTGGCTAGAAGTGACTCGTGAAGATGGGATCAAAGGTCGTCGTGAAACCAACACTATGCCACAATGGGCTGGTTCAAGCTGGTACTACCTCCGTTATATCGATCCACATAACACTGAGAAATTGGCCGATGAGGACCTCCTCAAACAATGGTTGCCAGTCGATATCTACGTGGGTGGTGCAGAACACGCTGTTCTTCACTTGCTTTACGCTCGCTTTTGGCACAAATTCCTTTATGATATCGATGTTGTTCCAACTAAAGAACCATTCCAAAAACTCTTTAACCAAGGAATGATCTTAGGAACAAGCTACCGTGACCACCGTGGTGCTCTTGTAGCGACTGACAAGGTTGAAAAACGTGACGGTTCCTTCTTCCATGTGGAAACAGGAGAAGAATTGGAGCAAGCACCAGCCAAGATGTCTAAATCCCTCAAGAACGTGGTCAACCCAGACGATGTGGTGGAACAATATGGTGCTGATACCCTTCGTGTCTATGAAATGTTTATGGGACCACTCGATGCTTCAATCGCTTGGTCAGAAGAAGGTCTGGAAGGAAGTCGTAAGTTCCTCGACCGTGTTTACCGTTTGATCACAAGTAAGGAAATCGTTGCGGAAAACAATGGTGCCCTTGACAAGGTTTATAACGAAACCGTTAAAGCTGTCACTGAGCAAATCGAGTCCATGAAATTCAACACAGCCATTGCCCAACTCATGGTCTTTGTTAATGCGGCCAACAAGGAAGACAAACTCTATGTGGACTACGCCAAAGGCTTTATCCAATTGATAGCCCCATTTGCCCCTCACTTGGCAGAAGAACTCTGGCAAACAGTCGCAGCAACAGGTGAGTCTATCTCTTACGTAGCTTGGCCAACATGGGACGAAAGCAAATTGGTTGAAGACGAAATCGAAATCGTCGTCCAAATCAAAGGTAAAGTCCGTGCCAAACTCATGGTTGCGAAAGACCTTTCACGTGAAGAATTGCAAGAAGTGGCTCTGGCTGACGAAAAAGTCAAAACAGAGATTGATGGCAAGGAAATCGTGAAAGTAATTGCGGTACCGAACAAACTCGTTAATATTGTTGTTAAATAACGAGTTTATTAGCACTATTTGCCACCTTCAATAGTCCACTGGACTATTGAAGCCAACTAAATTGGTTAACATTGTTGTGAAATAAAGAAGAAGGACATCAGTTAAAATCTCTTAGAAAATGGTAGGGAGGTTTGCTATGATTAACATTACAAAAGAAATATCTGTTTCAATTGATGACGTTTTGCATCTCTATCAGGCAGTTAGCTGGACAAACTATACCAATCAACCACAGATGTTGGAGCAGGCCTTGTCTCACTCACTGGCCATTTATCTAGCGCATGATGGTGAGGAAATCGTTGGTTTAGTGCGTCTGGTTGGAGACGGTTTTTCATCCGTTTTTGTCCAGGATTTGATTGTTTTGCCTAGCTATCAGCGCCAAGGAATTGGTAGTAACTTGATGAAAGAAGCCTTGGCTGACTATAAGGATGCCTACCAAATACAACTTGCGACTGAACAGACAGAAAAAACCTTGGTTTTTTTACCGTTCTCTGGGGTTTGAAACCTTATCTACTTATGATTGTACAGGAATGATTTGGGTGGATCGAAAAAAATTAAAATAATTCTTTTATCTTAAGTTAACTTTAAGTTTACTCATGTATCATGTAATCATTAAGTAAAGACCTCCTAACTTTATTTAATAGAAATCCTAAACTTTTCTTTTTCATAATAATCTCCCTAAAGGAGCCACCCAATCAGGTGGCTTTTTTTATGTTCAAATGCAGAAGTTTTAAGGTAGAATTGACCACATAATCATCCATTTCGACCACATAGCACCAAACTATATTTTTTCTTTTTTCTTTTTGTTAAACTGAAGGTGTAAAAAGGAGGAAGGAAATATGATTTTACAAGCAAAAGGCCTCACTAAGAACTATGGAGACCATACAGCAGTAAGAGATATAAATTTAGAGTTTAAAAAAGGAAGTTTTAACGCAATCTTAGGACCTAATGGGGCTGGAAAATCGACCACGATTTCAATGTTAATCGGACTTAAACGAGCAACTAATGGTCAAATCATCTATGCGCCCAATACTAGGATTGGAGTTGTTTTTCAAGCAAGTGTATTGGATGAAAAGTTGACGGTCAAAGAAAACCTAGCCATTCGAGCCAAACAATATAAGGGAATTACCTATAATCGTGTCGATGAGTTGATCCATCAACTGGGTTTGACAGCTTTTCAAAAACAACTTTATGGAACTTTATCCGGAGGACAGAAACGTCGAGTTGACATTGCTCGTGCTCTCCTTTCAAAACCGGATATTCTCTTTTTAGATGAACCGACGACAGGACTAGACATTCAGACTCGTAAATCCATTTGGGACTTATTGTACCGTCTACAAAGGGATGAAGAGATGACTATTATCTTAACGACTCATTATCTGGATGAAGCAGATGAGGCAGATCAACTTTATATTATAGATCATGGAAAGGTTATTGCCCAAGGTTCTGCTGCTGAAATTAAAAGTGAGTACGCTTCTAATCTTTTAAAAATTTGTTTTAAGGATAAGCAGGTGGAGAAATTCTTACCTAAAAATATGCCTGTGGAAAAGGAAAATGAGTTTGAGTATAGTCTTTATCCCGAGACCCAATTGGAAGCTATAGATTATTTGACCCAAGTTCGTGAGAAGATAGCTGGCTTTGAATTTCGTCCAGGAACTATGGACGATGCCTTCATTGCTCTTACAGGAAGAGAGGTACGCTAATGTTAGCCTTATTAAAACGTGATTTTTTGTTGTATGTTCGTAATCGTTCAGGAGTTTTCTTCTCATTACTAGGAGCTTTGATTTCCTTTCTACTTTATATCATCTTTTTGCAGAAGAATTTGACAGATGCTTGGTCCCAACTTCCCAATAGTACGAGTCTTTTAAACGGTTGGTTGATGGGAGGAACATTAGCAGTTACAGGAATTACGACCAGTTTTGCTGCTCTGACCCAGATGGTACAAGACCGTGAAAATCAAGTGGATCAGGATCTTTTTTTGACAGACCTAGGAAGATGGGGTTTGGATCTGTCTTATCTTATCAGTAGCTTTGTCATTTCCTTTGTCATGCAGGTCTTTATGTTTATAATTATGAGCCTTTATTTCCAAGAAATCCCGATCATGAGTCATCTACTCGAAATCAGTTTGATCATGTTGCTAAGTAGCCTTCTTTCAACATTGGTAAATGCACTCCTGATTTATCATTTCCAGTCAGTAGATAGTCTGGGTAAATTGGCTACAATTGTAGGTACAGCTTCAGGATTTTTAGTGGGTACTTATGTTCCGATGGGAATTCTTCCTAACTTCGCTCAAGTTCTCATGAAGTGCACGCCAGCTACCTATATTGCTTCGCTCTATAGACAGGTCTTAATGAGGGAGCAATTAGATAGTACATTTATGGGGAATAATAGCTTGTTAGAAGAGTTTCAAGAAAAATTGGGGGTCCAGATTCATTGGCAGGAGCTATTAACAAAGGAAGAAACATACTTAATAGTGGTGAGTATCTGCCTCCTAACTTTTCTGCTTTGGTTGGTGTTGGTTAAGATTTCTAGCAAGAAAAAATATAATCATTTTATCTTAAGTTAACTTTAAGTTTACTCATGTATCCTATAATCATTAAATAAAGACCTCCTAACTTTATTTAATAGAAATCCTAAACTTTTCTTTTTCATAATAATCTCCCTAAAGAAGCCACCAAATCAGGTGGCTTTTTTGTTTGTAGGCTGGATTTTTGCTATAATAGGAACATGAGTAGAATTTTAGATAATGAAATCATGGGTGATGAGGAGTTGGTAGAGCGTACCCTCCGTCCCCAATATTTACGTGAATATATCGGTCAGGACAAGGTAAAGGATCAGCTTCAAATCTTTATCGAGGCAGCAAAAATGCGTGATGAAGCGCTGGATCATGTTCTTTTGTTTGGCCCTCCAGGTCTTGGGAAGACAACCATGGCCTTTGTCATTGCCAATGAATTGGGAGTTAATCTCAAACAGACGTCTGGTCCCGTTATCGAAAAAGCGGGTGATCTGGTAGCGATTTTGAATGACTTGGAGCCAGGAGATGTTCTTTTTATTGACGAGATTCATCGCTTACCCATGTCGGTAGAAGAGGTACTTTACAGTGCCATGGAAGACTTCTACATTGACATTATGATTGGTGCTGGTGAAACCAGTCGCAGCGTTCATCTGGAATTGCCACCTTTTACCTTGATTGGGGCGACAACTCGAGCCGGGATGCTTTCAAATCCTCTTCGTGCCCGTTTTGGGATTACAGGTCACATGGAATATTACGAACATGCCGACTTGACAGAGATTGTCGAGCGGACGGCAGATATTTTTGAGATGGAAATCACTCATGAGGCAGCTTCCGAGTTAGCCTTGCGCAGTCGTGGGACTCCTCGTATCGCCAATCGTCTCCTCAAGCGCGTGCGTGACTTTGCGCAGATTATGGGCGATGGCTTGATTGATGATGTGATTACGGATAAGGCCTTGACTATGCTGGATGTAGACCATGAAGGTTTGGACTATGTAGACCAGAAAATCCTTCGCACCATGATTGAGATGTATGGCGGTGGTCCTGTCGGTCTAGGAACTCTTTCTGTGAATATCGCTGAAGAACGTGAGACGGTAGAGGATATGTATGAACCTTACCTGATTCAGAAAGGATTTATCATGCGAACTCGTTCAGGACGAGTTGCGACAGCCAAGGCTTATGAGCATTTGGGGTATGAATATATTGAAAAATGAGACTGAAATCTTAGACTCTTTCAGAGAAAATCCTGACATGATGGCTATTCTGACCATCATCCGTGACTTGGAGTTAAAAGATTCCTGGTTGGCGGCTGGTTCAGTTCGAAATTTTATTTGGAATCTCTTGTCAGATAAACCAGCCTTTGACCGTGAAACGGATGTGGATGTCATTTTCTTTGACCCAGAGGTGAGTTATGAAGAAACGCTGGCAATAGAAAACAAGTTGAGAGAGGATTTTCCTCAGTATCAATGGGAGCTGAAGAATCAAGCCTATATGCATCAGCATAGTCCCCATACGGAACCGTATGTGAATTCCTGTGACGCTATGAGTAAATATCCCGAACGTTGTACAGCGATAGGACTTCGCTTGCATGCTGATGCAACTTTAGAGCTCTTTGCTCCTTATGGTTTAGAGGATATTTTGAACTTTCAGGTTTCTCCAACTCCCCATTTTTTAGAAAATGACGACCGGATGAAGCTTTATCAACAGCGTTTATCTAAGAAAAACTGGCAAGTAAAATGGAAAAATCTCACATTTAAAAATACTTAAGGAAACTTTAAGATAGGAGCTGTATACTTATCTCATAAGTTAAGAAGACCTTAACTTATACTCCTAAAACTTTTTCATAATAATCTCCCTATAAAAAAATTAAGTCGCCCAATCAGGCGGCTTTTTTTTGTTGCGAACTCGAAGTGAGAATGGTTTCTAATAAAGGGCAAACACCGGCGAAATGTTGACAAAGGGGAAAGATTTCTCTAGTATAAGAAGTGAGCTAGAGATTTTCTGAGATTAGAGTAAATTGAAGTCCAGTGGTTTGAGAAAGAGATGTTGAACAATGACTAAAAGAATGAAAAACAATAGGAAACTAGTTAATCTAGGATTGTATAAAAACAAAATAGTCTATTATGACTTAAAAGAAAAGAAACTTTACTTTTCAATTCTCGAAAGAACATCTAAGAATTACCATTACTATACTCTTGGACTCACTTTGCTATCTCTCCCCATTATTAGATTGCTGAATGGTTTAACCATTTTTGATATACCTACTATCAAATATTCTAGTTTCATTCTATGTTCCTGTCTTTCCTTGCTCATAGGGAAATTTGTAGTTGACTATTATGACAAAGACTTGGACTTATATCCTGCATTGTTTACGGACATTGAGTACTCAGAGTTTTTAGAAATAGCAAAGAAAAATGGAACTCTTGCTTTCGTATTTATTTGTATTAGTAGTATCAGTTTGATAGGTTGCTTGATAGTTTACCTAGTCTATGCAAAGTTTTTAGGATTGCTGATTTATTCTGTTCTCTTGTTCATTCTCTACATCTGTGTAGTCAATAATGTACATAGAAGGAATAAAGTGATTAAAAAACTAATTTGGTTAACGATTAACGAATAAAGACCTTCCGTATTTTCCATATGATTTGGTTGCGGAAGGTGAGAAGGAATAATAAGTCTCGTGGAGTACTATGAATAAAATTTTTAAAAAAGATTGGAGTAAATATGAGTAACAAAGTATCAATTATGCAAGAAATGTTTAAAAAAGAAGGTTCAGATGAACTCGTTCCTGCAGTAACCATTATCTTGGATGGGCAAATTAGAAATATCATTGATGCCCTAACAGAACAGAATGGCTATGAAGGCTATCCAGAGGCTATTTCAGATATTCTTTTCAAAGGGATAGAAGGTATGATTAAAAAATAAATTGGAGAAAGATAATCCGAGAAAAAGAGAGCGAAAACCGCTCTCTTTTTATGATATAATAGCCCTATGAGATTAGATAAATTTTTAGTTGCCTGTGCAGTAGGAAGCCGGACGGGAGTCAAAAACTTTCTAAAGGCTGGGCGCGTGACGGTCAATGGCAAGAAAGAAAAATCTGCAAAGCTACAAATTGATGAAGAGACAGACGAGATCTGTTTTGACGGTAAAAAATTAGACTACGAGGAGTTTGTTTACTATATGATGAACAAGCCCCAGGGTGTTATTTCAGCAACTGAAGATCCTAAACACAAGACAGTCTTGGATTTGTTGGATGACTATGCACGTGCCAAGGAAGTTTTCCCTGTAGGACGTTTGGATATCGATACGCATGGACTCTTGCTCTTGACCAATGATGGCAAGCTGGCTCATGCTCTTCTTTCACCAAAACGCCATGTGGATAAGACCTATCTGGCGCAGGTCAAGGGAATGATGACAGATGCAGATGTTGAGACATTTGCGCAAGGGATTCCACTTAAAGACTTTACCTGTCAGCCTGCCAAACTGGAGCTTTTGTCTATTGATAGGGAAAAGGCTGAAAGTCTGGTTCGAGTGACTATTGCAGAAGGGAAATTCCACCAGGTCAAACGGATGGTGGCCTACTGTGGTAAGGAAGTTGTGGACTTGCAACGTTTAACCATGGGAACTTTGACCTTGGATGAGGATTTGAAACGTGGAGAATGGCGTCGTTTAACCAAGGAAGAACTAGAAGGGTTGCTTGAGAGTGTTCAATAAACTGGATAATCGGAAAAGGTAGGGGAAATATCCCTACCTTTTTCAGTTTTTGGTTGCTTCCTTTGTGAAAAGCGTTATAATAGACAGTAAGAAAAAAGGAGGATTTTATGAACGCGATTCAAGAATCATTTACAGATAAATTATTTGCCAACTATGAAGCAAATGTAAAATACCAAGCTATCGAAAATGCTGCCAGTCACAATGGAATTTTTGCAGCCCTAGAGCGTCGCCAAAGCCATGTAGACAACACACCTGTTTTCTCACTTGACTTGACTAAGGACAAGGTCACTAACCAGAAAGCATCTGGTCGTTGCTGGATGTTTGCGGCACTTAATACTTTCCGCCACAAACTCATCTCTCAATACAAACTAGAAAACTTTGAATTGTCACAAGCCCACACCTTCTTCTGGGACAAGTATGAAAAATCTAACTGGTTCTTGGAGCAAGTCATTGCGACTGCTGACCAAGAATTGACAAGCCGCAAGGTTAGCTTCCTACTCCAAACCCCACAACAAGATGGTGGTCAGTGGGATATGGTAGTTTCTCTCTTTGAGAAATACGGTGTCGTTCCTAAGTCTGTTTATCCAGAGTCTGTTTCATCTAGCAGTAGCCGTGAGCTCAATGCAATCCTTAACAAATTGCTTCGTCAAGATGCTCAAATCTTGCGTGACCTCTTGGCTTCTGGCGCTGACCAAGCGACTGTTCAAGCTAAGAAAGAAGACCTCTTACAAGAAATCTTTAATTTCCTTGCCATGTCACTAGGTCTCCCACCACGTCAATTTGACTTTGCTTATCGCGATAAGGATAACAACTACCAAAGTGAAAAAGGCATCACGCCACAAGAATTTTACAAGAAATATGTTGACCTTCCACTAGAAGACTATGTTTCTGTGATCAATGCTCCAACTGCTGATAAACCTTACGGTAGATCTTACACAGTTGAGATGTTGGGAAATGTTGTTGGTAGCCGTGCAGTTCGCTACATCAACGTACCGATGGAACGCTTGAAAGAATTGGCCATTGCCCAAATGCAAACAGGAGAAACTGTCTGGTTTGGTTCAGATGTCGGCCAGCTCAGCAACCGTAAAGCAGGAATCCTTGCGACAGATGTTTATGACTTTGAATCAAGTATGGACATTCAACTCACTCAAGACAAGGCAGGACGTTTGGACTACAGCGAAAGCTTGATGACCCACGCTATGGTCTTGACAGGTGTTGATTTGGATGAAAATGGTAAATCAACTAAGTGGAAAGTTGAAAACTCATGGGGAGACAAGGTCGGTACAGATGGTTACTTTGTTGCCTCAGATGCTTGGATGGACGAATACACTTACCAAATCGTTGTACGTAAAGAATTGCTGACAGCAGAAGAACAAGCTGCCTATGAAGCAGAACCAATCGTGCTTGCACCATGGGATCCAATGGGTGCCTTGGCAGAATAATTGAAAATAAAAAAGAGGCTGGGACAAAAGTCCTAGCCTCTCAATTGTCTTTGGATTGTCGAGCAAGACGCAGTGGTTGAGTGGGCTCTACTACGCTGATTTCATCAGCTTTTACAGCCCTACTCAACTGTGCGGAGGTGGGACGACGAAATCGAATTCTAACGAATTACCGATTTCTGTCCCACTCTCTTTTTTGTTTATACATTCTCACCGAGATTACATGATACCGAAGAAACGAGCTGCGATACCAACTGCAAAGAGGGCAAGGATGATTGTGATTGGAGATACTTTTTTCTTAAGCAACCACATGCAAAGGAAAGTAAGGAGAAGTCCCATCAATCCTGGAATCAATGAGTCCAACTGACCTTGAAGTGTTTGTGGTTGAACGCTATCCAAACTCAAACCGCTAAGTGCTTGGCCGAGGATTCCCTTCAATTCTCCACCTGTAACAGGACCTTCTGGGAAGACGATGTAAGCACCTTCTGACAATTGTTTACCTGGAAGGTTGATAGTGAAGTTGATTGATACCCAACGTTGTACAAGAACGGCAAGGATGAACATACCAAGGATAGAAGCTCCTTTAGTGATGTCTTTCAAGATACCACCTGACATGTCTTTGGTGATTTCAGATCCAGCCTTGTAACCAAACTCTTGTGTATACCAAAGGAAAGACATACGGATTGCATTCCATCCAAAGAAGAAGAGAAGTGGTCCAACGATATTACCAGTTGCTGCAAGTGATGCACCAAGGGCACCAAGGATAGGACGTACTGTAAACCAGAAGACTGGGTCACCGATACCAGCAAGAGGTCCCATCATACCAATCTTAACACCTTGGATAGCAGCATCATCGATGTCAGTACCGTTTGCGCGTTCTTCTTCAAGTGCAAGAGTAACCCCCATGATTGGAGCAGCTACGTATGGGTGAGTGTTGAAGAACTCAAGGTGGCGCTCAAGAGCAGCGGCTTGGTCTTCTTTTTTAGTGTAAAGTTTCTTGATAGCTGGGATCAAAGAGTAAGCCCAACCCAAGTTTTGCATACGTTCGTAGTTCCATGAACCTTGAAGGAATTGTGAACGCCACCAAACTTTTTGGCGATCTGATTTTGATAATTGAATTTTTTCAGCCATGATTGTTCCCCTTTCTAGTAGTCTTCTAGGATATCACCGATTGGATCGTTAGAAGTTGCAGCTCCTCCGCCACCGTTTCCACCTTGTTTAGAAAGGTTGAGGTAGATGAAGGCAAGGGCAACACCGATGACACCAAGGGCAATCAAAGTCAATTGAGAGATTGCTGCAAGAGCAAAACCGATAGCGAAGAATGGCCATACTTCACGAGTAGCCATCATGTTGATAACCAAAGCGTAACCAACGGCAACGACCATGGCACCACCGACAGCCATACCACCTTTAAGCCATTCTGGCATAAGTTCCAATACTCCTTGAACTGCTTCAGTTGGCATTGCAAGCAAGAGTGCAGCTGGGATAGCAATACGTAGACCTTGAAGAGCAAGAGCAAAGTAGTGAGCGCGTTCAACAGCTGCAATGTTTCCTTCTTTAGCAGCAGCATCTGCAGTGTGAACCAAACCAACTGAGATTGTACGAACGATCATAGTCAAGAAAAGTCCAGCTACGGCAAGAGGGATTGCAGTTGCAGTTGCGACTGCGATACCTTCAGTAGTAAAGTTACCACCTTTGATCATGATAATTGCAGCAGCAACAGAAGCAAGAGCCGCGTCAGGAGCTACGGCAGCTCCGATGTTAGCCCAACCAAGGGCGATCATTTGAAGTGATCCACCAAGCATAACCCCTGCTTCGAGGTTACCAGTTACAAGACCGATAAGGGTACATGCTACGATTGGTTGATGGAATTGGAATTGGTCGAGGATACCTTCAAGACCTGCGAAGAAGGCAACAACTACAACCAAGATAGCAGAAATGATTGAAATATCTGACATGGTTTTATTCCTTTTCTATTTAATGTTAATTATTGAACGTTAGCTTTGCTAATCAAGTCAAACAAATCTTTTTTCGTGTCGTTTGGTACTTTACGTACGTCAAATTCAACACCAAGGTCACGCATTTTTTCAAATGTAGCAACGTCGTCTTTGTCCATTGACAATACGTTGTTGATCATTGTTTTACCAGTTGAGTGAGCCATTGATCCAACGTTAAGAGTCTTGATTGGTACACCGCCTTCGATAGCACGAAGGGCATCTTGAGGTGTTTCAAACAAGATAAGGGCGTGTGTGTTACCAAAACGAGGGTCTTTTGCAACCTCAATCAATTTTTTGATTGGCACAACGTTAGCTTTTACTCCGTTAGGAGCTGCTTGTTTGATCAACTCTTTACGCAATTCGTCGTTTGCAACGTTATCTGAAGCAACGATAATACGGTCTGCTTTTGAATCTGGTGTCCAAGCAGTTGCGACTTGCCCGTGAAGGAGACGTGTGTCAAGACGTGCAAGGTTGATTTTCAATTTTCCGTCTCCGATAACAGTTCCTTCTGGAATAGCAGCTTGGGCTACTGGAGCAGCTGCAGCAGTTGCAATTTCCTCAGCTGGGTTTAGCTCTTCTGGAAGAGCCTTGATGCCATCCTTAGCTTCTTTAATGATGTTCGCAGCAACTTTAGCCACTCCGGCATTAGCGTCCATCAGGCGTTCGGTGTAGGCTTGGATTAACATCGGCAAGTTAAGTCCTGTGATGATGGCAAATTTACGCTCAGGATTTTCTCCCATTACGCGGCTAGCTTGGTTAAATGGAGAACCACTCCAAAGGTCAGCCAAGAC
This sequence comes from Streptococcus sp. Marseille-Q6504, assembly GCF_965111625.1. Lineage (NCBI taxonomy): Bacteria > Bacillati > Bacillota > Bacilli > Lactobacillales > Streptococcaceae > Streptococcus > Streptococcus sp. Marseille-Q6504. The sequence goes on from NZ_CBCOON010000003.1 coordinate 160,172, forward strand.
TAGAACCTCATCTTCTGCGTCAAATGCAGCCACAGCATTGTTGAATTTTGCGTATAAATCATCTGGACCTTCGTTTGGCATAAAGGTTACAACTTGAACCTTTTCTTGTTCACCAAAGATCATAGATCCTGACTGATGAATACCCGCGGCAAATTCACCGTGACTCGCAATAATGATTCCGATACTCATTATTGTCATTCCTCCTTATAAAATGTTTGACTTGTAGTTTAAGAAAACTTTAAGACTAACTAAGTATAAACCGTTTTCATAAAAAAATCAACAAATTAAATTAAATTATACAAAAATTATAGGAGTAATGATTTTTAAAGATATTAATATATCAACATTTTTAGAATAGGTTTTAAAAGCAAACATGTAAAATTTAATATAAATTCCAAATCTGTCCTTATTTTGTAAAAAGTTTGTTTTCGACAAGATTATCTCTGATTTTTGGTATAATAGAGAGTAATTTATTTTCTAGTATGAGAAGTTAGAGTGAGAGGTATGTATGTCCCCTTCAATTCAGTTATTAAAAGACCGCTATTTAAAAAATATCAAAGAAAATCCAGATCTCTACATCGGTATTGAGTTGGAGTTTCCTATCGTTCATACGAAAGGCCAACCTACAGATATTGAAGTCAGCAAGGATTTGTTGCGCTTTTTGGTGAATGCTCTCAGTCTGAAAGTTGAAAAAGAGGACCAGGATGGCAATCCAATTCAGCTTGTAGAACCAAAGAGTCAGGACCGGATTCTGTTTGAGGTTTCCTACACGACCTTGGAGTTTGCCTTTGGTAGAGCTCAGGATATCCAAGAGGTTCAAGGACGCTTTGATGCCTATATGAAGGTCATTCAGGAAAAGCTAGGAGAAAAGGATCATGCTATCCAGGGTTGGGGGATTCACCCAAACTGGAATCAAAATGACAATCGACCTGTGGCTTATCCACGCTATCAGATGCTGATGGATTATCTGAGTATGGGGAGTCACCAAGAAAGTGCGCATTTACATGACTTTCCGCAATACGGAGCCTTCATCTGCGGGAGTCAAGTCCAGTTGGATGTTTCGACCGATAACTACCTACGTGTCATCAATGCTTTCACACAGATAGAGGCAGCCAAAGCTTACCTGTTTGCCAATTCTGAGTTTTCTGGAGCGGACTGGGACACCCAGATTTCACGAGATATTTTTTGGGAAGACTCCATGCATGGGATTTATCCAGAGAATGTTGGTGTCAATACCAGACTCTTTAAAGATGAGGATGATTTCTTTGATTATTTAGACCATTCTGCGATTTTTACAGCAGAACGAGATGGAGAAACCTACTATTTTTCTCCGATTCGAGCTAGAGATTACCTAGCTACTGACGAGATTCCTGCCTATACTCTAAATGGGAAAGAAACACTTCTTGTCCCTCAAGAGAAGGATTTCCAAACGCACCGTAGCTACCAATTCCAAGATTTAACAACTCGAGGAACGGTCGAATTTCGGAGTGTTTGTACCCAGCCACTAGACCGCACTTTTGCTTCAGCAGCCTTTCATCTAGGTTTGTTGGTGAATCTTGACAAGCTTGAAGCTTACCTAGAAACAGCTCCTTTCTTTGAAAGTTTTGGTCGTGACTACAAGTCTTTGAGAAGACAATTTTCTAAGAAACACCTCACAGATGAAGAAACAGCTGGGATTGTCCAGTTCTCCAAAGACTTGCTAGCGATAGCAGAGAAAGGACTTGAGATGAGAGGGCAGAGTGAAACGACTTATTTAGAACCTTTGAAAGAAGAAATGGACGTATAAATTTCTTATAACGGAAGAATTTTCTGAAAAATCATGTTATAATGAATGAGACTATAGATAAAGGATAGAGATTTATGACATTAGTTTATCAATCAACGCGTGATGCGAACAATACAGTAACAGCCAGCCAAGCGATTTTGCAAGGCTTGGCAACAGATGGAGGCTTATTTACTCCAGTTAGTTATCCAAAGGTGGACTTGGATTTTGACACATTGAAAGACGCTTCTTACCAAGAAGTAGCTAAGCTTGTCTTGTCAGCCTTTTTGGATGACTTTACAGCAGAAGAGTTGGACTACTGTATCACCAACGCCTATGACAGCAAGTTTGATACACCAGCAATTGCCCCTCTTGTAAAACTTGATGGCCAATACAACTTGGAACTTTTCCACGGTTCAACCATTGCCTTCAAGGATATGGCCTTGTCTATCTTGCCTTACTTTATGACAACGGCAGCTAAGAAACACGGCTTGGAAAACAAGATTGTCATCTTGACAGCAACATCTGGAGATACTGGGAAAGCTGCTATGGCAGGATTCGCGGATGTCCCAGGTACTGAAATTATCGTTTTTTATCCAAAAGACGGTGTCAGCAAGGTACAAGAGTTGCAAATGACCACTCAAACGGGCGAAAATACCCATGTTATCGCTATTGATGGAAACTTTGACGATGCTCAGACTAATGTGAAACATATGTTCAATGATGTGGCTCTTCGTGAAAAATTAGCAGCCAACAAGCTCCAGTTCTCATCAGCTAACTCTATGAATATCGGTCGTTTGGTACCACAGATTGTCTACTATGTGTATGCCTACGCTCAGCTTGTTAAAACTGGTGAGATTAAGGCTGGTGACAAGGTTAACTTCACCGTACCGACAGGAAACTTTGGGAATATCTTGGCTGCCTTTTATGCGAAGCAAATTGGCCTACCAGTCGGCAAGTTAATTTGTGCTTCAAATGACAACAATGTCTTGACAGATTTCTTTAAAACTCGTGTTTATGACAAGAAGCGTGAGTTTAAGGTAACCACTAGCCCATCTATGGATATCTTAGTGTCTTCAAACTTGGAGCGCTTGATTTTCCATCTTTTGGGAAATGATGCGGTTAAGACAGCTGAACTTATGAATGCTTTGAATAACCAAGGTCAGTATGAATTGACAGATTTTGATGCAGAGATTCTTGACCTTTTTGCAGCAGAGTATGCGACTGAAGCAGAAACAGCAGCAGAAATCAAGCGTGTTTATGAGGCAGATGCTTATATTGAGGACCCTCATACAGCAGTTGCTTCGGCCGTATATAAAAAATACCAAGCGGCGACAGATGATGTGACTAAGACCGTGATTGCTTCAACAGCTAGTCCTTATAAATTCCCAGTAGTTGCAGTAGAAGCTGTAACAGGGAAATCAGGTTTGAGCGACTTTGAGGCCTTGGCTCAGTTGCACGAAATTTCAGGAGTGGCAGTGCCACCAGCAGTTGATGGCCTTGAAACAGCTCCAGTTCGTCACAAGACAACTGTTGCAGCGGCAGATATGCAGGTGGCAGTAGAATCTTATCTAGGACTTTAAGACAGAGGAAGTAAACTCGGTTGGGAAACTAACTGAGTTTCTTTTCATCAGGAGGAAGGATTGTTTAAGAAAAATAAGGATATTCTCAACATAGCTTTACCTGCCATGGGTGAAAATTTCTTGCAGATGCTCATGGGGATGGTAGATAGCTACTTGGTAGCTAATCTGGGGTTGATCGCCATTTCGGGTGTGTCTGTAGCTGGAAATATTATCACCATTTATCAGGCTATTTTTATTGCCTTGGGAGCAGCAATTTCTAGTGTTATATCAAAAAGTTTGGGACAGAAAGATCAGTCTAGACTAGCCTACCATGTGACAGAAGCACTTAAGATTACTCTGCTACTGAGTTTGGTTTTAGGTGTCTTATCCATCTTTGCAGGTCAAGAGATGATTGGTCTTTTAGGTACTGAACAGGCTGTGGCTGAAAGTGGTGGCTTATACCTATCTTTAGTTGGTGGGACAATCGTTCTCCTGGGCTTGATGACTAGTCTAGGAGCCTTGATTCGCGCTACCCACAATCCTCGACTGCCGCTTTATGTTAGTTTTTTATCCAATGCTTTAAATATTGTTTTTTCAAGTGTCGCCATTTTTATCCTTGATATGGGGATAGCTGGTGTAGCTTGGGGAACTATTTTGTCACGTTTGATCGGGGTTGTAATTTTGTGGTCACAATTAAAACTTCCATATATGAGACCGACGTTTGGACTGGATAAAGACCTTCTGACCTTGGCTTTACCTGCAGCGGGAGAACGTCTCATGATGAGGGCTGGTGATGTAGTCATAATTGCCTTGGTTGTTTCCTTTGGGACGGAGGCAGTCGCGGGAAATGCTATCGGTGAAGTTTTGACTCAGTTTAACTACATGCCCGCTTTTGGTGTTGCTACGGCTACAGTCATGCAGGTAGCTCGAGCAGTAGGGGAGAATGATTGGGCAAGGGTGGACAGACTAAGTAAGCAAACTTTTTGGCTGTCTTTCTTTCTCATGTTGCCTTTAACACTTAGTATCTATGCTCTCGGGACACCACTAAGCTATCTCTACACCAGCGATCCTGTGGCTATCAAAGCCAGTGTTTTAGTGACTCTTTTTTCACTTTTAGGGACTCCTATGACAACGGGGACGGTTATTTATACAGCTGTCTGGCAAGGTTTGGGAAATGCCCGACTTCCCTTTTATGCGACAAGTATTGGAATGTGGTGCATCCGTATTGGAACTGGTTACCTGATGGGAATTGTTCTTGGATGGGGTTTGCCTGGTATCTGGGCAGGAACGCTTTTGGATAATGGTTTCCGTTGGATTTTCCTACGCTATCGTTACAAATCTTATATGACATTGAAAGGATAAGAAATGCAAGAAACGGCTTTTATTTGGGATTTAGACGGGACCTTATTGGACTCCTATGAAGCTATTTTGTCAGGGATTGAGGAAACCTATGCACTGTTTTCCATTCCTTTTGACAAGGAAAAAGTTCGAGCTTTTATCTTGAAATACTCTGTCCAGGATTTACTAGTGCAAGTGGCAGAAGAAAGAGGCTTGGATGTTGATAGGCTCAATCAAGTCCGTGCTCAGAGCTTGGCTGAAAAGAATGCCCAGGTCATCTTGATGCCGGGGGCGCGCGAGGTTTTAGCCTGGGCAAATCAGCAAGGAATTCAGCAATTTGTCTACACCCACAAAGGCGATAATGCCTTGACTATTTTACGAGATTTGGGATTGGATGTTTATTTCACAGAAATTTTGACAAGCCAGAGCGGTTTTGCTCGTAAACCAAGTCCAGAAGCAGCGACCTACCTTATCAGCAAATACCATTTAAAACCAGACCGCACCTTTTATATAGGGGATCGTACTTTGGATATCGAGTTTGCTCAGAGTAGTAGCATTCAGAGTATCAATTTCCTTGGAACTCCGGTGGATTGCAATCATCAGATTTCTTGTTTAGCGGATATTCCTTCTCTCTCTTTATGAAAGAGAATATGTCAGCTTTGTGACAAAAATCATACAAACTATTTCAATTAATGTAGTTTGTTACAGAGCTTAGACAGTTTTATTAAATAGCCCCCAAAGGGCTTTTTTTCTTTTTTCTTTATGTTATGATAGAAAGGTACTACATTTGAAAAGGAGTTTGAATAGTATGAAGAAACGAATTATTTTAGCATCAACAGTAGCTCTATCACTTGCCCCTACCTTGGCGACTCAAGCAGAAGAAATTGTATGGTCACCACGTTCAGTTGAGCAAATTCAAAACGATGTTGCTAAAAGCGAAAATAAAACAAGTTACACAATTAAGTACGGAGATACCCTAAGCACGATTGCAGAGGCTTTGGGAGTAGACTTAAATGTCCTTGCAAACTTGAACAAAATCACAAATATTGACTTGATTTTTCCAGAAACTGTACTGACTACAACTGTGAACGACAATGAGGAAGTAACAGAGGTTGAGATTTATACACCTCAAGAAGTTGGTTCTGATGTAGCAAGTGCAACAGCAGATTTAACAACGAATCAAGTAACAGTAGATGAACAAACTGTTCAAGTCGAAGATTTGACACAACCAGTTGAAGAAACAACGACTACTGTTGAGGAGACAACTACAACAGAAGCAACAACTGGAGTTGTAGCAGAAACTACAGTATCGTCAGAAGCAACAACTGAAGCTGCGGCACCTGTCGTTGAAGAAACAACTACGGTCGCTGAACCAACAACTACAGTTGAGGAAACAACTACGGTCGCTGAACCAACAACTACAGTTGAGGAAACAACTACGGCTGCTGAACCAACTACAACAGTTGAGGAAACAACTACGGCCGCTGAAACAACTACAACAGTTGAAGAAACAACGACTACAGAAGCAACAACTGAGGCTGTAACAGAAGCTCAATCGGCTCCAGCAACTTACCAAGCTGAACCAAGTCAAGGTGCATCAGCAACTTATACAGCACCAGCGGCTCCTGATTATGCAACTATTGCAGCAACAAAATCTGAAAATGCAGGTCTTCAACCACAAACAGCTGCATTTAAAGAAGAAGTAGCTAACTTGTTTGGTATCACATCATTTAGTGGTTACCGTCCAGGAGATCCAGGTGACCACGGAAAAGGTCTAGCGATTGACTTCATGGTCCCAGTTAGCTCAGCTCTCGGTGACCAAATTGCAGATTATGCTATCCAAAATATGGCTAGCCGTGGAATCAACTACATCATCTGGAAACAACGTTTCTACGCACCATACGATAGCAAATACGGACCAGCCTACACTTGGAATCCAATGCCAGATCGTGGTAGCGTAACAGAAAACCACTATGACCACGTTCACGTATCAATGAACTAATAATGAATGAGAAGTTGGGAACTGATTCAGTTTCCACTTCTTTTTTCTATTTCGATTGCTTAGGTAGTGAAAAAATCCAGGCATAAATATAGATGAAAAGCCTTATAGAAACATGACGAGGAAACTGTTTTATATTTTTGGAGAGTAGTTCTGGTTAAAATAAAAACAACCAGCACTTTCTATGAAGGTGCTGGTTTTTAATAACTGCTGTTAAACTTTTCTCCGCTTGATTTCAAGCAGTCTTTGATAGAAGAAGATTTGGCTACTATAGATATAAGGGAAGATAGAGATGCTTGCGATTCCAAAGCTAATCCAGATAAGGAGATACCAAGGAAGTAGCTGTAAATCAAGGACAAAGCGTTGGAACTTATAGCCTTTCATGAGAAAGCGGCTGGTATGCAGCACGCGGCTAGGTTTGGCAATTCCGATTGCAAGGCTGTCACATAAAAGTAGTTCAACTTGGGAATAGGCATAATATTGTGGCAGATAGATAATGGTTCCCAAAATCATTACTAGGACGCTACCAAAGAAATAGAGAGCGAAAGTCAGTAGGAAGTGTTCGATATCTGGATTTGTCACGTCGACAGATGGAAATTCGGGATGAAGTTCCACAAATTTACGAGCCATGGCACTGCTATAAAAGAGCAAGTAGACTCCGAAAAGATTAGGGATGCTCCATAAAAAGAGATAGAAACGCTTGAGTAAGAGCGTTAGAAATGTCTGGGTAAAGAAGCGGTTGTCAAGCAAGGACAGACTATCTTTAAAGGAAAGCTCTATCTCAGAAATTCTGTAAAGATTAATCGTGGTAAAGAGAGCACCAGCTAGGATGATGGAACTTGTAAATCCAACGGCTATCGGAAAGAGAGCAGACTGGATTGTGATCCCTAGAAAACTCAAGAAGGACTGTTCAAGAATGCCTTCATCAAGTAAGGATAAAGGTCTGATAAAGCTCGATAGAATCAAGAGAATACTTGGTAATAAAAAGACAAGCAGCAAGCGAGGGTGCTCGGCTTGAAATTGTCTAGCCTGTTCGCGAACTTCTTTTAAATTAATTTTTGGGTACTTCATTCTTTCATTATACCATAGTTCGTGACAGTTCCTGTTTTTTTTGATAGAATCATACAGTATGCCCTTGGGCGCAAAGTAAGAACTGGGACTGTCTTTCCCAGCTTCGGAGGTAAAAAATGTCAGATTCGCCAATCAAATATCGATTGATTAAAAAAGAAAAACACACAGGAGCTCGTTTGGGTGAGATTATCACACCCCATGGAACCTTCCCGACACCTATGTTTATGCCAGTAGGGACTCAGGCAACGGTCAAGACTCAGTCGCCAGAAGAATTGAAAGAGATGGGTTCAGGGATTATCCTATCCAACACCTATCACTTGTGGCTTCGCCCTGGGGATGAACTCATTGCCCGTGCTGGAGGTCTTCACAAGTTCATGAATTGGGACCAACCAATCTTAACGGATAGCGGTGGTTTTCAAGTGTATTCTCTAGCAGACAGCCGTAATATTACAGAAGAAGGGGTAACCTTCAAGAATCACCTCAACGGTTCTAAGATGTTCCTTTCACCTGAAAAGGCCATTTCTATTCAAAACAATCTGGGCTCAGACATCATGATGTCCTTTGACGAATGTCCTCAATTTTATCAACCTTATGATTATGTAAAAAAATCGATTGAACGTACTAGCCGTTGGGCAGAGCGTGGTTTAAAGGCTCATCGTCGTCCGCATGATCAAGGTCTATTTGGGATTGTACAGGGGGCAGGATTTGAAGATCTGCGTCGTCAATCAGCTCAAGACCTTGTAAGTATGGACTTCCCAGGCTACTCTATCGGTGGACTAGCAGTTGGAGAAACCCACGAAGAGATGAATGCAGTTTTGGACTTTACGACCCAACTGCTTCCTGAGAACAAACCTCGTTACTTGATGGGAGTAGGAGCGCCAGATAGCTTGATTGATGGTGTTATCCGTGGTGTCGATATGTTTGACTGTGTCTTGCCGACTCGTATCGCTCGTAACGGGACTTGTATGACCAGTCAAGGTCGCTTGGTAGTCAAGAATGCTCAGTTTGCGGAGGACTTTACACCACTTGATCCAGAGTGTGATTGCTATACATGTAAGAATTATACCCGTGCTTATCTACGCCATTTGCTTAAGGCAGATGAAACCTTTGGTATCCGCTTGACAAGTTACCATAATCTGTATTTCTTGATCAATCTGATGAAGCAGGTTCGCCAAGCTATCATGGATGATAATCTCCTGGAATTTCGTGAACATTTTGTTGAAAAATATGGTTATAACAAGTCAGGGCGAAATTTCTAAATTTAGTTTGAGATCCACTAAAAATCCTAAGTTTTCTCTTAGGATTTTTCTGTTTTTTTTGATAAAATAAAGGTACTATGAATGAAAGTTAGATGGCTTTTTTTGCCAATCTAATGAATGGAGAATAGACTCGTATGCGTATTAAATGGTTTTCCTTGATTAGGATTACAGGTTTGCTTTTGGTACTCTTGTATCATTTCTTTCAAACGACTTTCCCAGGAGGTTTCTTTGGGGTTGACGTCTTCTTTACCTTCTCAGGTTTTCTGATCACATCGCTTTTATTAGAAGAATTTGGACAAAAAGGGAAGATTGATATCTTAGGATTTTTTAGAAGACGTTTCTATCGAATTTTTCCACCGGTCGTTTTAATGATTCTTGTCATCATGCCATTCACCTTCTTGGTTCGCCAAGATTATGTGGCAGGAATTGGTGGGCAGATTGCCGGTGTTCTAGGATTTATGACTAACTTCTATGAAATGCTGACAGGAGGAAGTTATGAATCTCAGTTTATCCCTCACCTCTTTGTTCACAACTGGAGCTTAGCTGTTGAAGTTCATTATTATATCTTGTGGGGGTTGGCAGTCTGGTTCCTATCTAAGCGAGCGAAATCAAGCGGACAACTACGAGGAACAATCTTTCTACTTTCATCAGCTGCCTTTATCGTCAGTTTCCTTTCGATGTTTATCGGTAGTTTTATTGTAAGTTCTTACTCAACAGTATACTTTTCAAGTTTGACTCATGTTTATCCATTCTTCTTAGGTAGTGTGCTTGCTACCGTAATAGGGGTTCGTCATGCAACGCCACTTTTTAAACGTTTGAATAGAAGCTTGGATTTGAAGCAGACTTTGCTAGTCTTTGGAGCTGGGCTCGGAGTCTTGCTATTACTGACCTTCTTTGTGAAATTTACATATCTCTTTGCTTATTTACTCGGCTTCTTGTTTGCAAGTTTAGCAGCGCTTCTGATGATTGTTGCGGCACGCATTTTACATGAGAAAACACTGGCTATCAAAGAGCCAAAGATTATCAGCTTTTTAGCGGATACCAGCTATGCTGTCTATCTTTTCCACTGGCCGTTTTATATTATTTTCTCACAGTTAATGGGAAATATTCCGGCAGTGATTTTAACCACCATCTTCTCTTATATCTTCGCAACCCTTTCTTTCTATGTTATCGAACCTTTAGTAGCAGGAAAATCTACTGATCTCTTGCAAAAGGCAAAAGAAATTCCGCACATTAAACCGGTCTTTGCTGGTAGTGCTGGAGTACTCGGTCTGATTACCGTTGTCGTGATATTGATAGCTCCTCAAGTAGGTGCATTTGAAACGGATTTGATGGTTAATGGTCTCAATCAGGCGCAAACCAATATGAACCGAACAAAAACCATGGCAGATCAAGCAGAAGCCAGTCGCTATAATATAGCTGAGGGTGTATCCATCATTGGAGATTCGGTCACCTTGCGTGCTTCAGAGGGACTAAAAGAAGTCTTGCCAGACGCACAGATTGATGGTCAGGTCAGTCGAAATACCAAACAGGCAAATGCATTGATGCTGAATTACAGTCAGAATAAAGCCTTGCCTAAAATTGTAGTCATTGCGACTGGCGTTAATAATCCTGAAAATTATAAAGCCGATTTGGATTTGCTGATAACAAATCTTCCAAAAGGACATCAACTTGTTTTAGTTACTCCATACGAGGGGGACACAACGCAGGAAACACAACCTTATGTTGAGCAGTATGCAAGCTATGCGCGTGAACTGGCACAAAAATATCCATATATAGCACTAGCAGATTGGAACCAAGTCGCCAAAGATCATCCAGATATTTGGAAGGGAACAGACCAGGTTCACTTCGGTAGTGATACGACCAAGCAGGATGAAGGAGCAAAACTTTACGCAGAAACCATTAATGCTGCCGTTAAAGCTCTCGCAGACAAACCTGTCAAATCAAAATAATCACTAAAAAGTAGAGATTGTATCTCTACTTTTTTGCTTTAACGAGAATTGGGAAAAACTTGCCAAATTGTCAGAATTATGAGAAAATAGGAACAATCAAAAAATGGAGGGAATGCAATGAGAGAAGACATCAAGATTAATGACCGTGCTCTAGCATTGGAAGATCAAATCATTGAAGTACTCGAAAAAGTTTATGATACAGATGTAGAGTTAGATGTATACAATCTCGGATTGATTTATGAGATTCATTTAGATGAGGCTGGCCTTTGTACAGTTGTTATGACCTTCACTGATACTGCCTGTGACTGTGCAGAAAGTCTGCCAATCGAGATTGTGGCAGGTTTAAAACAAATTGATGGGATTGAGGATGTCAAGGTTAAGGTTACCTGGTCTCCAGCATGGAAGATTACACGCATTAGTCGTTATGGGCGTATAGCTCTAGGGCTACCTCCTCGATAATGATTTATTTTGAAAATACAAAAAAGCAAGCCAGTTGAGGCTTGCTTTTGATTTGCTTATTTTTTACCAGATTGTTCCATATTCCAGAAATCTGTAACGGCACCACGTGATGCAGAAGATACGGTATGGGCATATTTACCGAGGACACCACGGCTATATAGTGGTGGCAAGGTTGTTTCTGCCTTACGTTTTTCAAGTTCTTCATCGGAAACGTCCATGGAAATTTCTTTTGTATCTTGGTCGACCGTAACGATATCTCCTGTACGGAGGTAGGCAATTGGTCCACCATCCTGAGCTTCAGGAGCGATATGTCCAACAACCAATCCATAAGTACCACCAGAGAAGCGTCCGTCTGTCAAGAGGGCAACCTTGTCTCCTTGGCCTTTACCAACGATCATGGATGAAAGTGATAGCATCTCAGGCATACCAGGACCACCCTTAGGTCCAACGAAACGAACAACGACAACATCGCCATCAACTATTTCATCTGTCAGAACAGCCTGGATAGCATCTTCTTCTGAGTCAAAGACCTTAGCTGGACCAACGTGACGACGAACCTTAACACCTGACACCTTGGCAACTGCACCGTCAGGAGCAAGATTACCGTTCAAGATGATAAGCGGACCGTCCGCACGTTTAGGATTTTCAAGTGGCATGATGACTTTTTGACCTGGAGTAAGATCTGCAAAGTCAGCTAAGTTTTCAGCGACAGTCTTACCAGTACATGTGATGCGGTCTCCGTGAAGGAATCCATTTGCCAACAAGTACTTCATAACCGCAGGCACACCACCAACTTCGTAGAGGTCTTGGAAGACATATTGACCAGAAGGTTTCAAATCAGCCAAGTGAGGCACACGTTCTTGGATGGTATTAAAGTCTTCAAGTGACAAGTCAACATTAGCTGCGTGGGCAATAGCAAGCAAGTGAAGAGTGGCGTTAGTAGAACCACCGAGAGCCATGGTCACTGTAATGGCATCTTCAAAGGCTTCACGAGTCAAGATATCTGAAGGTTTGATTCCAAGTTCAAGCATTTTGACAACTGCACGACCGGCTGCTTCGATGTCTTCTTTCTTATCAGCAGATTCAGCTGGGTGAGAAGAAGAACCTGGCAAACTCAACCCCAAAACTTCGATAGCAGTAGCCATAGTATTGGCAGTATACATACCACCACAACCACCAGGGCCAGGGCAGGCATTACATTCCAGACGTTTCACGTCCTCCGCTGTCATATCGCCGTGATTCCACTTACCGATTCCTTCAAATACAGAAACCAAGTCGATGTCTTTGCCATCCAGTTTTCCAGGGGCGATAGTACCACCGTAAGCGAAAATAGCTGGAATATCCATATTGGCAATGGCAATCATGGAACCAGGCATGTTTTTGTCACAACCACCGATAGCTACAAATGCATCGACGTTATGACCACCCATAGCAGCCTCGATTGAGTCCGCGATGATATCACGAGACGTTAGGGAGAAGCGCATACCCGGTGTTCCCATGGCAATACCGTCGGCTACAGTAATGGTTCCAAACTGCACAGGCCAAGCACCAGCAGATTTAACACCTTCTTTAGCTAATTTCCCAAAGTCATGCAAGTGAATATTACACGGTGTGTTTTCAGCCCAAGTCGAAATGACCCCAACAATCGGTGTTTCAAAGTCCTTATCTGTCATACCAGTCGCACGAAGCATGGCACGGTTAGGTGATTTTACCATGCTGTCATAGATACTACTGCGGTGACGTTTATCTAATTCTGTCATTAAAGTCCCTCCCATTTCAGTTTGTTCCATTATAGCACAATTTTCACATGAATAACAGAAGAAAATTTTTAAATTTTCAGACAATTCAGTAGTGTACGATTAAAAAATACAACTTTTTTTGTCAAGTAACTTTACTTTACAAAAAAGTTTTGATATACTATTAAAGTTGATGAAAATCAAACCTAATTGAATTTATATCTTAAAAGGAGAAAAACGAAATGGCAGTACCTGCACGTCGCACATCAAAAGCGAAGAAAAATAAACGTCGTACACACTACAAAGTAACAGCTCCATCTGTAAACTTTGACGAAACTACTGGAGATTACTCACGTTCTCACCGTGTATCACTTAAAGGATACTACAAAGGACGTAAGATCGCTAAAGCTGCATCAGCTGAATAATAGAAGGGAGATACCATGCGCGTAAATATTACACTTGAACACAAAGAATCTGGTGAACGCTTGTACCTTACTTCTAAAAACAAACGTAACACTCCAGACCGTCTTCAATTGAAGAAATACTCACCAAAACTTCGCAAACACGTTGTGTTTACAGAGGTGAAGTAAGCATTCTATACGAATCAATACATAAGAAAAACGCTGATTTCAAGCGTTTTTTCTTTTTTCAATTTCAATACATTTAACTATATTTCAGTCCAAACTCTACCTTTTTTAGATAAATATATCATCTGGATATTGAAGTTAAGCCCTGCTATCATTTCGATGGCAGGGCTTTTTAATGTTTAGTACACTACCTTCTTATCTATATTTTGATGGAGCTGAAGTTGACATCTACAAAGTTTAATGTTAAAATAAATTCAAAAATATATTTGAATGAAGTGTTTTATGGTTCAAAATGTTGTTACTTCAATAATCCTGTATTCTGGGACAGCCGTAGACTTACTTATTATCCTAATGTTATTTTTTGCCAAAAGAAAAAGCAGAAAAGACATCATTAACATCTATTTAGGACAATTTCTAGGCTCTGTTAGTCTAATATTGCTAAGTTTACTTTTTGCATTTGTCTTAAATTATATTCCTAGTAAAGAGATTTTAGGTTTGCTCGGTTTGATTCCAATTTTCCTAGGACTCAAAGTTTTGCTTTTAGGAGATTCTGATGGAGAAGCTATTGCAAAAGATGGTTTGCGCAAAGATGATAAAAACCTGATTTTTCTAGTCGCTATGATTACTTTTGCAAGTTGTGGTGCTGACAATATTGGTGTTTTTGTCCCATATTTTATTACCTTAAATTTAGCGAATTTGATAGTGGCTTTACTTACTTTTCTAGTCATGATTTATCTCTTGGTTTTTTCTGCCCAAAAATTGGCACAAGTCCCTTCTGTTGGAGAAACTTTGGAGAAATATAGCAGATGGTTTATTGCCGTTGTCTATTTAGGATTGGGGATGTATATCCTGATTGAAAACAACAGCTTTGACATGCTAAGAACTGTGTTCGGCTAGGAGAAAAAATTATGAAAAAAGATAGTATCTGCCAAGTGGATGTTATTAATCAACAAAATGTTACAACCGCAACGAACTACTTTGAAAAGGAAAAAGTCCAAAAATCACTTCGTATTTTATCAAAGTTTACCGATAATAAACAGATAAATATCATCTTTTATCTCCTTGCTGTTGAAGAACTCTGTGTCTGTGATATAGCCTGTTTACTAAATCTCAGTATGGCATCTGCCTCCCACCATCTTCGTAAACTAGCCAATCAAAACATCTTGGATACTAGAAGAGAGGGGAAAATTATATATTATTTTATAAAAGATGAGGAAATCAGAGATTTTTTTAATCAACTAGGATAACAACTATTTTTACTACTCTACCATCCACTCTACCTTTTATTATGTAGCATTCTAAAAACATTGATGTACCAACGTTTCTAACAGCTAAAATAGAAATTATTTAATCTTTTTATAGAAGTAAAGTAAGCATTCAATACGAATCAATACATAAGAAAAACGCTTGTTTTAAGCGTTTTTTATTTTTTTCAATTTCAATGTATTGCAATAAAAATCAACCGAATGACTACATTTTTTGTGAAATAAATTAGATGTTCGGATATAGGGAAAACGCTCTAGTCACAATGACTAGAGCGTTTTTGTATTGTTTTAAAATTTATTAAAGCACATATTCGTGAGCATATAATTTGAGTACGCTCTCATATTTTGATATACTATATTTAACCCAGATATATTGGGCTATGAAAGGAGGCGCATATTATGTTGTGGTCCATTATTGTAGGTGGCTTTATCGGCCTTGCAGCAGGAGCAATCACTAAAAAGGGTGGCTCAATGGGAGTAATTGCTAATATTTTTGCCGGTTTAATCGGTTCATCAGTAGGTCAATCACTCCTTGGCACTTGGGGACCTTCACTAGCTGGTATGGCTATCATCCCATCTATTGTTGGTGCAGTGATTGTAGTTTCTGTGGTATCATTCTTTTTGGGTAAAAAAGGTTAATGTTTTACTCGAAAGCAGTCTATAGCTTTTAATTTATAATGACGGGTAAAGCTATGGTTTGTTGCACTAATTGAAAGGATTTTATATGTCAAAATCAAAGAAAATATTATTGTTTATTTTCTGTATTTTAATCTTGACAATTTTCCTTCCTATTTTGATAGATTACCACCAGGTTAGTGATTTAGGAATTCAATTGACTAGCTGGCGACAGACATCATTTGAATATTATCTCGCTAGATATGTATTTTGGGGGCTTCTAGGCCTGTCTATCTTAGTTTTATTATGGATGTTAGTAATCCTGTTTTATCCTAAACAATATCTGGAAATAAAACTTGGAACTAAAGATGATAATTTAAAACTAAAGAATTCAGCTATTGAAGGGTTTGTTCGATGTTTATTGGATGAACACAAGATGGTCAAAAATCCCAAAATTCAGGTACATACTCGGAAAAAGAAATGTTTCGTTTATGTAGAAGGTACAGCTGTTCTTTCAGATAACATTGCTAACAAATTTGAAGTAGTTCAAAACGAAATCACTCAAGGATTGAAAGAATTCTTTGGTATTGATCGAGAGGTTAAACTGGAAGTTTCAGTGAAAGAATATGACCCTCAAAAAGCAGCTAAGAAAATTGTTAGTCGTGTAAAGTAAGGAAGTAAAAAATGGAATGGTTTAAAAAATATCAATACCCAATTCTATGTGGTGTAGTAGGTATTATTCTAGCCTGCTTCATCCTATCCTTCGGTTTCTTTAAAACATTATTCGTTTTAATCTGTGGAGCCCTAGGAATTTGGTTGGGATACTATGTACAGAAGAATTATTTAAATAAATAAAGGAGTTTCATATGTCAAACGTAGAAAAAAATGTAAATGTAAATAATGAAAAAAAAGATGTTGTTGTTTCTAAAGATGTTCGCGGAGAATTAACTTACGAAGATAAAGTTATTCAAAAAATCATCGGTCTTTCACTAGATAGAGTCCCAGGACTATTACATGTTGACGGTGGATTCTTCTCAAATCTTACAGAAAAACTTGTTAACACTAACGATGTAACACACGGTGTTAACGTTGAAGTTGGTAAAGAACAAGTAGCAGTTGACTTGAACGTTATCGTAGAGTACAGAAAAAACGTTCCAACTCTATACAAGGAAATCAAAGACGTTATCGTATCAGAAGTTGCGAAAATGACTGATCTAGAAGTAGTTGAAGTTAACGTTAATGTTGTTGATATCAAAACTAAAGAACAACATGAAGCAGACTCAGTTAGCCTTCAAGATCGTGTAACTGACGTAGCAGAATCAACAGGCGAATTCGCGTCAGAACAATTGTCTAGAGTGAAATCTGGTATCGGTTCAGGTGTCGCAGCAGCACAAGAAAAACTTGGCGAAGGCGCTGAATTCGTTCAAGAAAAAGTTGGCCAAGGCGTTGACAATGTTAAAGACGCTGCAGCCAAAGCAGAACCACGTGTTCACTAATTACTAATTTAGAAAAAATAAAAGGAGGACATACTTATGTCTACAGAAGAAAAATTCAACCAAGCAGCAGGATCTGTTAAAGAAGGCGTTGGCAAATTGATCGGCGACAAAGAACTTGAAAGCGAAGGAGCTGCTGAAAAAGTTGCTTCTAAAGTGAAAGAAGTCGCTGAAGATGCAAAAGACGCTATTGAAGGCGCTGTTGAAGGTGTTAAAAACATCTTTAAAAAAGACGACGCTAAATAATGAAATTTAGGTAATCTTGCTATTTTCCTTGAAAACACTCCCTAACCGGGGGTGTTTTTGTTATTCGTTTTTATCAATGCACGTTTTATAGAGTTTTATAGAGAAAAAAGAATACAGGACAAACAAATTCCTGTATTCTTAAAATGACTTAGAACAGATATGTTAATAAGTAGGCGACTACTAAGATTGTACCACAAATCATTCTCCCTCTTTTTTCATGTTGTTTGAACAATTTACCAGAGAAAAAATTTATTCCAAGCGAAATAAACATCAATATAGTTCTTAAAGTATAAACAGTCATGGTCCATACTCCTTTCGTTATTTGGTAATCCAATAAATAAGTTGAATAGTAATTATCTAATTTTCAAATATATCCATCTGCCCTGGAAAAGCCTCTGTTCTTTGATTATTAATCGGTATCTCTATCTATCTTTATTATAGTACAAAGATCCTTATTAAACCAATAAATGTATTTATTTTTAGTGCTCCTATTTCTGAGAGCGCTTGAAATATGTTATAATGAAACTAGATTAATGTATAGGAGGCAAACCGTGGGAAATTTCATTGAGCTAGTCTTTCATCGTTTCTTTTTGGGGATGATTGCGACGGCTTATTTTTGGTTATTGACACTAGCAGGAGGAGTGGTTTTTGGTATAGCACCCGCTAGTGCAACTCTCATGAGTTTATTTGCTGAAAACGGCTATTCTTACCGTGCTTATCGTTTCAAGGAAGCATGGGCTTTATTTAAGAGCAATTTTGTCAAAAGTAATCTCAGTTTCTACACCTTTATAGGGATTGACTTCATCTTGATTTATGGCTTGTATCTGATGATTCAGTTGCCAAACCAGACCATTATCCACTTGGCAGCAACATTTCTAAATATCTTTTTAGTAGCCTTGGTATTTTTGGCCTATACGGTATCTTTAAAGTTACAGGTTTACTTTGAATTGTCCTATAAAAACACCTTAAAGCTTGCCTTTATTGGAATTTTTATGAATTTATCAGCAGTGGCCAAAGTTCTATTTGGTAGCGTCTTGTTAGCCATTATTGGCTTCTATATGCCAGCCCTCATTGCTTTTGTAGGCATTGGAATGTGGCACTTCTTTATTAGTGATTTATTGGAGCCTGTTTATGAAAGTATTCATGAAAAATTGGCAACCAAATAAGACCAAACAATTCCGCCTCCACTCACTCTTAAGAATCTATAGTCTGGTGATGATTATCATCATTTCCTGCTTTGCTCTCTTGATTTCTTATGCAGACTGGGATATGCGTGAAAGGGAAGCCAATCGTGTCGGTCAGCGTGTTCTCGCTCGAACAGTCGATGAAGTTGAATACTACTATCGAGAGTCTACCCGTCTAGCCCAGAGTTTAGTGGATAATCAAGCTCGGATTGAAGGGATTTACAAATATTTTAGCCTTAGTACGCCGGATTATTTTTACTGGCAGTTAGAACGCAAGGCGTCACCCTATATTTCCGTTTCCATTTATGAAAATATCGATGATATTTACGTGCGAAACGATTTTGTAACAGGTATTTCGATTGTTCTACAGGATTCAACAGATGTATTTGTTTCCAAAAGAGGAAACAGGGGTGGACAGAAAATTCCAGCTGAGAACTTCAAGCCAGATGCTAATAGTTTCGCTGTTCCAGTATCTGATCCCATCTCGGACCAAGCTCTAGGGGTCATTTATATTTCCGTAGAACCAGAAGTTCTCTATAAAGCGATTGACAATACTAGGGGAACAATTCCTGTAGCAGTAACAGTCATTGCACCATATGAAACAGATATGTTCTATATTGGAGCGAAGGGAACGAATGAGTCTTGGTTGGTAGGAACAACTGCCCATGGTTATCAAGTTCGAGTAGCTGTACCAAAGGATTATGTTTGGAGTGGGACTTTAGCGAGTTCGGCACTTATTTTAGGTTTGAGCGCCCTCTTTATCATCATTTTATATATGACCTTAAGAAGGACTTTTTCTGACTATCAAAGTCAGGTTGTGGACTTGGTGGACTCTATCCAAGCCATTACTAAGGGAGAGCAGACCAAGAGAATCGACACAGATAAAAAGGACCAGGAACTGCTACTAATTGCTGAGTCGACAAATGATATGTTGGATCGACTAGAAAGTAATATTCACGATATTTATCAACTGGAACTCAATCAAAAAGATGCCAACATGCGAGCCTTACAAGCTCAAATTAATCCGCATTTCATGTACAATACTCTGGAATTTTTGCGGATGTACGCGGTGATGGAAAATCAAAATGAACTAGCAGATATCATCTATGAGTTCAGTAGTCTCCTGCGCAATAATATCTCTGACGAGCGAGAAACGACCCTCAAACAAGAAGTGGAGTTTTGTCGGAAGTACAGTTATCTCTGTATGGTTCGCTATCCAAAATCCATTGCCTATGGATTTAAGATTGACCCTGAATTGGAAGAAATGCGTATTCCAAAGTTCACCCTCCAACCGTTAGTGGAAAATTATTTTGCCCATGGAGTTGATCACAGAAGAACAGATAATGTTATCAGTATCAAGGCTTTGAAAAAAGATGGCTATGTCGAAATCTTAGTAACCGATAATGGTCGTGGGATGTCTGCTGAAAAACTAGCAGAAATTCAAGCTAAACTGGCTCAAAGAACCTTTGAACACACAGCAGATTATAAGGGGCAACGACAGTCTATTGGGATTGTTAATATCCACGAACGCTTTGTGCTCTACTTTGGAGACCGCTATAACATCAGTGTAGAATCAGCTGAACAAAAAGGTGTTCAATATAGAATCACCATTCAGGATGAAGAGAAAGGATAAACATGTATAAAGTACTATTAGTTGACGATGAGTACATGATTACAGAAGGACTTAAGCGTTTGATCCCTTTTGAAAAATGGGATATGGAAGTCGTTGCAACAGCCAATCATGCTGACGACGCTTTGGACTATGTTCGAGAACATCCCGTAGATATCGTCATTTCTGATGTCAACATGCCTGGCAAGACAGGACTTGAAATGATTGGGGAAATGAAGGAACTCTTGCCAGAGGCTTACTATATCCTTCTTTCCGGCTATCAAGAATTTGACTATGTCAAGAAAGCCATGAACCTCAATGTTGTAGATTATCTTGTCAAACCAGTTGATAAGGTTGAACTGGAGCATTTACTTGAGAAAATCCTTGGTCAGCTTCGTGAGAAAGTGCATGAACCAGAAATGTTGAGCCAAAAGATAGACGACGAAGCATTTAAAGCACACCTGTCTCAAAAAGAAAACTGGTGGATTGGCCTTTCCCAAGAGAAACAAGGGGATTTTGTCATTCCTTACTATGTTTTAGGTCAGGACTGGCAGATTGTGATTGCAGCTCAGAAATTCGATGGTTTACTCGTCATGCCTTTTGAGTTGCCTTATCAGGCCAACTTTGAAAAATGGAAATTTGACGTTGAAAAAGCACTCTTCTATGGAACTGTAAACCTCGATCAGTCTGAAAGTCTCTTCTCTTATTATGAACCCATCTATCGGGTGATTATCCAAGGAAATCTTCAGCAGATTATCGAAGAGTTGAATTTGCTTGAGAAGATTGTGTTAGAAAATACACCGAGGGTGTCCATTACCAAGCAACTCTTTACTCAGTTTGTGATGGATGTCTTCCATCTCTTTGAGCATTTGAAAGCAGATGATATGACAGATATTGTCAAAAGAATTCATGCCATTACAAACTTTGAAGATTTAGTGGCTTATACCAAGGAAACCTTGACGTCCTTCTTTGGTCAATACCGTATGAATGAAAATGTCGTCAGTGTACTCGAAGTCATTGGTAGAGACTATAAAAAAGAACTTTCTCTCAAGGATATCAGCAAGGATCTCTTTATCAATCCTGTGTACTTAGGTCAGTTAATCAAGAAGGAAACCAATTCAACCTTTGCTGAGCTTCTCAATAAGCAACGGATTAAGGCGGCCCAGCAACTTTTACTATCAACCAATGATAGTATTGAGGATATTTGCTATACGGTTGGTTATAGTAATGTAGGGTATTTCTACAAGGTCTTTCGAAAACTATGTGGAAAGTCTCCGAAGGCCTACCGCAAGCAGATTGAAGTCACCCTCTAACTTTTGTTATCCATCTTAAAATATGCTATAATAAATTCAAAATTATGAGGAGGTTGCTTTTATGAAAAATAAACCAATCTATCTATGGGTTTTATTAGTCTTATCAGCGATTAATTCAGCCTTGGCAGTAGTTGGAATATTCACTCCAGTACCTAGTAAGGACGCCCTTCGTGCTAGCCAAGAAAATGTTGGGACACTTAGTGCTCAACAAATAGAAGATGCTGTCAACTATGCCCACCAAGTGTCAGAGTCATCTCACTCTATTTTTAACACGATACTCATTATTCTATCTGCTATCCTAGTTGTAGTAGCCTTTGTTTTCTTAATTCGTAAGAACTTGCAGTTGGCAAACTACACTTATGTTGGATATGCCTTGCTAGCTATTGTTGGACTAGTCCATGACAATATGAATTTACAAGATGCTATGCAATTGATTAAAGATGACACCCTACGTTTAGGAATGGAAGTCATGTCAAAAGTAACCACTATCATATTCATCGTCATCAATGTTATCTTTTTGGGAATCGTCTTCTATAAAATATGGCGTCAGCAAAAAGAATTAACAGAATCTCAAGAGGAAGAACTCGCCTAAGAGTTGACAAAGGATAACTATCAAGATACAATCTTGGTAGTTATTTTTTTGGATTCGAGAAAGAGGGAGGAAAAGATGAAAAAAATTTCCTTAGTTTATATCAGTCTAAGCGGCAACACGGAGAGTTTTGTAACACGTTTGAAAGCTTATTTGTTGGAGCGGTATGCGAATATTGATGTTGAAAAGATTGACATCAAAGAGCTGGTCAAGGAAGAACGTGGATTCTATGAAATGTCAAATCCTTTTGTCACTTTTTTGCCGACCTACTTAGAAGGTGGGAATGGTGTTGATAACGGAGATGTGGAAATCTTAACGACACCTGTAGGTGACTTTATTGCGTATGGTGATAATGCCAGTAAATGTTTTGGAGTCGTAGGATCGGGTAACCGCAATTTTAACAACCAATACTGTTTGACCGCCAAGCAATACAGCCAGCGCTTTGGTTTCCCTGTTCTAGCTGACTTTGAGATGCGTGGAATGCTGGGAGATATTAAAAGGGTTGCAGGGATTATTGCGGACTTGTATGAATTAGAAGCTTTATAAGAGGCTAGATTTTCTGAGGAAGAGTTTTATTCTATGGATAAAGGATTTACTTCAAAGGGGACAATCGAAATGAGTAAACTACAGAAATCATTTTTAAAGTATATAAAACGCAAACCAAGCTTCAAGGATATTATGCTATGCAGTGCTTTGCTACTATTAGCGCTTGCTCTGCTACTGTTCTCTGAGAAAATTTTTGATGAAGATGCAGCACCATTTGGAACCATGGTATCCTTAGGGATTGTTATCCTGGTAGAAATCTTAGCTGTCAGAAAAAAATAAAAAGACTCGAGAAATGTCATCTCGAGTCTTTTTGTTAGTTGCGAATTTCGTCAACAATTTCTTTTGAAATGGGAATCCCTAAACGGTAGCCTTTATTCACGTAATCAATGACATCATTGATATTTTCTATCGTTTGGATTTTCTCTTTGACAGTTGCACGAAAATCTTGATCTTTCAATAGTTGGTCCTGAAGCAGTCTTTGAAGTTTCTCTTTTTCATATTTGTTGACAAGAAAGAGAAAAAGAAGACTGATAACAACTAGAATATAAGCATACTGGCTCATAAAAATTCTCCCTAGGTGATAAAGAAGTAAGTGGTTAGAGAAAAACGAATATCCTTCGCCTTTCGAGTGATAGTATTGTAAGCGCCTAGCCAAAGTCCGAATAGGATTTGACGTTAGTTACTGAGCTTGCTTAGTAATAAATTAATTTAATTTAATAGATCACGACATGCATCCAAATAAGTCGATATTATTTATTTGGATGCATTAGTAAGGCGTTTAGGCAAATCGCCCAGTAGCGATTGCCGTCAAGAGACTAGGAACTTTAGTTCCAGTAATTTGAAGATTACGACGTTCTATAACATAAATCGATGTTATTTATGTTATAGAACTAGTGAGGCAGTTAGCTAGTCCGCATAAAAGCGGCTAGCGTCCAACAATTAGGAACCTTTAGTTCCAATTGTTGGTACTGAATCACATCTTCTCTGGCGCCTCTACACCCAACAGACGAAGGGCTTCTTTGAGGACGACTGCTGTTGCATAGCTAAAGGCTAGACGACTGTCACGTTCTGGACTTTCATCCAAGATACGAGTGTGGGCATAGTATTTGTTAAAGGCTTGCGCTAAGCTGATTGCAAATTTAGCGATGATAGAAGGTTCGTAATTATCAGCTGCACGTTTAATAATACGTGGGAAGTCTTGGATTAGCTTGATGATTTCCCAGCTTTCAGCATCGTTCAAGCTATAGTTGGCACCTGCTTCAGGTTTGAAATCAGCTTTACGCAAGATTGATTGGATACGAGCGTAGGCGTATTGAACATAAGGGCCAGTCTCCCCTTCGAAGGATACCATAGCTTCAAGGTCGAAGTCATATCCATTTGTACGGTCAGTTTTAAGGTCATAGAATTTAATGGCCCCAACTCCAACAGCATGAGCGACCTGGTCTTTGTTTTCAAGTTCTGGATTTTTGGCTTCAATCTGCGCTTTAGCACGGCTGATGGCTTCTGCAACAGTTGGTTCTAGCAAGATAACATTCCCTTTACGAGTAGAAAGTTTTTTCCCTTCTTTTGTTACCAACCCAAACGGAACATGGACAATATCTTGGCTCCAATCGTACCCCATCTCTTGTAAGACAGCCTTGAGTTGCTTAAAGTGAGCTGATTGCTCTTGACCAACGACATAGATAGATTTTGCAAATTGGTATTCGTTTTTACGGTAGAGGGCCGCAGCCAAGTCACGTGTGATGTAGAGAGTTGCACCGTCAGATTTCTTGATAAGAGCTGGGTGTTCAATTCCATATTTTTCAAGATTAACAACTTTAGCACCTTCTGATTCGACTAATAATCCTTTTTCAGAAAGGATGTCTACAACAGCATCCATTTTATCATTGTAGAAGGCTTCTCCGTTGTAGCTGTCGAATTCAACTTGTAGCTCATTGTAGAGACGGTTAAATTCTACCAAGCTTTCATCGCGGAACCATTGCCAAAGAGCGAGAGCTTCCTCATCGCCGTTTTCAAGTTTGCGGAACCATTCGCGTGCTTCTTCATCCAAACTTGGATCGTTCTCAGCTTCAGCATTGATGCGGACATAGAGCTTGAGGAGTTCGTCAATTGGATGAGCTTTGACAGCTTCTTCGTTACCCCATTTCTTGTAGGCAACAATCAACATCCCGAACTGTTTACCCCAGTCTCCCAAATGGTTGACCTTGACAGTTTTATAGCCGATTTTTTGGAAGATATGTGACAAGCTGTCTCCGATAACTGTTGAACGAAGGTGACCTATTGAAAATGGTTTAGCGATATTAGGGCTAGACATGTCAATGACAACATTATCTTGATTGCCAATCTCTTGGTCAGCGTAGTGCTCTTTTTCAGTGATAACGTTTTGCAGTACTTGACCAGAAATGGCACCCTTATCAAGGAAGAAGTTTACGTAAGGACCTGTTGCTACAACCTTTTCAAAAGCTTGGCTATTGATCTTTTCAGCGATGTCAGCAGCAATCATTTGAGGAGCTTTACGTTCAATCTTTGCCAATGAGAAGGCAGGGAAGGCGATATCTCCCATATCTGAGTTTTTAGGTGTTTCTAGTAAATGTAAAATAGCCTCTTGGTCCAGGCTATTAATGACACTAGCCAACTCGCTAGCAATCAATTCTTTTGTATTCATTTAAGGCTCCTTTAGGGCTTTTCTACTATTTTATCACAATTTACTACATTTTTTTTGAAAGAAGAGATATTTTTTGAAATATCCAGTTTTTTTGATATAATATTCTTACTAAAAAAATGTAAAATGTAATAAATATGCAATCGAAAGGATCTTATGAGAAAAAGAGAACGTCATCAGCTCATCAAGCGAATGATTACAGAAGAAAAATTAGGAACTCAAAAGGAAATTCAAGATCGATTGGAAGCCTGTGATGTCTTTGTGACACAAACAACCTTATCTCGTGATTTGCGAGAGCTTGGCTTAACCAAAGTTAAGAAAAACGATGTTGTTTACTATGTGTTAGCAAATGAGACAGAGAAGATTGATCTGGTCGAATTCCTTTCACATCACTTAGAGGGTGTTGCAAGAGCCGAATTCACCTTGGTTCTCCACACTAAACTTGGAGAAGCATCCGTTTTAGCCAATGTAGTAGATTCAAATAAAGATGGGTGGATCTTAGGTACTGTTGCCGGAGCGAATACCTTGTTGGTTATCTGTAAAGATCAACATGCAGCTAAAGTCATGGAAGAACGCTTGCTAGAGTTAATGGAAGATAGATAAGGTCTTGAGAGCTTCTCTCAGGACTGTTTTTACAAGGAGAGAGTAAATGACTACTGAAAAATTATCACCTGGGATGCAACAGTATGTGGATATCAAAAAACAATATCCAGATGCTTTTTTGCTTTTTCGTATGGGTGATTTTTATGAGTTGTTTTATGAAGACGCAGTCAATGCTGCACAGATACTAGAAATCTCACTAACCAGTCGCAATAAAAATGCTGAAAATCCTATTCCTATGGCTGGTGTTCCTTATCACTCTGCCCAACAGTATATAGATGTCCTCGTTGAGCGTGGCTACAAGGTTGCCATCGCTGAACAGATGGAAGACCCTAAGCAAGCTGTTGGTGTCGTTAAGCGCGAGGTTGTTCAGGTCATTACACCAGGGACAGTGGTTGATAGTAGTAAGCCAGATAGTCACAATAACTTTTTAGTGGCTATTGATCGTGAAGGTTCCCAGTATGGACTAGCCTATATGGACCTAGTGACAGGTGATTTCTATGTAACGGGATTATCCGATTTCTCCCTAGTCTGTGGTGAAATCCGTAACCTAAAGGCCAGAGAAGTGGTGATTGGTTACGACTTGTCTGAAGCGGAAGAGCAGATTCTCAGTCGTCAAATGAATCTAGTGCTTTCCTATGAACAAGAAATATATGAAGACGTTCATCTATTGGATTCAAGATTGGCAACTGTTGAAGGAGCAGCTAGTGGAAAACTTCTCCAGTATGTTCATCGGACGCAGATGAGAGAGTTGAATCACTTAAAACCTGTTATTCGTTATGAAATCAAAGATTTCTTGCAGATGGATTTTGCGACCAAGGCTAGTCTTGATTTGGTTGAAAATGCTCGCTCAGGTAAGAAACAAGGGAGTCTGTTCTGGTTGCTAGATGAGACTAAAACTGCAATGGGGATGCGTCTTCTACGTTCTTGGATTCAACGTCCTTTGATTGATAAGGACCGCATCCTTGAACGACAGGAGGTTGTGCAAGTCTTTCTGGATTATTTCTTTGAGCGCAGTGATTTAACAGAAAGCCTCAAGGGAGTCTACGATATCGAACGTCTGGCTAGCCGAGTATCTTTTGGAAAAAGCAATCCTAAAGATCTTTTGCAATTAGCGACTACCTTAGCTAGTGTTCCACGAATACGCGCAATATTGGAGGGAATGGAGCAACCAGCTCTAGCTTATCTAATTGAACAACTGGATGCTATCCCAGAGTTGGAGAATCTCATTAGTGCAGCCATTGCCCCTGAGGCACCTCACGTGATTACCGAAGGTGGTATTATCCGAACGGGCTTTGATGAGACCTTGGACAAATACCGTCGTGTGCTGAGAGAAGGGACCAGCTGGATTGCTGAGATTGAGGCCAAGGAAAGAGAAAACTCTGGCATCAATACTCTCAAGATTGACTACAATAAAAAAGACGGCTACTATTTCCATGTAACCAACTCGCAGCTAGGTAACGTACCAGCTCACTTTTTCCGCAAGGCTACGCTGAAAAACTCTGAGCGATTTGGGACAGAGGAATTGGCGCGTATCGAGGGAGAAATGTTAGAGGCGCGTGAGAAATCAGCAAATCTAGAATACGAAATCTTTATGCGTATTCGTGAGGAGGTTGGCAAGTATATCCAACGTCTACAGGCTCTGGCTCAAGGAATCGCTACTATCGATGTCTTGCAAGGCTTGGCAGTAGTTGCAGAAAAACAGCACCTGATTCGACCAGAGTTTGGGCAAGAGTCGCGGATTGCTATCCAGAATGGTCGTCACGCAGTTGTTGAAAAGGTCATGGGAGCTCAGACCTATATTCCCAATAGTATCCAGATGGATGAAGATACTAGCATTCAACTAATTACAGGTCCGAACATGAGCGGGAAGTCAACCTACATGCGTCAACTAGCCATTACAGCGGTTATGGCTCAGATGGGTTCCTATGTCCCTGCAGAAAGTGCTCGTTTGCCAATTTTTGATGCGATTTTTACACGTATCGGTGCGGCAGATGACTTGGTTTCAGGTCAATCTACCTTTATGGTAGAGATGATGGAAGCTAATAATGCCATTAGTCATGCGACAAAGGATTCATTGATTCTTTTTGATGAGCTTGGTCGAGGAACCGCAACTTATGATGGTATGGCTCTAGCCCAGTCTATTATCGAGTATATCCATGAGCATATTGGTGCCAAGACTCTCTTTGCCACGCACTACCATGAATTAACCAGTCTGGAAGCTAGTCTTGAACATCTAGTAAATGTACACGTGGCTACGCTTGAGCAAAATGGCCAGGTTACTTTCCTTCATAAGATTGAACCAGGTCCAGCTGATAAATCATACGGTATTCACGTTGCTAAGATTGCAGGATTGCCAGCAGACTTGCTAAAAAGAGCGGATGCGATTCTAACTCAACTAGAGAGCCAAGGCCAGGAAAATCCAATTTCTATCAATCAAAGGAATGTTGTCAATGAGCAAATGTCTCTCTTTGATGAAAAAGAAGAAAATCCTATCCTAGCAGAGTTGGCCCAAGTAGATGTGTACAATATGACACCGATGCAAGCCATGAATCTCTTATTAGAGCTAAAACAAAAATTATAAGCAAAAACCCACTCCGTTTTGTGAGTGGGTTTTTAGGTCTTATTTTTTCTGAGCTAATAGTTGGTTGATGTGGGCAACCTTCTTTGATTCTCTCTTATAGAGAACAACCCAGATGATGAGGTAGACGATTGCAAACTCTGGGATGAGTTGAAGGATGAAAGTCCAGTGAAGAGGGAACCAGCCTGCTAGGATTGCTAGAGGTACAAAACCTAGCAACATAAGGAAGAAGTGAGTGACAGTCGCACGAAGAAGGCTCCAATCTTGAGCGAATAGACGGCTACCAAAACTAAAGAGGACTCCAATAGCTGACCAGATAAGCAGACAGTAAAGTAAGACGAGTGATCCATGCACCTGATGTTGGGTCATGAATTGCCCAATTAAAGAGTTGGGGCTGAGAGGTGCGTAGTTACTTGGTGAGTGGATAAAAGAAAAGATAATAGATAGGATGAGGCCGATGAGGATACCAGTTGTGGCATCGTGAAATACTTGTTTTTTCATAGTTCTAATTTCTCCTTAATAGTTTTGAGGTAACGGCGAGATGAGTAGGTGAAACTTTCGTTTTTAAGATAAATTTCAATCAAGCCGTTAGAGGTTAGTTTTAGATGACTAATTGCATCAATGTTGACAATTTCCGATTGGGAAATTTGGATAAAGGAAGCAGGTAGAATTTCACTTGCTTGGTAGAGACGAATGTCAAGTGCATAGGTTTGGCTATCCGTCTCGGCCAGAACCTTACGATTTTCAATGTATACACGCTGAATCTTGCTAATCTGAATCAAGTAGACCTGGTCTTGGAATTTTCCTTTGATGGTTTCTTTTTGATCCAGGGATTGTACAAAGTCCTGAACCTTTTGAACTCTAGGGGACAAGGTCGGTGCCTCTATGATGATTTGCTCTTCGGTGTATTGCTGATCAATATCAAGTCTGAGTTTCATAATTTCTCCTTTATAAAGTTGTAATAGAGATCTCTTACTTACAAATCTATTAAACACCATTTTGTCGACAAATACAAGAAGCTCTGTCTATGTGGTCGGTTGAAGAGTCTATCTGGTAGGTGACCGTTTTCAAAGAGATTTTAGAGCAAATAAGTCAAAAAATAAGAAGAAATATATTGACAAAAATAGAAAAAACGTGGTACAATGTTAGACGGTACTTTTTACTTTTGGTCTCTCAAGAGTGTACAGGGACGTGCTGACAAATGTTGCAAAAGTACACACAGATGATAGCTGTCACCAAGTGTATCATCACCAAAAATAAAAAAAACACAGGAGAATGTAGATGCCTACAATTAACCAATTGGTTCGCAAACCGCGTAAATCAAAAGTAGAAAAATCTAAATCACCAGCTTTGAACGTTGGTTACAACAGTCATAAAAAAGTTCAAACAAACGTTTCTTCACCACAAAAACGTGGTGTAGCAACTCGTGTTGGAACTATGACACCTAAAAAACCTAACTCTGCCCTTCGTAAATTTGCTCGTGTACGTTTGAGCAACCTTATCGAAGTTACTGCTTACATCCCAGGTATCGGACACAACTTGCAAGAGCACAGCGTGGTGCTTCTTCGTGGTGGACGTGTAAAAGACCTTCCAGGGGTACGTTACCATATCGTCCGTGGTGCACTTGATACTGCAGGTGTTAACGATCGTAAACAAGGCCGTTCTAAATACGGTACTAAACGTCCAAAAGCATAAGGAAAGGGGATAAAGAGAAATGAGTCGTAAAAATAGAGCTCCAAAACGTGAAGTATTGCCAGATCCGCTTTACAATTCACAATTAGTTACTCGTCTTATCAACCGCGTTATGCTTGACGGTAAACGTGGTACAGCTGCTTCAATCGTTTACGGTGCTTTTGAGCAAATCAAAGAAGCTACTGGTAACGATGCACTTGAAGTATTTGAAACAGCTATGGAAAACATCATGCCTGTACTTGAAGTACGTGCACGTCGTGTTGGTGGATCAAACTACCAAGTCCCAGTTGAAGTTCGTCCAGAACGTCGTACAACACTTGGACTTCGTTGGTTGGTAACAATTGCTCGCCTTCGTGGTGAACACACAATGCAAGACCGTCTTGCAAAAGAAATCTTGGATGCTGCTAACAACACTGGTGCAGCAGTTAAGAAACGTGAAGACACTCACCGTATGGCTGAAGCTAACCGTGCCTTCGCACACTTCCGTTGGTAAGAAAATGATACCAAGAGCGGCAAAGGCCCAAGGCAAAAATAGGAAACTGATGCAGTGTTCCGTGAACACAAAGCAGTTTATCTTTTTTGCACCGGGCCTCGCTCGGGTTCAAATCAGTTAACTTGAGCTTTTAGCCCGGGTTCAATTGAGCTAATATCGGCTAACTAACTATAGCCCGAGTACAATTCAACTTCCCATCTCACGAGTTGAAACCAACTAAACAAGATAAACATTGAGAACGGGTGGGTCCTGCCTATCCGTTTTTATTGAAATCGTGTTATAATAGAATAGAAATAAAAAATATAGGAGAAACAAACCTCATGGCACGCGAATTTTCACTTGAAAAAACTCGTAATATCGGTATCATGGCCCACGTCGATGCTGGTAAAACAACTACAACTGAGCGTATTCTTTACTACACTGGTAAAATCCACAAAATCGGTGAAACTCACGAAGGTGCGTCTCAAATGGACTGGATGGAGCAAGAGCAAGAACGTGGTATCACTATCACATCTGCTGCGACAACAGCTCAATGGAACAACCACCGCGTAAACATCATCGACACACCAGGACACGTGGACTTCACAATCGAAGTACAACGTTCTCTTCGTGTATTGGACGGTGCGGTTACAGTTCTTGACTCACAATCAGGTGTTGAGCCTCAAACTGAAACAGTTTGGCGTCAAGCAACTGAGTACGGAGTTCCACGTATCGTATTTGCCAACAAAATGGACAAAATCGGTGCTGACTTCCTTTACTCAGTAAGCACACTTCACGATCGTCTTCAAGCAAATGCACACCCAATTCAATTGCCAATCGGTGCTGAAGATGACTTCCGTGGAATCATCGACTTAATCAAGATGAAAGCTGAAATCTATACTAACGACCTTGGTACAGATATCCTTGAAGAAGATATTCCAGCTGAATACCTTGAACAAGCTCAAGAATACCGTGAAAAATTGGTTGAAGCAGTTGCTGAAACTGACGAAGAATTGATGATGAAATACCTCGAAGGTGAAGAAATCACTAACGAGGAATTGAAAGCTGGTATCCGTAAAGCGACTATCAACGTTGAATTCTACCCAGTACTTTGTGGTTCTGCCTTCAAGAACAAGGGTGTTCAATTGATGCTTGATGCGGTTATCGACTACCTTCCAAGCCCACTTGATATCCCTGCGATCAAAGGTATCAACCCAGATACAGATGAAGAAGAAACTCGTCCAGCATCTGATGAAGAGCCATTTGCAGCTCTTGCCTTCAAGATCATGACTGACCCATTCGTAGGTCGTTTGACATTCTTCCGTGTTTACTCAGGTGTTCTTCAATCAGGTTCTTACGTATTGAATACTTCTAAAGGTAAACGTGAACGTATCGGACGTATCCTTCAAATGCACGCTAACAGCCGTCAAGAAATCGACACTGTTTACTCAGGTGATATCGCTGCTGCCGTTGGTTTGAAAGACACTACAACTGGTGACTCATTGACAGATGAAAAAGCTAAAATCATCCTTGAGTCAATCAACGTTCCAGAACCAGTTATCCAATTGATGGTTGAGCCTAAATCCAAAGCAGACCAAGACAAGATGGGTATCGCCCTTCAAAAATTGGCTGAAGAAGATCCAACATTCCGCGTTGAAACAAACGTTGAAACTGGTGAAACAGTTATCTCTGGTATGGGTGAGCTTCACCTTGACGTCCTTGTTGACCGTATGCGTCGTGAGTTCAAAGTTGAAGCGAACGTAGGTGCTCCTCAAGTATCTTACCGTGAAACATTCCGCGCTTCTACTCAAGCACGTGGATTCTTCAAACGTCAGTCTGGTGGTAAAGGTCAATTCGGTGATGTATGGATTGAATTTACTCCAAACGAAGAAGGAAAAGGATTCGAATTCGAAAACGCAATCGTCGGTGGTGTGGTTCCTCGTGAATTTATCCCAGCGGTTGAAAAAGGTTTGGTAGAATCTATGGCTAACGGTGTTCTTGCTGGTTACCCAATGGTTGACGTTAAAGCTAAGCTTTACGATGGTTCATACCACGATGTCGACTCATCTGAAACTGCCTTCAAGATTGCTGCATCTCTTGCACTTAAAGAAGCTGCTAAGACTGCACAACCAGCTATCCTTGAGCCAATGATGCTTGTAACAATCACTGTTCCAGAAGAAAACCTTGGTGATGTTATGGGTCACGTAACTGCTCGTCGCGGACGTGTAGATGGTATGGAAGCACACGGTAACAGCCAAATCGTTCGTGCTTACGTTCCACTTGCTGAAATGTTCGGTTATGCAACAGTTCTTCGTTCTGCATCACAAGGACGTGGTACATTCATGATGGTATTCGACCACTACGAAGATGTACCTAAGTCAGTACAAGAAGAAATCATTAAGAAAAACAAAGGTGAAGAATAATTCACCGTCACTTTAAAAGAAGTCACTTTGTGGCTTCTTTTTCTGTTTGGTAGAAATAGCTAAAATTGCTTCAAATATGGTAAAATAGAAGGAGTATATTGTGAGGAAAATGGATGTCAACCACTTTTGAAATTTTAATGAATCAGTTGGGTATCCCCGCTGAGATAAGAAATCATGAGGCCTTCTCCCAGGCTGAAATTGAACAAGTTATTGTACACAAGCAAAGTAACATTTGGGAGTTTCGTTTTGTCTTTGAGAATATTCTGCCCTTTGAACTCTTTTTAGCATTGAAGAAGGGATTGAAAGAAGAATTTTCAAAAACAGGAAATCAAGCGACTTTCGAGATTAAAACGAAAGATCAAGATTTTTCAAGAGAGCTTTTACAGGCATACTATCGGGAGGCTTTTTCAGCTGGCCCTTGTTCTAGTCAAGGCTTTCGAACCATGTATCAGGATTTTCAGGTTCGATTTGAAGATGATCAATTGATTATTGAGGCTTCTGAAGCAGCAGATACAGAGCATTTCAGGAAAAATCACCTGCCTAATCTTGTCAAACAGTTGGAAGAATTTGGTTTTCCTAAACTAACCTTCCGATTGGAAAAAAATGAGGACCTGACCAAGGAAGAACAAGAAATCTTCCATACAGAGAATCAAATGATTGTTCAGGCTGCCAATGATGAGACCCTTCGAGCTATGGAACAGTTAGAACAGATGGCACCGCCTCCTCCAGTTGAGGATAAACCTGTCTTTGATTTCCAAGCCAAGAAGGCAGCTGCTAAGCCTAAACTCGACAAGGCAGAGGTAACTCCAATGATTGAGGTCAATACCGAAGAAAATCGACTGGTTTTTGAAGGGGTTGTCTTTGATGTGGAGCATAAAGTGACTAGAACGGGTCGTGTCTTGATTAATTTTAAGATGACGGACTATACGTCTAGTTTCTCCATGCAAAAATGGGTCCGAAACGAAGAAGAAGCTCAGAAGTTTGACATCATTAAGAAAAATTCATGGCTCCGTGTTCGTGGAAATGTCGAGGTCAATAATTTCACACGAGATTTGACCATGAATGTGCAAGATGTGCAGGAAGTTGTTCACTATGAGCGTAAGGACTTGATGCCAGAAGGCGAGCGTCGTGTTGAGTTTCATGCCCATACCAATATGTCGACTATGGATGCTCTTCCTGAGGTCGAAGAAATCGTTGGAACAGCAGCCAAATGGGGTCATAAAGCAGTAGCAATCACAGACCACGGCAATGTTCAGTCTTTCCCTCACGGTTATAAGGCAGCCAAGAAAGCTGGTATTCAGCTCATTTATGGAATGGAAGCCAATATCGTAGAAGACCGTGTTC
This sequence comes from Streptococcus sp. Marseille-Q6504, assembly GCF_965111625.1. NCBI lineage: Bacteria > Bacillati > Bacillota > Bacilli > Lactobacillales > Streptococcaceae > Streptococcus > Streptococcus sp. Marseille-Q6504. The sequence goes on from NZ_CBCOON010000003.1 coordinate 194,531, forward strand.
CTATCGTCTACAACGAAGTGGAGATGGATCTTTCTGAAGCGACCTATGTAGTCTTTGACGTGGAAACGACTGGTCTATCAGCTATCTATAATGATTTGATTCAGGTGGCGGCTTCCAAGATGTATAAGGGCAATATCATTGCTGAGTTTGATGAATTTATCAATCCTGGGCACCCCTTATCAGCCTTTACAACCGAATTGACAGGGATTACCGATGACCATGTGAAAAATGCTAAACCCTTGGTTCAAGTTTTAAAAGAGTTTCAGGAATTTTGTAAGGATACCGTTCTTGTAGCCCATAATGCAAGCTTTGACGTTGGTTTTATGAATGCCAACTATGAGCGTCATGGTCTTCCAAAAATTACTCAACCTGTCATCGATACGCTAGAGTTCGCTAGAAATCTCTATCCAGAGTACAAGCGACATGGTTTGGGAGCCTTGACCAAACGTTTTGGTGTAGCTCTAGAACACCACCATATGGCCAACTATGATGCGGAAGCAACTGGCCGTCTGCTCTTTATCTTTATCAAAGAAGTAGCAGAAAAACACGGTGTTACTAACTTGGCACGATTAAATCTTGATTTAATCAGTCCAGATTCTTATAAGAAAGCTCGTGTCAAGCATGCGACCATCTATGTGAAAAATCAAGTAGGCTTGAAAAATATCTTTAAGCTGGTTTCCCTCTCTAATACCCAGTATTTTGAAGGAGTTCCACGGATTCCACGTACGGTACTAGATGCCCATCGAGAAGGTTTGATCTTAGGTTCAGCCTGTACGGAAGGGGAAGTCTTTGATGCAGTCGTATCACAAGGTGTAGATGCGGCAGTCGAAGTAGCTAAATACTATGATTTTATCGAGGTCATGCCACCAGCTATCTATGCACCTCTGATTGCCAAAGAGCAAGTTAAGGACATGGAGGAGCTTCAGACCATTATCAAGAGCTTGATAGAGGTCGGAGACCGTCTCGGTAAGCCAGTTCTTGCGACAGGAAATGTCCACTATATCGAACCTGAAGATGAAATTTATCGAGAAATCATCGTCCGTAGTCTAGGTCAGGGAGCCATGATTAACCGAACGATCGGTCATGGAGAAGCTGCCCAACCAGCTCCGCTACCAAAGGCACATTTTAGAACGACCAATGAAATGTTGGATGAATTTGCCTTTCTAGGGGAAGACTTGGCTCGTAAGATTGTCATTGAAAATACCAATGCCTTGGCAGAAATCTTTGAGCCTGTTGAGGTCGTTAAAGGCGACTTGTATACACCTTTCATTGACCAAGCCGAGGAAACGGTCGCCGAGTTGACCTATAAAAAAGCTTTTGAAATCTATGGCAATCCACTCCCAGATATCGTTGATTTACGAATTGAAAAGGAACTTACCTCTATCTTGGGGAATGGATTTGCCGTGATTTATCTGGCTTCACAGATGCTAGTGCATCGTTCTAATGAACGAGGCTACTTGGTTGGTTCCCGTGGGTCTGTTGGCTCTAGTTTCGTTGCGACCATGATTGGGATCACCGAGGTCAATCCTCTCTCTCCTCACTATGTCTGTGGGCAGTGTAAATACAGTGAGTTTATCACAGATGGTTCTTACGGTTCAGGTTTTGATATGCCAAATAAGGACTGTCCAAATTGCGGTCACAAGCTCAGCAAAAATGGCCAGGATATTCCTTTCGAGACCTTCCTTGGTTTTGATGGAGATAAGGTACCCGATATCGATTTGAACTTCTCAGGTGAGGACCAGCCAAGCGCCCACTTGGATGTCCGTGATATCTTTGGTGAGGAATATGCCTTCCGTGCAGGAACGGTTGGTACGGTGGCTGCCAAAACAGCCTATGGATTTGTCAAGGGTTACGAGCGTGACTATGGCAAATTCTACCGAGAAGCTGAAGTAGAGCGCCTAGCCCAAGGAGCTGCTGGTGTTAAACGGACGACCGGTCAGCACCCAGGAGGAATCGTTGTTATCCCTAACTATATGGATGTCTATGACTTTACTCCAGTACAGTATCCTGCAGATGATGTCACTGCTGAATGGCAGACCACTCACTTTAACTTCCACGATATCGATGAGAACGTCCTTAAGCTCGATGTCCTTGGTCATGATGATCCGACCATGATTCGCAAGCTCCAGGACTTGTCAGGCATTGATCCAAATGATATTCCTATGGATGATCCTGGTGTCATGGACCTTTTCTCAGGTACAGATATCCTTGGAGTGACACCTGAACAAATCGGGACTTCAACTGGTATGCTTGGAATTCCAGAGTTTGGAACTAACTTTGTTCGAGGCATGGTGGATGAAACCCATCCGACGACCTTTGCAGAGTTGCTTCAGCTTTCTGGTTTGTCTCACGGGACAGACGTATGGTTGGGAAATGCCCAGGATTTAATTAAGACTGGAATTGCAGACCTATCAACCGTTATCGGATGTCGGGATGACATCATGGTTTACCTCATGCACGCAGGTCTAGATCCAAAGATGGCCTTTACCATCATGGAGCGAGTGCGTAAGGGATTGTGGCTTAAAATCTCAGAAGAAGAGCGCAATGGTTATATCGAAGCCATGAAGGCTAATAATGTGCCTGAGTGGTATATCGAATCTTGTGGAAAAATCAAGTACATGTTCCCTAAAGCCCATGCGGCAGCCTACGTTATGATGGCCCTTCGCGTGGCCTACTTCAAGGTTCACCATCCGATTTATTATTATTGTGCTTACTTCTCCATCCGTGCCAAGGCCTTTGATATCAAAACTATGGGGGCAGGCTTGGATGCTATTAAACGCAAGATGCAAGAAATTGCTGAAAAACGCAAGAACAATGAAGCTTCTAATGTAGAAATTGACCTTTACACAACACTTGAAATCGTCAATGAGATGTGGGAACGTGGCTTTAAGTTCGGCAAATTGGACCTCTATCGCAGTGATGCGACCGAATTTATCATTGATGGAGACACCCTCATCCCACCATTTGTTGCTATGGATGGACTGGGAGAGAACGTTGCCAAGCAACTGGTTCGTGCCCGTCAAGAGGGAGAATTTCTCTCTAAAACTGAACTCCGCAAGCGTGGAGGACTTTCCTCAACCTTGGTTGAAAAAATGGATGAAATGGGAATTCTCGGCAATATGCCAGAGGATAACCAGTTGAGCTTGTTTGATGATTTGTTTTAATAGGGCAGATTATCCCCAATCTTACAGAGATGTTTGATAATTAAAAAAATAACAGGACATTAGACAATCCTGTTATTTTTTATTGTGAACATAAATATATAACGGCTATATTACTAATCCTCTAAGACTATATCCTCTTTTTTTAGGTCTTCTATCAGTTTCTGCTTGTAATGAGTGAGAGAAAGTATTTTTTGGCCTACCCAAGATTTTTTAAATAAGTCAAATAATTCTTCATTTTCAATGATATCTTCTGGTCCGATAGGTTGTTCAATTAAATGGTTATCTTTGCAAAATGATATTAGGGGATTATTATCTATTGTACGGTAGGATGTATAATTAATAGTATTGTCAAAAAAATAATAAATAAAACTCTGAAAGTTATCTTGGGTGTGTATGAATCCTAATCCAAGAGATGAGTCGCTAGGACTAGGAGAAATTTCAATTTTTACGGGAAAATTGAGAATGTAATATTCAAATAAGTCTTCTTCATCAGATTTAGATTCTTCAAATTTATCTAATAATGGAATCAATATGTTGCTATTGAAGCGTAGGGTATTCATATCCTCTAACATAAAAAATACAGAATCTGCACTGGCCCTAAATTTTCCTGATTCTATTAAACGAAAACTATAGTCACGCATCTTACTATCCGTTTGTATATTTAGAAAGTAAGCAACAAAATATTCTTGGAAAGAACGATGGGAGAACTTGTATCTGTTTCCTTCTTTGTATAGTACACACAGACAGTTTTCTAAATCGTGGATAAAACTGCCTATATTGAGTACGTTTTTAATTCGAGGAGGAAATTTTTTAAAAATTTCTTCAATCTCTGGGAAGGTAAACTCTGTTTTTGCTTTTTGGTATGTCAGAAGACAGAAGATTGCAAAACACTCTTTAAAAGTATCTGAACTTAAATCTGATAACATTTTTCGTCGATAACTTTTCGTAGCATCGTGCTTTGATAACATGGTATCAAAGGCTTGATAGTAGAATAGGTGTAATTTTTGCGGAATTTCTGCATAGTCATTGTAAGTGGAGAGCATAATATTTAGTAACAGAGGATTTGAAGCAAAGGATTCATGTCTATCATATAAACCACTCTCTAGATCACGAATAAATTTATTTTTGAGTTCTTCATCGGGATATTCAATTTTAGTAATAAGACTAATGGCTTGTTCTTTATTAAAAGGAACAGCTTTTAAAACTGTGAAACGTTGAAATTCAATGAATTCGGATTCGCTATAAGGTCTGGACGAAAGGATATAATGGTTTTCAGGATATTTGTCACAAAAATCATTTAACTTCTTGAAAAATTCTTTTTGGTTTTCGCTATACAATTCATCATAGCCATCCAATAGGAATAAAAAGCATCCAGATTGAAGTGCATAATCTAAATATTCTTCTTGAAATTTATTGTGAAATTGATTTAGTTTTTTTAACAGTAATTTTTCAAGATCTAAATGCTCCTCTTCGTTGAAATCTTTTAATTCAATAAAAATAGGAATATAGTCTTTTAATTCTAATTCACTTAGAAAAAGGTGTTTCATGAGAGTGGATTTACCAATTCCACCAGAACCTTCAATGATTAAAAATTTTGAGATATCAGTTAGTACTCTTGTTTTTGTGGGCTTGATGAGTTCGGAACCTTTTTCTAAAAAAGGAACTTCAAAAAAATCATACAGTCTTTTGGGCTCAATTCCGTAGATAATCGTTTTAATTCTACTGTATTTATCATAAGATTTTGTCAAATAAGCTTGGAATGGAATTTCTAGATCAATTTTTACCTCATTATAGGTAATTTTTAGTTTATTAGCTATTTTTGAAATTAGAGGTGAGAGATACTCATCAAAAATGGCATTCATAAATTTACTTGCTAAGTCATTGTTAAAGTTTTCGTCCATCATTTTTTGCTCCTATGTATTTTTTAGTGTATATCTATAGAATATCACCCCATCTTTCTTATGTCAATATAATTATAAGAAGAACGTCAATATAGTTGTATATTGCATTTTCAATTCTTGAATATGTAATTAAAAATGAGCTTTACCAAGCTTGTTTTTAAATTTACATCATATGTGATATACTAGTAAGGGAAGAATTTTGAGTAAGACAAATATGCTCAAAGATTTGAAATAAAAATAGAAAAGAGAAAACAAAATGGTTTTACCAAATTTTAAAGAAAATCTAGAAAAATATGCTAAGCTCTTGGTTGCAAACGGAGTGAACGTGCAACCTGGTCATACTTTGGCTCTCTCTATCGATGTGGAGCAACGTGAGTTAGCTCACTTAATCGTCAAAGAAGCCTATGCACTTGGAGCCCACGAAGTTATCGTTCAATGGGCTGACGACTTTGTAAACCGTGAGAAATTCCTTCACGCGCCGATGGAGCGTTTGGGCAATGTGCCTGAATACAAGATTGCTGAGATGAACTACCTCCTTGAAAACAAAGCAAGTCGTCTCGGTGTCCGTTCTTCTGACCCAGGTGCCTTGAACGGAGTGGACGCTGAAAAACTTTCTGCTTCTGCAAAAGCGATGGGAATCGCCATGAAGCCGATGCGTATCGCAACTCAATCTAACAAGGTTAGCTGGACAGTTGCTGCTGCAGCTGGACTCGAGTGGGCTAAGAAGGTCTTTCCAAATGCGGCGAGCGATGAAGAAGCAGTGGACCTCCTTTGGGACCAAATCTTCAAGACTTGCCGTATCTATGAAGAAGATCCAGTTAAGGCTTGGGAAGAACATGCAGCTATCTTGAAGAGCAAGGCGGAAATGCTCAACAAAGAGCAATTCTCAGCTCTTCACTACACTGCTCCTGGAACAGACTTGACACTTGGCTTGCCTAAGAACCATGTGTGGGAATCTGCCGGAGCTATCAATGCTCAAGGCGAAGGTTTCTTGCCAAATATGCCAACAGAAGAAGTCTTTACAGCCCCTGATTTCCGTCGCGCAGATGGTTATGTAACGTCTACAAAACCTCTTAGCTACAATGGAAATATTATCGAAGGCATCAAGGTGACCTTTGAAAATGGTCAAATCGTTGATATCACAGCTGAAAAGGGTGACCAGGTTATGAAGGACCTCGTCTTTAAGAATGCTGGTGCGCGTGCCTTGGGTGAATGTGCCTTGGTACCAGATCCAAGCCCAATTTCACAGTCAGGTATTACCTTCTTTAACACCCTTTTCGATGAAAATGCTTCTAACCACTTGGCTATTGGTGCAACCTATGCAACGAGCGTTGTTGGTGGAGCAGAGATGAGCGAAGAAGAACTGGAAGCTGCAGGACTTAATCGTTCAGATGTTCACGTTGACTTTATGATTGGTTCCAACCAAATGGATATCGATGGTATCCGTGAGGATGGAACACGCGTACCACTCTTCCGCAATGGAGATTGGGCAATTTAAGGAGAAACTATGATTGGAAGTATGTTTGTCGGTCTTTTGATCGGACTATTAGCAGGAGCTATCACCAATCGTGGAGAACGGATGGGATGCTTCGGAAAAATGTTCTTGGGTTGGATTGGTGCTTTCCTGGGTCAAATGCTTTTTGGAACTTGGGGTCCTATCTTAGCTGATACGGCTATTATCCCATCAGTTTTAGGCGCCATGATTTTATTAGCCATCTTTTGGAGAAAAGACAGCTAGTTTTAACTTGCTAGAACAGAAAAAGAGGTTGGAAATCTTCCAACCTCTTTTTTATGAGCTGCAATAAGACTGATATGCGGCTAACTTGGCTTTCAGTGACTGTTCCTTTTTATATTGCCTCAAGTATGGTACAATAAAAACATGAGAATTCAACAATTACACTATATTATTAAAATCGTAGAGACTGGTTCGATGAATGAGGCTGCCAAGCAACTTTTCATTACACAACCGAGTCTATCAAATGCCGTTCGTGATCTAGAAAATGAGATGGGAATTGAGATTTTTATCCGAAATCCTAAGGGAATTACCCTCACACGTGATGGGATGGAGTTTCTATCCTATGCCCGTCAGGTTGTTGAGCAAACGCAACTCCTAGAAGAACGTTATAAGAACCCAATCGCTCATCGCGAGCTTTTTAGTGTGTCTTCGCAGCACTATGCCTTTGTAGTTAATGCCTTTGTTTCCTTGCTCAAGAAAAGCGATATGGAAAAGTACGAGCTTTTTTTGCGTGAAACCAGAACCTGGGAAATCATTGACGACGTCAAGAACTTCCGCAGTGAAGTCGGAGTCCTCTTTTTAAATAGCTATAACCGGGACGTACTTTCGAAGATGTTGGATGACAACCATCTCGTTGCCCACCATCTCTTTACAGCCCAACCCCATATCTTTGTCAGCAAGTCCAACCCTCTTGCTAAAAGAGATAAGGTGCAGTTATCCGACCTGGAAGACTTCCCATACTTGAGCTATGACCAAGGAACCCATAATTCCTTCTACTTCTCAGAAGAGATTTTGTCACAGGAACACCACAAGAAATCCATCGTGGTTAGTGACCGTGCGACCTTGTTCAATCTCTTGATTGGTTTGGACGGCTATACCATCGCGACTGGTATCCTTAATAGTAATCTTAATGGAGACAATATTGTCTCGATTCCACTTGATATTGATGATCCCATTGAGCTGGTTTATATCCAGCATGAAAAGACAAGCTTGTCTAAGATGGGTGAACGTTTCATCGAGTACCTACTTGAAGAAGTTCGCTTTGACAGCTAATGAATTCTATTAGAAAAGAAAAGGAAAAATGACACCAATGAATACCAATGATTTTGATTTTCACTTGCCAGAGGAGCTAATTGCTCAAACTCCTTTGGAAAAGCGCGATGCCTCTAAACTCTTGATGGTCAATCGCAAAACAGGTGAATTTCAAGACCGCCACTTTCACTCTATTATCGAGATGCTAGAGCCAGGTGATGCCCTAGTTATGAATGACACCCGCGTCTTGCCAGCACGACTTCATGGTCAAAAGGAAGAAACAGGTGGACATGTTGAACTCTTGCTTTTGAAAAATACAGCTGGAGACGAATGGGAAGTACTGGCTAAACCAGCTAAACGTCTCAAGGTCGGCACCCGTGTTATCTTTGGTGATGGTCGACTTAGCGCAGTCGTGACTGAGGAATTAACCCATGGCGGTCGTATTGTCCGTTTTGAGTATGAAGGAATTTTCTTAGAAGTACTTGAAAGTCTTGGAGAAATGCCTTTACCTCCTTATATTCACGAAAAATTGGATGACCGTGAACGTTACCAGACAGTCTATGCCAAGGAGAGTGGATCAGCCGCTGCCCCAACTGCAGGTTTGCATTTTACCAAAGAATTACTAGAAGAAATCCAGCAAAAAGGCGTTCATCTAGTCTACCTGACCTTGCACGTTGGACTTGGGACCTTTAGACCTGTTTCAGTAGATAATTTGGATGAGCATGAGATGCACTCAGAGTTTTATCAATTGTCTGAGGAAGCAGCAGCGACCTTGCGTCGGGTCAAAGAAAATGGTGGCCGTGTCATTGCTGTGGGGACTACCTCTATCCGTACGTTAGAAACCATCGGAAGCAAGTTTGATGGGCAAATCCAGGCTGACTCTGGCTGGACTAATATCTTTATCAAGCCAGGCTATGACTGGAAGGTGGTGGATGCTTTTTCTACTAATTTCCATTTGCCGAAGTCTACCTTGGTCATGCTTGTCTCAGCTTTTGCAGGCCGTGAATTGGTCCTCAAAGCCTACCAACATGCTATCGATGAAAAATACCGTTTCTTTAGCTTTGGCGATGCCATGTTTATCTACTAAAAAACGAGCAAATCAAAACTAGAAATAAAAAGGCTAATTCCTACTTGGATTAGCCTTTTTTCGATATATGATAGCTATTGAATTAAAAGCAAATAAATGATACACTGAAGACTACGATACAGCCGTCAAATATATGCAAAATCTGACGAGCTACTTTTATCTGTGTCTATTTCAAAGGAGATTTTTATGAAAAACAAAACATTGCGCTATACGAGCCTATCAGTCCTGACCTTGTTGGCTGCCTTGACCTTGGTTGCCTGTGGTGGAAAGACTGACAAGAACACGTCATCTTCAAACCAAAAGGAGACAACAAGCAAGGTGACTACAGAGTCCGCAAGTAAAACTGAAGCAGGCCAAAAAGAGGAGCAGAAGTCAGAAACAAATAGTGCGGCAGAAGCTACAACCACTCAAGCAGAACAAAAGGAAGATAAGCAAAAATCACAAGAGGCTTACGCTAAGTTTGTAGGGACTTGGGAAAACTACGCGGGAACCACTGCAACAGTCACAGCAGATGGAATTGTAACAATCCAAAGTGCAAATGGAACCTTTAAATACGAGATGGGGCAAGTAGAGGAAAAAGATGGCTACTACTCAACAGGTATTCATCTTGTCGGTGGTGGGCAAGGGGCACGACTGATCTTTACCCCAGCTGGAGTCCAAAACGAAGTGACAGGTACAGACGGTAGCCAAGATGTCTTGTCTATCGGTCAATCTGTAAGTGACAAAGATAACCAATTTTACCGTAACTAAGAAGATCAATCAGAAGTAAGGGTGGTGAAATGTCCTTGCGTTCTAACCAATTTTAAAAGGAGTATAAAATGAGTACGGCTTTTGTTATTTTCTTTATCATCTTTATGTTTCTAATCTTTGTTTTTGTAGCAGGGATTGTTTATTGGGCTATTAGCCACGCCAATAAAAACAACAAAGAATACCTAGAAATTAGTGACCGTGAATGGTACAGCAAACGCTATTACAAAAAGTTGGTCAAAAGCGGTCAGCTAGAAGAGGAGTAGTGGGATATGAACCGTCAGTCAGAAGAATTAAATAAGGAATATTTTCAAGCGCTGGGTTCCACGAGAGCTTCTGTTAGAATGTTGAGTTTGGCCTGGGCTGGTTTGTTTGTATTGAGTATCGACCTGACTCATGTATACTTTTTTATCAAGGAGCAGTTCACAGTAGATCCCTTTTCGAATGTCCCTTTTCTTTTTCTATGTCTCCTTCTATTGCTCATGCTGGGCTGTCAGATTATGTCATTCAGCAAGACATTCATCTATAAACATCAACTCTTTAGTACTGCGATGCTCTTTGTACTAATCAATGGGATTCATCTTTCATTGGTTTTAATGGATTATATCCTCACTATTTTAACGAATGAGGTTCTAAAAAATTCGCTGATCTACTCGCTGATTTATTGGTTAAGTTCCATTGGTTTATTCATGGGGTTAATTGTTTATAATGCCAGTTGGTTAAAAAAGCAACTAAGAAAAGGATTTTCAGATAAACGAACAACTGCTAACTATATAGCCTTTTCAAGTGTTTACAGTAAACCATCCCTTTGGATTATTCTAGGAGTTACTTTGTTAAGCGGAGGATTGGCTAGTTTATCCGGTTATTATTTGCAAACATTTGGGATTGTGAGCAATATAGTGTTTATTTCAGCTTTTTCAAGATTAATCGTCGAAGTTGGTTATCTACTTTATCTAAGAAGTAAGGATAAGACCTATTGGGAAGAAGTACCTAAGGAAACCAAGAGTCAGTCCTTTTTGAAAACCATAGACCTTAAAAAGGCAAAGCACCGCTTGACTACAGAAGTTGTCTTATTTTTGACTCTAGCAGTGTCTTTAAAACTATTGAATATAGATGCTGAAAATAGCCCGATTTGGCTTATATGGACAATAAGAACTTTTGGTTATTCAATTCTTTTGGATACCACTATTAGTTTTATTTATTATCAGATTAAAAAGAAGAGATAGAGAGAAAGAAAAAGCAGAAAGCCTTCTTTGACTATTTAGAAAGAGGTGGTAAGAGTAATGTTAGATAAAATGAAACAGTTTAAGTGGTTGATAATAGTATCTTTTATCTTATTAGTTATTCCTTTGTATCTCGCTTATAAGAATTCTCAAGAATCCAGTACTCTAAAAACAGCTTTTGAAAAACAGGATAGAATCGCAGTTCTTCATTATTTAATGACGTCGGAAAAGTACGCATCTCAAATACGTAAAGCGGGATACATCATTCCATCTGATGGTGCCATTCGTCTAGACGGAGTCATTTATCCACTTGAAATAGAAGGAGAAGTACATTTGAAAATCAGCCCTCCTCAGAAAGATACAAAAGATTTTCAGTTATTTTTCATTACACAAGTTAATGAAAAACAAACATATGTAGCTTTCGTGTTAGATAAAGACCTTAATTTAATTTATTCTAACTATTCTCAGGATAACGACAGTGGAAAAAGAGAAGGAGTCTCTATCTCGCAATCCGAAGAAGATCGTTTGTTGAAAATTGTTCGAGGAGAGATTGATGGCTTCATGGAAAATATGTATCGGATCTTATATGCCTAAGTATAGATATAGGTACTGCTAAAAGTAAGCTCTTAAATACAGATGTTGCGCGTGGAAATCGAAAACACATTGTCTGGTTGATCCGATGGCTGAAGGCAGTTGAACGGTACAGAAATAGTCGAGTTAAGAAGTAAATATAACAAAGGAAATAGAAAGAGGTCAAGATGTTTTTTCTTAGACGCCGTCGTGTATTTATCGGCGAATGTGATGGTCAAGCGGTCTATTATGACCAAAAGACGAGAGAGGCTTTAGCTGCTCCCAAGAGTGTCCTACTCAATACTGAAGGGGCTCGGAAGACCAACGCTTATATTCCTGAATTGGTGATTTTCTTCATGGCCGGTGGAACGGGTGGCTTTGGCTTCCTTGCAGCTATGAGTATCGGGGTCTATAACTGGACCAGTTTGAACTTCATCCTATTATTTTGGTTGGCTGAGTTTTTGTTTATGGTTGCTTTACTCGAATGAGCTCTCTATAAAAATGTACGCAAGGCCCAGCCGACGACAGAAAAGGTTTTTTACTATGCGGCTTCTCATAACCTGATGGTGGGGGAAGAAAACTTTGAACCGGCTAAGCTGTCGACTAAAATCTTCCGAATTGTTCGTTTTCTAATAGTTGCCACTAATATCTATTTGCTATATATTTTTTATAATTACACTCAAAAGTTTGGTCAGGAGATTGAACTAGGTTATGAATTTTGGGTAGCTGGATTAGTAATCTTTGCGCTCGTGTTAGTGTACAACCAAAACAATCCAGTTCGCTTTGTGAAAATTATGAAACTATACAGCCAAGGAAAAGTGCGATTTAAGAAAGAACAGGATGAAAGCGGAACGTAGCATATGCTAAATCGCTAACAACACAAAAAGCCCTACAACAGGGCTTTTTTTTATTGCTTTCTAATATAAGAAATCAATTCCGTAGTTTTCTTTTAGATAGGTCGCCAACTCGGCTTTTTCTTCCTCTCTAAATCGACAGAGGCTAAGGGCGAGACGCAATATCAGAACACTTGTATCGATGATGACGTTTGACTTAGAAATATCTTCTAGCTGGGTCACCTCTCTCAGGTCAAAATCTAAATAGCAAGCCTTGCTGTTGACATGGTCGGGGTCACTGACATCCACTTCAACATACGATGCTCGCAACAATTCTTCTTTTGGGATGAAAATTTCTTTTGAGAAGAATAACCCAGGATAGACATAAATACCTTCAAAGGTGAATTCAAAGGAGAGCCTACGACTAGAAAGTCTTTTGATGCCTGCAATCGTTGAATAGATAGCAGCGAAAAAGAGGATGGTTGGAACCACAGTAAGAAGACTAAGCTGGGAAAAGTCGATCAATCCATGCGCGAGGAAAAAGAAAAATTGAAAGAATACACCCGCCGCAAAGACTAGATAGCCGACACCGACAAATTTTGAATAATAGATTTTCATAAAACCTCCAAATATAGAATTGAACTCACCAACGCTCAGTAGAAGGCGTATAGGTCGTGCAGAGATAAAATTCTAGGTATTCCCATCATATCCTATGGAGCGAAGTTCTGTCAACCTTTTAGCAATCTTCCAACCTTAGTTATCCTATGAACTAGCATATGGAATGTGGTATACTAGGATTATAATGAAAACAAGGATACAAGTAAATCGGAGGATAAAATGGAAAAGCAAATTAATGATAGCTTTGGAGCGTGAAGCTAGAACGAAGCTACAAAATGAAATTTTAAGGAGGTTGAAAAAATGACTGAAGTGCTTGATATAAAAGTAGAGAAGAATGGTTTACTCTTTTACGGGACATTCTCAGAAGGTTTCTTTGAGGAATGGCTTAAAATTGTAAATGTCCTGCCTTCAAAGGAAAGAATACGAGATGGTCTGCTATTACAAATTGGTTTTAGTATATATAAACTTGTTCAATTAAATATGGACCAATTTAGGATAATGTCAGTCAACTATGAGACAAATCCTTTTAAAGAGTTTACTGATGATTTAACCTTGGCTCTTTGGATTCAGGCTGAACAAAGTAGACTGGTTAAAGAGTTCGATTTTGAAGTTTCTGATATTAGATTTGATGAGAAAATAGTGTTAGCCAAAGATGTCTTTGAGAGTCAACATTATTATTTGCAGAGACAAGACACTGATCGAAAAGGTGATTCGGGCTGGTTTATTGGCTATCAAAATCAAGATACAGATGATTTTGTTGCTATGTATGCTTTTGAAATATTGAAAAAGAATCCAAAACTAATAAAATCTTTGATTCTACCAGTGGACTATTTAGTAGTGGTTAATGGTGGAGAAGTTCAAGCGATTCTGAATGAACAAGATGAGGAAATTTTTTCCGCTTCGTAAAGATAGTCACTTTATTTGGTACAGAAAAGCAACCTATTTTATATTTTCTAGCTAGTGAATGACGAATGACATCTAATAGTCTTGTCTATGAACTCAAAAAAGGAGGATAAAATGATAGAAAACTTTGTAAAAGTGGCAGATATGCCCCAAGAAGTGATTGAAAAATACAAGGATCAAGTACCAGCTGAGTTAGTTCAAATTTGGCAGGAAGATGGTTTAGGAACCTTCTTAGATGGTTATCTAAAAGTCATCAATCCAGATGACTATCTTGAACTTCTCCGAGATAGCTATTTCAGAGGAGATATCGCTTTTCCTATGTTCGTAACAGCATTTGGAGATATTGTAACTTGGGAAAAGAATGCCTTTGTGGGAATTGTTCAATACAATATTCAAGATTTGGATATTATTTGTAAGGGAATGGATTTATTCGTTCAATATTTAGATAACGAATATATTACAAAAAAATTTGAACTTGATTTATATAGACAAGCTGTGTCAAACCATGGTACTCTGTCTTATGACCAATGTTTCGGTTTTGTTCCACTCCTGGCATTAGGAGGGTTTAAAGATGTGGAACACATGGATAAAGTCAAAGTTCTGGAGCACATTTACCTCATGTACCAACTCACAGGCGGAGTGTTTGACGATTGATAAAGAAAGAACCACCCTCGCGGTGGTTTTTTTGTGGATTGACCAGAGCTGATACATATGGTTTGTGGTATACTAGGATAAAGGTAATCCAAACTTTGACAACATATTTTCATAGATAGAAAGAGGTATGTATGTTTTTTCTCGGACGCCGTCGTGTCTTTATCGGCGAATGCAATGGTCAGGCGGTCTATTATGACCAAAAGACAGGAGAGGCTCTAGCTGCTCCAAAGAGTAGGTTGCTCAATACTGAAAAAGCTGGTGACACGAATTCCTTTATTCCTCAATTGGTAATTCTCTTACTAGCAGGTGGGCCTGCAATTTCGGGCTTCTTTTCCCTCAAGTTTATTGGTGTCTATAACTGGTTCAGTCTAGCCTGTATTCTTCTATTTTGGTTGATGCAGTTTTTCTTGTTGGTTGCTATACTTGAACGAGCACTTTATAAAAATGTTCGAAAGGCCCAGCCAACGACAGAGAAAGTCTTTTTCTTTGCAGCATCTCATAATTTGTTTGTAAAAAACCAGTTTGATCCTAGACAACTGTCTGCTTTACCTTATCGATTTGCCCGCTTTGTAGTAAATATAGTGTCTATCTATTACTTTTTGTATTTCTTGATTCTTCCTCTAAAATTTGGCCAACCGATTGGTGATGAAGGCTATGGTTTGTGGTTTGCTGGCTTGTTATTCTTTTCAGTATTTCTTTTGTATAACCAAAACAATCCAGTTCGCTTTGTGAAGATTATGAGATTATACAGCCAAGGAAAAGTACGATTTAAGGAAGAAGTGGAACATTGAGAAACTATCTTGGGATTCTGCTAAATATCTAGAGAAAATCTTTTAGAAAAACAAAAAAGCCTTGTAAATCAAGGCTTTTTCCTGTTGTTTAGATGCCCCCTGCAGGCTCTTTGAAAGAAACTTAGAAAAATCTAAAATGAAATTATTTCAAAATGGGGTAAAAGCAAAATTTCCCTCCCTACTTTCTCAATTATTCCTAATTTTAGTTCCAAAAAGCTTCAATTTATAATCTAATTATAATATGGGTAATGGGTACTATCTTATTACATTCAGATTTTTGTTCTCTTCAAAGAGTTATGTAGGCTTTATGGTTTTAAATAGGTAAAAAGTTGAATTATAGTGAGTTTTGTGTCACAATAGATAGTATATAAATCATTAATAGAATAGAAATAATATTTTCTTACCTTTACAAGTAGTATTGGTTAGACATTTTTTCGTCTCAATTGTACTTATCTCTCAAGTTTAGCTAGTTTTTATAAGCTCTGTTTTCGAATCAATAAAACAAATTTCAGAAGTGCAAAAGACAAGATGGTGACATTGCTACAGTCAGTCGCCATGTCTTGCTGGCACAGGCTGTTTGTGCCGTCAGCTATTTACCAGTCAATTTGATCAAAGGGCTTAATTATTATTTTTGAAAGGTCTTTTATGGAAAAAATTCTTTCTTTAGGTCTGACAGGTAAGAAATTACTTGTTCAGGGTTTCTTGTTTGTTCTGCTAGGTCTTATCTTGATGGTCACGGGAACTTGGTTGCCAGTGACGGTTATTCGACTGGTTCTGTTTTTAGCTTGGATAGCAACGGTCTTAGATTTAGTATTACGTATTTTCAAAAAAAGTCAGTCAACGGACACCTTGGGAGTTGCACTGGTTAAATTGTTAGTGATGGGATATTTGCTAGGCTCGAATCTTGCTACTGATGTGCCAATTTATATTTTGGCTCTTGTGATTGGAATTTCTCAGATTTTTCATGCTAGTATCAACCTTGTCACCTATGTTCTCTACCGCAAAAACAAAATTCGACCTCGTTTTCGTTTCTTACTAGATGGTCTCGTACTAGTTTTTCTTGGTGGGACTAGTCTTTTGTCCTCTACAGGAAATTCTGTCTTTCAACTCTTTGTATTAGGGGCTTATTTTTTCCTTTATGGTGTGTCCAATATCCGTGATGGTTTCTTGTTTGAGGAGGAAATTGGGAAAAACCATCTCAAACGTCGTGTCAGAATGAGCTTACCTATTGCCCTAGCCGCTCTCATCCCTGCAAGTACTTTAGCAAAAATCAATAAATTCATGCAGGAAAATGCTGATGAGGAAGAGGAAATCTATCTTGGAATGGTGAAGTTTGGTAAGACAGCAGATCTTGAAATTTTCGTTCATACAGCGGAGACTTCTCTATTTTCAGCTATTGGTCATGTGGACCTTTGTTATCAAGGACGTGTGATTTCTTATGGAAACTATGATCCGTCATCTGAGACCTTATTTGGTATGGTTGGAGATGGTGTTTTATATTTTTGCGACCGTGATAAGTACATTGACTTATGTAAACGGGAGAGTCAAAAAACGCTATTTGGTTACGGAATAGATTTGACACCGGAAATGGAAGAAGCGGTTCAGGAAAAATTAGCTGAATTAAAACAACTAACGATTCCTTGGGAGCCAAGCGCAGATAAAATTAAAACGGAAGATGGTAAGGAAGACTACACCTACGCTTATAAAATCAGACATGAGACGGATGGGGAACTTTATAAATTTATCAAATCTAAGTTTAAATCCTACTTTGTCTTATCTACAAACTGTGTGCTCTTGGCTGATACCATAGTCGGTCAGGCTGGCACCGATATCCTCTCACCCAAAGGATTTATCGCTCCAGGAACTTACCAAGCCTACCTTAATCGAGAGTTTGAAAAACCAAATAGTATAGTCGTATCTAAACATGTTTATTAAGGAGAATTTATGAACTTAGTAAAAAAATACACCCCGTTAATACTTTTTATAGGGCTGGTTGCTCTTGTAATTCTGAATGCATCGAGCTTTATATCAGGAGCAATCTCTCTCTTTGATGTAATATCAACCTTGATTTATGGTGCTGTTATTGCTTTTGTGCTCAATGTTCCCATGAAAAAAATTGAACAGTACTTAGTTAAATTGAAGGTAAAGGCAGAGTTGCGTCGTCCGATTGCCATGGTACTTGTTTTCCTAGCTCTTATCTTAATCGTGATTGCTCTTTTGGTTTTGGTGCTGCCAACCCTAGCCCAGACTATTAGTCAGCTGGGAACAGTCCTTTCAACAGTCCTTACTCAACTTGGGAAATTGCTAGGCAGCTCGGAATTTGTAACCAAAGACATGTTGTCAACTATCGTATCAGGAATTCAGGGACAGTCTAGCTCTATTAGCCAAGCTTTGATAGGTTTTTTATCAGGTCTGACTAGTAATATCGGCAATATTTTTTCAAGTTTGATGAATGCCTTTTTGATTATAGTCTTCACCTTTTTATTTTTATCCAGTAAGGAACATTTGGCAGCGATGACGAGTCGACTTCTAAAAGTTTTTCTTCCAGAGAAGGTGGTGATAAAGTTGACTTACATTGGACAAGTAGCACTAGAGACTTATGACCAATTTTTGATGAGTCAGCTGATTGAAGCAGTTATCATAGGAGTTATGATAGCGGTTGGTTACAGCGTGTTTGGGATACCCTATGGAGTAATGACAGGTATCTTTGCAGGAGTGCTATCGTTCATTCCTTATGTAGGGCCTATGATTGCTTGTGTTGTGGGAGCGATTTTTATCTTCACAGTCAGTCCTACTCAAGCCTTACTTTCTCTTCTTCTATATCAAGTTATACAGCTGATTGAAGGAAACCTTATTTATCCTAGAGTTGTAGGTCAGTCTATTGGTTTACCAGCTATTTTCACGCTTGCGGCTGCTAGTATTGGAGGCAATCTCTTTGGCTTACTTGGGATGATATTCTTTACACCGATATCTGCTGTTATCTATCGATTGGTTAAAGAATTTGTCGTTGCAAAGGAAAATCAGGTAGATTGAGAAAGACTGAATTTAATAAGATATACTAAGAAGAGAGTGAAAGATTCTCTTCTCTTTTATTTCTAAATGACTTGCTCTTGTTCTGTTGCGAAAATTTATGAATTCATAATAGCCCATTTTAATCTCTATGCGGATTGGCCATGTAATATGGGCACAAATTAGTATAGTTTAGTTAATTATAGACTAGCTCTGTACTGTAAAAAACAGTTGGTCTTATCAAATATTGCTAGCAATTGATTGAGAATAAATGATAAGTTTGATAAGGTTGGAAAACCTTTATAATGATTTGCTACAAAAAGTTATTTGACATCAAAAAAGCCTTGAAATCAAGGCTTTTTCCTGTTGTTTAGATGCCCCCTGCATGAATTTGTAAGAACTTTTCATATTGAAAATAAACAAAAGTGTTGAAATATAGCTGATTTTAGGGAAATACTTTTAGGTGTTTTCAATGTCAGGATTTAAAAATGGGGCAAAAGTGGGGCAAAAACGAATGACTCACATTTGG
The DNA here is from genome assembly GCF_965111625.1 of Streptococcus sp. Marseille-Q6504. Lineage (NCBI taxonomy): Bacteria > Bacillati > Bacillota > Bacilli > Lactobacillales > Streptococcaceae > Streptococcus > Streptococcus sp. Marseille-Q6504. The sequence continues at coordinate 213,327 of NZ_CBCOON010000003.1, forward strand.
TTTGAAAACCTATAATACCTAATGATTATGCCATACTAGATATATAGTGTTGTTATAAATAAATGTCAGTGCGAGTTCAAATCGGAGGATAAAATGGAAAAACAAATTAATGAAAAAAAAGCCTTGGTTCCCAAAGCTTTTTAATGTTATAAACTCATTAAAATATCCCCCAGTTAGATTTGGAATATTTTTTATTCTGTGTCATATAAAAATAAATAAAATGAATGGTTATAGCTAGAGCTAAAATGGTTGTTATACTCACTACTATTATAGGATTAGAAGCAAAGATTAAAGAGAGAATCAAGGCAGCCAGATAGAGTGTCGCTTGGACACAGTAGTAACTTTTCGAATAGCGAAGATAGTGTTTGTTATGGGGCCCATTTACTAGGACAGCAGCTTGAAAGAGGCCAAATCCGATATAAGAGAAGCTGGTTGCAAAGAGACGATTAGCTTCAGGATTCAGAAGAAAACTCATCGATACAGTCATCATCATAAGCCCAATGAAAATAGGATAGTGACTGTAAATTAGAAATAGCCCCTTTTGATTAGATTTTTCATCAATAGCATGGTCGAATTGACCAAAATAAAACAAGAACAGAGAAATCATAATAATGAAATAAAGAACCGAATAAATCGAGAAATTCTCGATTGTAAAGAAGTTAGCTAGCTCCGTAATCATCTCTCCAAACATAATAATGACAAGAAGGGAGATGCGCTCGATTAAATGGGGGAGATTTACCTGGTAATGCTTATCTTTATTAAGCAAGATACTTGGCATAATAAATGTTAGCAGAATACTAGCAAATAAGACAGAGACTCCAACGTAAATAGGAAGAAGAGCTGCTAAATAGACTCCTAAACTTCCTAGACCTGTTATCCATAGAAAACCTTTGATACTTTCCCGATGAACATCATCGGTTGATTTTCTAAAAAATTCAACCAAATATTGAAAAAATAAGGTAAGGGTTAATGTACCAATAGCCCAACAGAGATAATGAAAATATTGTTGCCAATCAGGTCCAATCATATTGGCTATAAAGAGTAAAATTCCCATTTTGATAAACATGATTACTATGTTAAATAAAGAGTTCTTTCCATAGCGATTGGTATAATCGGTTTGAATCATCCAGGAATCGATGAGAAGCAAAGAAGCAATGAAAAAATCAAGGAAAGAATTCCAAGTCAAAATACCGTTATGAAGATGGTCAATTAAAGTAGTTACTTTTGAAATTGCAAAAACAAAAACTAAGTCATAAAAAAGTTCTGAAAATTCTACACGTTTATGTTTAATAAGAGTTGCCATCTTAAGACCTTTCTATTTTAGAAGTACAATTTATTATAACAGAAAATGGTAATGAGAGAAAAGGATATGCTTAAATAATTTCATGTGGCGCGAATTGTCAAAATCTTGACTTCTTTTGTCATTTACTTGAAAAAGCAACCCTGACGAGTTGATTAAAATCCTATTAAAAATTAACTTTGTCAGGATCATCCTGAGTTTTGATGCCTTGAATCTTATCCAAGACTGCCATATCTTCCTCTGATAAGTCGAAGCCGAAGATATCCAAGTTAGCTTTTATATTTTTAGGTGTCACAGACTTAGGTAGTGGCAAGAAACCTTTTTGAAGGCTCCAACGCAGAGCAACTTGTGCCACAGATTTACCGTTACGTTCAGCCACTGCTTCAACATCTTCATTTCCAAAAATGCTACCTGTACCTAGTGGACTATAGGCTTCAAGAAGGATATCGCGCTCTTGGCAATAGGCAACTAAGTCTTCTTGGTCACAACCTGGAGCCAAGAGGATTTGATTGACATGTGGAACAATTTCAGCTGTTTCAATAAGAGCTTCTAGGTGATGTTGCATAAAGTTAGACACACCGATAGCGCGCACCTTACCTTCTTTGTAAGCTTCTTCCATAGCCTTCCATGCACCCGCATTGCCAGCCTTCCAAGCATCATTCTCACGAAGCGCCTTTGGATTAGGCCAATGGATAAGCAAAAGATCCAAATAATCCACACCAAGTCTTTCGAGAGACTCATCGATAGAAGTCTTAGCCAACTCGTAATCGTGCTTATCATTCCAAAGTTTGGTAGTTAGGAAAATATCCTCACGTGCCAAATCACTATCAGCAATCGCCTTACCTACAGAAACCTCGTTACCGTAAATTTGTGCGGTATCAATATGTGTGTAACCCGCCTTAAGTGCGAAGCTAACGCTGTTATAGGCTTCTTCGCCTTCAGCAATTTGCCAAGTTCCAAAACCAATTTTAGGAATAGCAACCCCATTTGCAAGTGTATATGTTTCCATGATTTTCACCTTTTCTTTTTTTAATAGTACTATCTTAAATAAGATAAGGCAAAAATGCAAAGATTTGCTACGGCTATTATTATGAATAGTTCCTTACTTCTTTTTCCGATGTTCGTAACAGCCTTTGGAGATATTATTACTTGGGAAGAGAATGAATTTGTTGGTATTGTAAAATACAATCTTCAAAACTGCGACATTATTACCAAGAGCTTGAAATATTTTCTTCAGTATTTAGATAACTCATATGTGACTGATAACTTTGAACTGGATTTATATAGACAGGCTGTGTTAAAAGATGGTCCCTTGTCTTATAACCAATGTTTCGGTTTTGTTCCTTTACTAGCATTAGGTGCCTTTAAAGATGTGGAACATATGGATAAGCTAAAAACCTTGGAGCACATTTATCTCATGTACCAACTTACAGGCGGAGTAATGGACGATTGATAATAAGTAATCACCGTGAGGTGTTTTTTTCTATTAAATCGAGGTGTTAGATAAATAGCGAGTCTTTGATGAGAGTCGCTTATTTTGTGAATATAAACTTTTTGGTACAAAAAACAAAATGACAAGCAAAAAAGCCTTATAAATCAAGGCTTTTTCCTGTTGTTTAGATGCCCCCTACATGGATTTGTAAGAACTTTTCATATTGAAAATAAACAAAAATGTTGAAATATAGCTGATTTTAGGGAAATACTTTTAGGTATTTTCAATGTCAGGATTTAAAAATGGGGCAAAAGTGGGGCAAAAACGAATGACTCGTATTTTGTTTGAAAACCTATAATACCTAATGATTATGCTATACTAGATATATAGTGTTGTTATAAATAAATGTCGGCGTGAGATCAAATTGGAGAATAAAATGGAAAAACAAATTTCTACGCAGAATGGAATGCGAAAAAGTGATAATTAAAGAGACAAAAAAGCTGAGAATATGATTTCCCAGCTTTTTTGAATGCGATAGAAATAGCAACTAGACTATTTACGAAAGGCCTCAATAATGTAGGTGAAGCCAGTAACTAAAACTGAAAAGGCAATGACATAAACGACAAAGACACCTGTAGCCACTGGATTGAACAGAATCACTAGACCTAGTAAAAATTCAAGCAAGGCTACCCACGTGATATTGCTACCAATAATAGGGAAAATCAATCTTAGACGATTGCCTTTAAAGAAAGCAATAATGGCTTCTACAATTAACCAAATTCCTACAATGGTCGGAATGACGACCGGCAGGGTCACAAAGCCATAAGCAACGAGGTAAAGAGCTAAGAGAAGACTAACAAATCCTTGGAAAAGATAAACAGGTGAGCGAAGCTCTTTTGGTGCAGAGAAATAGCCTAAAATAGCTGCTATAGAAGAAACCAGTAAACCAAATGAAATCCACCAGCTGTAAGCAACAAGATTAGCTACTGGGTTTGTAAATAGGAAAAGTCCTAAAAGGACAAAAACAACTCCTGCAAGGAATAGCAGTAAACGATTAGAAAATTTCATTTCAATACCCCCTATATAGTATAGTTTTCTAATAAAACTATTATACTTATTTTTATAGAAAATGTCAATAAAATAAATAAACAATTTGGAAGTTTCAGTCTGACTTACAAAAAGAAAAGGAGTTTTCACTCCTTTTCACAGATTTAAGACAAAGTCCTTATAAAAGTGTCTTCTAAAGATTTTAACTTCAATCTGAAGCGAGGATATCCTCGCTTTTTTTATTTAATCTAATAGCTCCTTATTTTCAATTAAGAGCTCTAGTGGAGATTTATCCCTTGCTTCAATAAAACCAGGTTCATATTGGTTATGAAGTGTTCTTTTCTGAGAAGTTGGATCAATATACAACTCATCTCCATCTTCTGTGTATAGTTGGTTGCCTCTTGTTAAGTAAAGTAAATCCTCTAAGTACTGTCCATCAGTTTCTAGAAAATCTTCGATATATTTGACAGCTTTTAAAATCTCACTTACTTTATCAGAGTATTCATTAGATTCAAGAACACTCTTTTCTAACTCAATCTCTTTACTCGTTCCAAAGAGTTGGGTTGGAGTTGCATTAAAATATTCCGCTATCTTATCCAAATTTGCAAAGGTAGGATAGCTTTTTTGTTTTTCATAATCAGAGATGTCTGGAAAGATTGCTCATAAAAAAAATGTGGGGCAAATGATGGGGCAAATCAGTTATAGACAAGCAAAAAAGCCTTATAAATAAAGGCTTTTTCCTGTTGATTTAGATGCCCCCTACAGGGCTCGAACCTGTGACCCATAGATTAAGAGTCTACTGCTCTACCAACTGAGCTAAGGAGGCAAATAAAAAGCTGTATTGGTGCCGAAACTTCACGGTTTGTATTGAACCCGCGCAATTAAGCAGGTGGGCAACTCGCTCTAACTGAAGCTGTTTCCGTGTGAGACGGCCTACATGCTGTTAGAAGACTTTTGTTTCCCTAATAATACAAAAAATAGTCGGTCAACACTTAAATGTGAAGTCGTACACCACAGCGTTTCTATGATTATATGATACCACTTTTTCAAAAAAAATCAAGGGAAAATTTAAATTTTTGAAAAGGATTTCACAAATTTCGTAATTTATCAATGGTTTCCTTGCGTTGAGCCAGGGCCCGTTCGTATTTTCCACTATCTTCTGGAGAAAAGTAGTGATGGTCACGGATTTTTTCTGGTAGGTATTCTTGCTTGACCCAGTGACCAGGATAATTATGTGGATAGAGATAATTTTGGGCGTTACCCAGTTCCTTGCTACCGCTATAATGTCCATCTCGCAAGTGACGTGGAATCGGCAGATGCCCCGATGTTTTAAGGTCAGCCAAGGCCTTATCTATAGCCACGTAGGCTGAGTTAGACTTAGGTGAAAGTGCCAGATCAATGACGACATTGGCAATGAGAATACGAGCCTCTGGGAAACCGATTCTTTGCGCAGCATCCAAAGCAGTTACGGTATGAATCTGAGCTTCTGGATTAGCTAAGCCAATATCTTCATAGGCAATCACAGTCAAACGACGAGCTAGGCTAGGAAGATCACCAGCTTCTATCAAGCGAGCAGCATAGTGGAGACTAGCATCGACATCGGATCCACGGATGGATTTTTGCAGGGCAGATAGAACATCATAGTGTCCGTCTCCATCCTTGTCCATAGTGATGTAGCTTCTCTGAAGACTATTTTCCATGATATCGAGCGTGATGTGGCGGACACCGTCATCATTTTCTGGGGTGGAGAGAACTGCCAAATCAAGCGAATTGAAGGCAGAACGGAGATCTCCATTGGTAGATGTTGCGATAAAATCAAGGGCATCATCATCTAACTCAACAGGGAAATCAAAACCTCGTTCAGGGTCAGTTATGGCTATTTGAATGGCTTCTTTGACATCTTGGTTAGACAAGGGTTCCAACTCAAAAATCTGAACACGGCTACGAATGGCTGGCGTGACAGAAAAGAAAGGATTTTCAGTCGTCGCTCCAATCATAATGACCAGTCCACTTTCCAAGAGAGGCAAGAGGAAGTCTTGTTTAGTCTTGTCAAGACGGTGGATCTCGTCTAGTAGCAGTACAAGGCCACCTGAGAATTTAGCTTCTTCAGCAATTTCTTGCAGGCGTTTTTTACTATCAACAGTGGCATTGAAGGTTCGAAAGGCATATTTGGTCGTTCCAGCGATGGCTGAAGCGATACTGGTTTTTCCGATACCCGGAGGTCCATAGAGAATCATGGAGGACAAGCGGTTAGCCTCCACCATACGGCGGATGATTTTTCCTGGGCCTACCAGATGTTCTTGACCGATAACTTGGTCGATGGTTTTGGGGCGCATACGAAGCGCGAGATTGTCTGGCATAGCAGTCCTTTCTAACATGGATTTTCTGATACGAATGTGGTAATATGGTAGTATCTATTTTAGCATATTTCCGAGTATTCGGGGCGATTGAAGAGTCGTATAGAAAGAGGACAAAATGGCAACATATGGATTTTTAGATGTTTTACAAGAAGAGTTGGACAAGAACTTTCCTTTTGATTATGAGATTAGCTGGGACAAGCGTAATCATGCGGTTGAAGTGAGTTTTCTATTAGAGGCACAAAATGCTGCAAGGGTGGAGATGTTAGATGAAGACGGAGAGGTTTCGTCAGATGATATCCTTTTTGAAGAAGCGGTACTTTTTTATAACCCTGCCAAGTCAACAGTTAATGCAGAAGAGTATCTCACAGTCATCCCTTATCTGCCGAAGAAAGGTTTTTCTCGTGAATTTTTAGCTTATTTTGCACTATTCCTCAAAGATACTGCAGAGGTTGGGCTAGATGCCCTCATGGACTTTTTGGAAGACCCAGAAGCAGAAGAATTCGTCATGGAATGGAACCAAGAAGTCTTTGAAGAAGGGAAAGTTGGCTTGGAAGAAGGAGAATTTTATCCTTATCCGAGATATTAGGAGTCTAGCATGGAGCTAGAGATTTCTGATTTCACAGGCTGCAAGATTGCCTTACTTTGTGGAGATAGTGTCCTAACTATTCTGCGTGATGACAAGTCCAGCATTCCTTGGCCCAATATGTGGGAGTTGCCAGGTGGAGGTCGTGAAGGGGACGAAACTCCTTTTGAGTGCGTAGCGCGTGAAGTTTTTGAAGAGTTAGGGATTCATCTAACTGAAGATAACCTGCTTGGGAGTAAGGTCTACCCAAGTATGCTTTTTGAGAGGAAGCAGTCGGTCTTTATGGTTAGTCAGTTAAGTCAAGAACAATTTGACAGTATCGTCTTTGGAGATGAAGGCCAGGGCTATAAATTGATGAGCATTGATGAATTTCTTGGCTCAGATAAGGTTGTACCTCAGTTGCAAGAGAGATTAAAAGATTATTTAAAAGTAAGTGATTAGAAAGGACGGTTCGGTTAAATTTCTAAACTGAACCCGCCCTAAACACTGTGCCAAAAGGATAAACTTCTCTTAGATACAAGTGTCTTCAGAGAAGTTCCTATTTTGGCTTTGTGTTTTACGGGCTTGGTATCTTAATGATGGAAACATGGCAAGAGCTAAAAGTTACAGTTAAGCGTGAGGGGGAGGAGCTGGTCTCTAATCTCCTGATTGAGTTAGGTGCCCAAGGGGTAGCAATTGAAGATAGCATGGACTATGTTGGAAATGTGGACCGTTTCGGTGAAATTTTCCCTGAGGTCGAGCAACAGGAAGAAATCGTGGTGACAGCCTACTATCCTGAAACGGTTGATGTGGCAGTGGTTGAAGCGGACTTGCAGGCTCGCTTAGCAGAATTGACGGACTTTATGGACTTAGGAGAAGTCAAGATTGGTACGACTGCCTTGGCTGAGGAAGACTGGGCAGACAACTGGAAGAAATACTACGAACCAGCTCGCATTACCCATGACCTGACCATCGTGCCGTCATGGACAGACTATGAGGCGACTGCTGGGGAAAAGATTATTAAGCTAGATCCTGGTATGGCCTTCGGGACTGGAACACACCCGACGACTAAGATGAGTCTTTTTGCCTTGGAGCAGGTCCTTCGTGGTGGCGAAACAGTGCTAGATGTAGGGACTGGTTCAGGGGTTCTTTCTATTGCTAGCTCTCTCCTAGGTGCTAAGGAAATTTTTGCCTATGATCTGGATGATGTAGCGGTTCGAGTCGCTCAGGAAAATATTGAGCTCAATCCTGGTATGGAAAATATCCATGTAGCCCCAGGTGATTTACTTAAGGGTGTTGAAATTGAGGCAGATGTCATCGTGGCCAACATCTTGGCGGATATCCTCATTCATCTGACGGATGATGCTTATCGCTTGGTCAAAGATGAAGGCTACCTGATCATGAGTGGCATTATCAAGGACAAGTGGGACATGGTCCGTGAGTCAGCAGAAGCAGCTGGATTTTTCCTTGAAACTCATATGATTCAAGGGGAATGGAATGCCTGTGTCTTCAAGAAGACCAAGGATATTTCTGGTGTGATTGGAGGCTAGCATGCAGCAGTATTTTGTCAAGGGGAGTGCAATCTCACCTGTCACCATTGAGGACAAGGAAACAAGCAAGCACATGTTTCAGGTTATGCGTTTGAAAGAAGGGGACCAGGTGACTCTAGTCTTTGAGGATAGCATCAAGCGCTTGGCGCGCGTGGTAAATGTGGAAGCACGTCAGTTTGAGTTGGTTGAAGAATTAGCTGACAATGTAGAACTGCCAGTCCAAGTAACCATCGCATCAGGCTTCCCTAAGGGAGACAAGCTCGAATTTATCACCCAGAAAGTAACTGAACTTGGTGCTAGTCAAATCTGGGCCTTCCCGGCTGACTGGTCAGTCGCCAAATGGGACGGTAAGAAATTGGGTAAAAAGGTCGAGAAACTAGAAAAAATCGCCCTTGGAGCAGCAGAACAAAGCAAGCGGAATCATGTCCCTAGCATTACCCTTTTTGAAAAAAAGGCAGACTTTTTAGCTCAGTTCGACCAGTTTGATCGTATCGTGGTAGCTTACGAAGAGTCAGCTAAAGAAGGAGAATCAGCTGCGCTTATCCAAGCTGTTGCTGGGTTAGAAAAGGGAGCTAAACTGCTCTTTATCTTTGGTCCAGAAGGTGGTTTATCCCCTGCAGAAATTGAAAGTTTTGAAGCCAAAGGAGCAGTCCTAGCAGGACTTGGGCCTCGCATCCTACGAGCAGAAACAGCGCCACTTTACGCTTTGGGAGCAGTTAGTGTTATTCTAGAGTTAGTTAGAAAATGAATACTTGATAATTTTTCTATATTTCATTTCTATTTTTTAAAAAATTTATTAATAAAAATTTGGAAATATCTATAGGTAATTATGTTTAAATAACATTACTAATTAAATTTATAATTGGAGCTTAGGAATTATGGAAGAAGTAAAAACTACAGGAATTTTTGAACAGAAATTTGACCTATGGAATAAAAAATTATTAGATTTATCAAGAAGAAATAGACTATTAAATTATAAAGTTCGTAAAGCGGGAACATATAAACCAGACGGTGATATAGAAGAGTTATTTGATAAATTGGTAAATGGGAATGGTTTTGTTTTTAAAGATAGTAGTAATTCTCAAGAAGATGAATTTATCAGAAGTCGAAATAGGAAACTTGAATATATACGAAAACAAATTAAAGAAGCAGAAGACGAGCTTGGGTTTAATATAGGTTATGCAGCTTTCGGTATGCTAGAGTGGGGAGAGTCAAATTATTTTGATAAAAAATTAGAATCTCCTCTTGTTTTAGTTCCTATAAAGATTGTACGTGAAAACTTGTCCTCTCCTATAGAGATTACTATTAAAAATGATGAAGATATTGTTGTTAATCCAGTAATAAGCAAAAAGCTTTTTGATGATTTTGGTGTAATTATTGATAGTTATTATGATTTTTCTCAAATAAAAGATGTTTTAGACTATTTTAAACGACAAATTTCAGATTTCGATTGGACTATACATGAAACTATTGTCATTGATACTTTCAATTTTCAGAATTTAGTTATTCAAAAAGATTTAGAAAGAAATAAAGATAATCTTCGTAATAATCCTTTTATAAAAGCAATATTAGGAGAACAAACTGATGAAATTGATCAACTCTTTGAAGGTTATAATAAAGAAATTAATCTAAGAAAAGAACCTTCCATTAGTAGGTTGCAAATACTGGATGCAGATTCAAGTCAACAAGAAGCAATTAGTAGGGCGAGGAGAGGAGACAGTTTTGTTCTTCAAGGACCTCCAGGAACAGGGAAATCTCAAACAATAACCAATATTATTGCTGAACAACTAGGAATGGGAAGAAAGGTTCTATTTGTTTCAGAAAAACAGGCGGCTTTAGATGTTGTATATAAAAAATTACAGCATCAAGGTCTATCAGATTTTGTACTTACTCTGCATAATACAAAACAAAAGAAGGGTGAAATAAGAAATCAGTTACAGAGTGCGTTATTACTTTCTGAAAAATCCTATAAATTTAAAGATGAAAATTCATACTTGTATTCAATGCTTGATGAAGAAGTGAGAGATTTAGACGATTACGTCGATATTTTACATAATGCTAATAATAAAACTCAATCAATTTATTATTTACAAGGCAAGCTATCATCAGTAATAACAGCAGATGATTTACTGTTTGAAGTAGATGAATCGATTCTGGATCTTAGTCATAATGAGATGGATCAGCTTTTTCAAATGATTTCTAAATTTGCTAAGTTATATATAACGGATTCCACAAGACATAATAATAATCCATGGAAGAATTATGAAGGGGAGCTCTCGTTCACAAAAATTACAGAACTGTCTACGTTATGTAAGGATATAATTGAATTAAGAAATCTTAGTTTAAATCTGAATCAGAGAATTTCTTGTATACTTTCTAACACATTTAATCCAGCAGAAATGAGAGCGGGTTTTCATCTGTTGCAAAAATTAATGGTCGAAAAGAATGGAAGTTATTCATCAAGGTGGATTACATTAAATATAGAAGATATAAGATTAGATATTCTAGAATTAAAAAAGTTATTAAATCAACAACAGAATTTGATAATATCTAAAAATGATAACGAAAATGAAATTCGAGAAATTTTTGATGAAGAATTTTTAAGAACAGAAAATATAGAACAACTTATAAAGGTGCTTAAGTATGAGTATAATATGCCCTTCAAGAGATTATTTTCAAAAACTTACAAAGAAATTTTCAGAAAAAATAAATTATTAACTAAAGAATTAAAGTTAGATTATGAACAATTAATTTATAACTTCGAAAAACTTTCAAAAATTAAATCAGGTGATATTGAATTAGATAATTTGAATATCAAAATTAATGAAATTAAAAAAAGAATTAATGAAAAATTAGGTGAATCATATAATTATACAGATGAGATGATTAATGATATCTTAAACGGAGTTTCATGGTTACTTGAAATTAAACAGGCTTTTTATAAAGATGCTAAATGGACCATATCCGTTGAAGAACTACAGGAATTAATTGCTGGAGAAAAAGATGTTAATTGGTTAGAACTGGAAGAATTAGTTAATTCAATTCTAGATAATGAGCATAGATTGGATGTTTTATTGCAGGAGTTTTATAAATTGTTTCCTTCAATTGACAGAGATATTGATGATATCATTTATTTTATACAAGAATTAGATTTTTCTAAACGAGATGAATTTTTTGCTTATAAAAAAATTAAAAACGAACTTTTGGATACATATAAATTATCAGATTTTATTTCAAAACTTGAAAGACAACCAATTCTATCACAGAGGATTTATCCAATATTTTTAAAAAGATACTT
>NZ_CBCOON010000004.1:0-181885 GCF_965111625.1 Streptococcus sp. Marseille-Q6504
AGGTTTATTTGAAACAAGAGAACAGGCTAAGCGGGGCGTAATGGCTGGATTAGTGATTGCAGTCCTTAATGGTGAGCGTTTTGATAAACCAGGAGAAAAAATTCCTGACGATACTGAATTAAAACTCAAGGGTGAGAAACTCAAGTATGTTAGTCGAGGCGGCTTGAAACTTGAGAAAGCTTTAGAAAAATTTGAAATATCAGTTGAAGGCAAAACGACCATTGATATTGGAGCTTCAACAGGAGGCTTTACGGATGTCATGCTTCAAAATGGTGCGAAACTGGTTTATGCCGTTGATGTTGGGACCAATCAGCTAGCCTGGAAATTACGCCAAGATTCACGTGTTATTAGCATGGAGCAATTTAACTTTCGTTATGCTGAAAAAAATGACTTTGAAGAAGAACCAAGTTTTGCAAGTATCGATGTGAGTTTTATTTCTTTGAGTCTCATTTTACCGGCTCTACATAGAGTCTTGGAAGACCAAGGTGAAGTCGTCGCACTCATAAAACCACAGTTTGAAGCAGGACGAGAACAGATTGGTAAAAATGGAATTATCAGAGATGCCAAAGTTCACCAAAATGTTTTAGAATCAGTTACTAAAATGGCAGTTGATGAAGGATTCTCAGTCTTAGGATTGGATTTCTCTCCTATTCAAGGTGGACATGGGAATATTGAGTTTCTTGCTTATTTACGTAAAGAGGAACATGCAAGCAATCAAGTAGTTTCTGAAATAGAACAAGTAGTAGAAAAAGCACATAGAGAGTTTAAAGATGAATAAAAAAGAAAGACTTGAAAAGATTAGAAGATTTGTGACTGACTATCAAATCGGCACACAAGAAGAAATCGTTGAACACTTGAGAGAAGCAGGCATCTCTGCTACTCAAGCAACTGTTTCACGTGATATCAAAGAATTAGGGATTGTAAAAATTCCTTTGAAAGACAATACATATGTCTATGAATTACCAAAGTCAGTAGTTAAAAGTTTACAGTTAGCTGAGAACAATATCGAAAGTTTTGAAAGAATGGGGAATCTCATTAATTTAGATGTCATTCCTGGGAATACAATTTTTGTAAAAAGTCAATTGACTCAAACATTTTCAGATATGATTTTTAGCTGTTTAGCAGATGATAACTCAATTTTAATTGTGGCGCGAACTGAAGAAGCAGCTGTAGAGATTGTTGAACAAGTTAAAAAGTGGTAGGACCTTATGTTACTTGAAATTTCAATTAAAAACTTTGCCATCATTGAGGCTATTTCACTTAATTTTGAGAAGGGGATGACAGTTCTGACTGGGGAAACCGGTGCTGGGAAGTCTATCATCATCGATGCTATGAATATGATGCTGGGAGCCAGAGCTACAACGGACGTTATTCGTCATGGTGCTCCTAAGGCTGAAATCGAAGGTCTTTTCTCAATTGAAAATAGTCGAGCTTTACAAGAGATTTTTGATGAGCAAGGTCTGGAGTTAGGCGATGAAATCATCATCCGTCGTGAAATTTTACAAAACGGGCGTAGTGTTAGTCGTGTCAATGGACAGATGGTTAATCTATCTGTTCTTCGCTCAATTGGACAGTATCTTGTTGATATCCATGGCCAACATGATCAAGAAGAGTTAATGCGTCCCCAATTGCATATTCAGATGCTTGATGGTTTTGGTGATGCAGATTTTCTGGAACTGAAGCAAGCCTATCAGACAAACTTTGATGCTTATCGTAAAATGCGCAAGGAACTTCTTGAGATTAAGAAAAATCAAGAAGAGCACAGGGCTCGTATTGAAATGTTGGAATTTCAGATGGCTGAAATTGAATCTGCGTCCTTACAGCCAGGTGAAGACCTCAAACTAAACCAAGAACGAGATAAACTTCTAAATCATAAACATATTGCTGATACGTTGACTAATGCTTATACAATGTTAGATAATGAAGAGTTTTCAAGTCTAGCTAACGTGCGTTCAGCTATGAATGATATGGAAAGTTTAGAAGACTATGATGCAGAGTACCGTGAAATATCTTCCTCTCTATCTGAATCCTATTATGTATTAGAGGATGTCACTAAGCGTTTAGAGGATATTATTGAAAGTCTTGATTTCGACGGTAATCGTCTCATGCAGATTGAAAGCCGTTTAGATCTCATTCACTCTATTACACGTAAGTACGGTGGGAATGTTGACGATGTCTTGATGTATTTTGCTAAAATCACAGAAGAATACAACCTTTTGACTGGCAATCATTTATCTTCAGATGATATGGAAGCAGAACTCAAAAAATTGGAAGTAAGTCTAGTTGACTTAGCAACTAAGCTTGCATCTGCTCGACATAACTTAGCTCAACAATTAGAAATTGAGATTCAGCAAGAACTTAAAGACCTCTATATGGAGAAAGCTCAGTTTCAGGTTCAATTTACTAAAGGTAAGTTTACTCGTGAAGGAAATGAAAGTGTTGAATTTTACATTTCCACCAACCCTGGAGAAGACTTTAAACCATTGGTTAAAGTAGCTTCTGGAGGAGAGTTGTCTCGCCTCATGTTGGCGATCAAGTCTGCTTTTTCTCGTAAGGAAGGTAAGACCAGTATTGTATTCGATGAAGTGGACACAGGAGTTTCCGGTCGTGTGGCTCAAGCAATCGCTCAAAAGATTCATAAAATTGGTCAGCACGGCCAAGTATTAGCTATATCTCATCTTCCTCAAGTCATTGCGATTGCAGATTATCAGTTCTTTATTGAAAAGATAAGTAATGACTATTCAACTGTTTCAACAGTTCGCTTGTTGACAGTTGAAGAAAGGGTGGAAGAAGTTGCTAAAATGTTGGCTGGTGAGAATGTGACTGAAGCAGCACTTAGTCAAGCGAGAGAATTGTTGCAAAGTAAGGAGAAATAAATGACAGACTATTATGTTATTGGAGATGTCCATGGGAAAGCAGGAATGCTCGAGGACCTTCTAAAAACATGGGATGGTAAGACTCAATTACTCTTTCTTGGAGATTTGATTGATAGAGGAGAGGATAGCCGACGTGTTCTTGAAATGGTCAAGGACTTGGTTGATAACAAAGGAGCTATCTGTTTATCAGGAAATCATGAGTATATGTTTTTAACATGGTTGGATAATCCTGAAGAAAGCTATGATCACTATCGTCGTAATGGTGGCGATACAACTATAAATTCTATTTTGGGGCGCCCACTGGATGCACCAGTCGATGGAGTAGCAGATGCTAAACGTGTAGAAACTGAAGCAGCAGACTTGGTTGCTTTTATCAGACAAATGCCATTCGTGATTGAAACGGATCAGTATATCTTTGTTCATGCTGGAATTGATTTAACTTTGGATGATTGGCATGAAACTACAGATTACAAGAAAGTCTGGCTCAGAAAACCATTCCACGAGGCAGCTAATCATACAGGGAAAACAATTGTCTTTGGGCATACACCAGTCTACGGACTTTTGGATCAAAAACCAGGTACTCCAGAGCTTTGGATGACAGAAGATGGAAAGATTGGAATGGATGGAGGAGCTGTCTATGGTGGTGTCCTTCATGGAATTATCTTTACTGACCAAGGTATGACAGACCACTATTTCATCGAAAATGACGGCTTTGTTGCTGAAGATTAATACTCTCTACAGGGTATTATGGTCTTGTCAAAAACATAAAAACAATTTATAATTAATAGATACCCTGAAAGGAAGAGAATCTTGAATTTAGAAGAATTGAAAAAACGTCAGGAGAAGATCCGAAACTTTTCCATTATCGCGCATATTGACCATGGGAAGTCAACTTTGGCGGACCGTATTTTGGAGGCTACAGAGACGGTTTCTAGTCGTGAAATGCAAGCTCAGCTTCTTGATAGTATGGACCTAGAGAGAGAGCGTGGGATTACTATCAAACTGAATGCCATCGAGCTTAATTATACTGCCAAAGACGGCGAAACCTATATTTTCCACCTGATTGACACACCAGGACACGTGGACTTCACTTATGAGGTATCACGTTCTCTAGCTGCCTGTGAGGGCGCCATTTTAGTCGTTGATGCCGCCCAAGGGATTGAAGCTCAAACATTAGCTAACGTTTACCTTGCCTTAGATAATGATTTGGAGATCCTTCCAGTCATCAACAAGATTGATTTGCCTGCAGCAGATCCGGAGCGCGTGCGTACAGAAATTGAAGATGTTATCGGTCTGGATGCTAGTGAGGCTGTATTAGCTTCAGCAAAAGCTGGGATTGGAATTGAAGATATTTTAGAGCAAATTGTAGAAAAAGTTCCAGCACCAACTGGTGATGTATCAGCACCATTAAAAGCTTTGATTTTTGACTCAGTTTACGATGCTTATCGTGGCGTTATCCTCCAAGTTCGTGTCATGGATGGAGTTGTTAAGCCAGGTGATAAGATTCAGCTCATGAGCAATGGTAAAACCTTTGATGTTACTGAGGTCGGAATATTCACACCCAAAGCTGTAGGACGTGACTTCCTTGCGACAGGTGACGTTGGTTATATTGCAGCATCTATCAAGACTGTTCAAGACACTCGTGTCGGTGATACAGTTACCTTGGCGGCAAACCCTGCTTCAGAACCCCTATCTGGATACAAACAGATGAATCCGATGGTTTTCGCAGGTCTTTATCCAATCGAGTCAAATAAATACAACGACCTTCGTGAAGCCCTTGAAAAATTGCAGTTGAACGATGCTAGTCTTCAGTTTGAACCCGAAACATCGCAAGCTCTTGGATTCGGTTTCCGTTGTGGATTCTTGGGTCTCCTTCATATGGATGTTATTCAGGAACGTTTGGAACGTGAGTTCAACATTGACTTGATCATGACTGCACCATCCGTTATCTACAAGGTTAATCAGACTGATGGCGAGTCTATGGATGTATCGAATCCATCCGAGTTTCCTGATCCTACTAAAATTGCAACTATTGAAGAACCTTATGTTAAAGCACAAATTATGGTACCACAGGAATTTGTAGGAGCTGTTATGGAACTAGCTCAGCGCAAACGTGGTGACTTTGTCACGATGGACTATATCGATGATAATCGTGTCAATGTTATCTATCAAATTCCACTAGCTGAAATTGTCTTTGATTTCTTTGATAAGCTCAAATCTTCAACACGTGGCTATGCAAGTTTTGACTATGAACTGTCAGAGTATCGCCCATCTAAGCTAGTGAAAATGGATATCCTTCTCAATGGAGACAAGGTGGATGCACTCAGCTTTATCGTTCACAAGGACTTTGCTTATGAACGTGGGAAACTCATCGTTGATAAACTCAAGAAAATCATTCCACGTCAACAGTTTGAAGTTCCAATCCAAGCAGCTATTGGACACAAGATTGTAGCTCGTACAGATATCAAAGCTCTTCGTAAAAACGTTCTTGCCAAATGTTATGGAGGAGATGTTTCGCGTAAACGTAAACTTCTTGAAAAACAAAAGGCTGGTAAAAAGCGTATGAAAGCTATCGGATCAGTAGAAGTTCCTCAAGAAGCCTTCCTAAGTGTCTTGAGTATGGATGAAGAATAATTGATTCCTAATACAGTTATCTTTTGACACTTATCTTTTCATTCATTAGAATAGAAGTGAAAGGAGAAGGATTATGAAAAAAATCGTCAGCTTATCTACACTTTTAGTGTGTTGCCTTTGCCTCGCTGCTTGTAATACTTCAAAATCTAAAAAAGAAGTAGCCTCAGATACAACAACAGTCCAGGAAACTACCACTGCTCAAGAAACAACAACTGTAGCCGAATCAACAATTAAAGATACACAGGTAATTGGGTCAGATGCTTATGGCTACGTAAAAGTGCCAAAATCATGGATTCATTTTACAGAAGTTGAGGGTGGTGATGATATTCAGTACTGTGATGGAACGGACATCAATATCGTAACCCTAAATACTTTTAAACCAGAGCACCTTGGTGTTAGTGAAAGTGAATATGCTGCTCTTGATGCTGTTCAAGTCTCTACTAGTGTTTATCAAACTAAACAACAAAGCAAGGATTTCTCTAAAGTTTGGGGATCTAAGTCAAAAATTGGTGGTTATGACGCCTATGTCGTAAACTGTATTGCTAAAAATGGTAAATATTTAGTGATCTGGATCTTTAAATCAGATGATGGTAAGTTTAGATACGTTTCTCTAGAAGGGACACCTGAAGTTTTAAAGGATATGCTTCCGTTGATTGAACAAAGTTGGACTACGAAAAAAATTAATAGATAAAAAACAGGATGTATGTCCTGTTTTTTTCTATCTTTTTTCAAAACTATTTAAAATTATTTGCTGTTTAAAATCAAACAAAAAAAAATAAAAATCAAACAAAATACAACAAAAAAATATTGACAACGGTTTCATATAGTGTTATACTTGTATCATAAAAGTTAAATATGAAGGGAGAAGGTCATGGGACTAGATCATTTCTTCAGCAAAGACTTAGTTTTTTGTTTAGAAGCAGATAATCAAGAGCAACTATTTGATCAAGTTGCAACCCTATTGGAAGAAAAGAAAGTTGTTACGGATACCTATCGATCGGCATTGATTGAACGTGAAAAAATGTTCCCAACTGGTTTAGATATGGAATTTCTTGGGAAGGACTTGCCGAATGTAGCAATCCCTCACACAGACACGATTCATAATTTAACTGAAAACGTTGTTGTGGTTCGCTTAGCGAAACCAGTAACATTCCACAACATGATTGCTCCTGACAAGGAAGTAGAAGTATCATTACTCTTCTTTATCATCAATAATTCAAGTTCAAGTCAAACTAATATCCTTGCTCAATTGATGGACTTCTTTACAGGTAATGGTCATCTAGAAGCACTTTCTAAGATTACAGAACCAGAAGCTTTGTTCCAGTATATCTCAGAAGCAACTGCTTAAATTCATTAATAAATAGTAAATATAAAACGGAGGAAATCCAAATGATTAAAATTCTTGCTGCATGTGGTGCAGGTGTTAACTCAAGCCACCAAATTAAAAGCGCTCTAGAAGAAGAGCTATCTAACCGTGGATACGACGTACAGTGTGACGCAGTTATGGTTAAAGATGTCAACGAAGACTTGATTAAAGGTTATGATATCTTCACACCAATTGCTGCAACAGACTTAGGTTTTGACCCTGGTATCCCAGTAGTAGAAGCTGGACCTATCTTATTCCGTATTCCAGCGATGAGCGCTCCAGTTTATGACAATATTGAAGCAGCAATTAAAGAACACGGATTAAGTTAATTATTATTTTGTAATTTTCCATAAAAATAAAGGGAGGAAAAATTATGGATTTCATTATCAATCTAGCCAACGATTTCTTTAAACCAATCTTGGCTATGGGTGGCCCAATCATCATGCTGATCATTTTGACAGTATTGGCTTTGCTTTTCGGAGTTAAATTCTCCAAAGCACTTGAAGGTGGTATCAAACTTGCCATCGCACTTACTGGTATCGGTGCTATCATCGGAATGCTTAACGGAGCTTTCTCAGCTTCACTTGCAAAATTCGTTGAAAATACTGGTATTCAATTGACCATCACCGACGTTGGTTGGGCACCACTTGCTACAATCACTTGGGGATCTGCATGGACTCTATACTTCTTGCTAGTTATGTTGATTGTCAACATTGTAATGCTTGCAATGAAGAAAACAGACACACTTGACGTTGATATCTTCGATATCTGGCACTTGTCTATCACAGGTCTTTTGATTAAATGGTATGCTGACAAGAGTGGAGTTGGTCAAGGAGTTTCTCTTTTCATCGCGACTGCAGCAGTTGTTCTTGTAGGGGTTCTTAAAATTATCAACTCTGACTTGATGAAACCAACATTCGACGATCTTCTTAATGCACCAAGTTCATCACCAATGACTTCAACTCACATGAACTACATGATGAACCCAGTTATCATGGTTTTGGATAAGATTTTTGATAAATTCTTCCCAGGTCTTGATAAATACGACTTTGACGCTGCTAAATTGAACAAGAGAATCGGTTTCTGGGGTTCTAAATTCTTCATCGGTTTCATCCTTGGTATCGTTATCGGTTTGATGGGGACTCCACAACCGGTTCCAGGTGTAGAAGGTGCTGATAAATGGGAACTAGTTATTAAAGGTTGGTTGTCACTTGGTTTGACTGCCGGTGTCTGCTTGGAGCTCTTCTCATTGATCGGTTCATGGTTCATCGCAGCCGTAGAACCACTTTCACAAGGTATTACAAACGTTGCTACTAAACGTCTTCAAGGACGTAAATTCAACATCGGTCTTGACTGGCCATTTATCGCTGGTCGTGCTGAAATCTGGGCTTGTGCCAACGTACTTGCACCAATCATGTTGATTGAAGCAGTGCTTCTTTCAAATGTCGGAAATGGTATCTTGCCACTTGCTGGTATCATCGCTATGGGTGTGACTCCAGCTCTCTTGGTAGTTACTCGTGGTAAATTGCTCCGTATGATTATCTTCGGAACACTCTTGTTGCCACTCTTCCTTCTTTCAGGTACACTTATCGCACCATTTGCAACAGATCTTGCTAAAAGTGTAGGTGCCTTCCCAGAAGGTGTGAGCCAAACTCAATTGATCACTCACTCAACACTTGAAGGACCAATTGAAAAACTTCTTGGTTGGACAATTGGTAACACTACAACAGGTGATATCAAAGCAATTATTGGTGCAGTAATCTTCCTTACTTTCTATATCGGTATTTTTGCATGGTACAGAAAACAAATGATCAAACGTAACGAAGAATACGCAGCAAACTCAAAATAATTTGCTCCTAAAAATGTAAATTGTAAAAACTAGGTTGTCAGTTTCCACTATGGAGCAGTCAGCCTAGTTTTTTTAGAAAATTGGAGGTAAGACTTGTGATTGTATTAAAATCAGATCAATTAAATGTTGAGTTTCAAACACTTGGAGGAGCGCTATCCTCTATAAAAGATAAAGATGATGTAGAGTATTTGTGGCAGGGGGATCCAACTTATTGGAGTGGGCAAGCACCCGTATTATTCCCAATATGTGGTTCAGTAAGAAATGATTCGGTCCTTTATGATAAGGAAGATGGTAGTCAAAAAGAAGGAAAAATTCCTCGACATGGTCTAGTAAGAAAAAAAGAGTTTACATTAGTAGAACAAACAGATAATTCTGTTTCATTTGCTATTGAAGATGATGAAGAAATGTATGTAAATTACCCTTATCATTTTCGTTTAGAAATTACGTATACAGTGACTGGGAAAAGCATACGTACACAGTATAAAATCTATAATAAAGAATCAGAAAAGAGTATGCCATATTTTATCGGTGGGCATCCTGGTTTTAACTGTCCCTTACTAGATGACGAGGTATATGAAGATTACTATCTTGAATTTGAAAAGCCAGAAACATGTACAGTTCCAAAACCTTTCCCAGAAACAGGAATGTTGGATTTCAAAGATAGAAGTGATTGGTTAAATAATCAAAAAGAATTAGATTTAAATTTTGATTTCTTTAGCTATGATGCTGTGACATTAGATGAGTTGGAATCTCGCACAGTAGCTTTGCGTTCACGAAAACATGATAAAGGTTTAAAACTACATTTTAAAGAGTTTCCAAATTTAATTGTATGGTCAACTCTTAATAAAGGGCCTTTTATTGCCTTGGAACCATGGTCAGGTTTGTCTACTTCAATAGAAGAAGGAGATAGACTGGAAGATAAGAAAGATGTTAAGATTATAAAACCTAGTGATTTTGATCAGGTTGGATTTGATATCGAGATTTTATAAAAAAATAAACAAAAACAAACATAAATTGTTGACTTTTCCAACTAATAGTAGTATATTATGTTTATAAAGAACAATTTGTGTTTATTTTAACAAGATTACTGTTCTGGCTTTTCTCTGAAGAAAGCTTATTAAGAAACGAATAAGATATTTGTTCTTAATTTAAATGATTGTCAACAAAACTACTAGTAACTATTTGAGAAAGGTCTCTTTTAGGCTAGAATCAAAAAGTTTTACTGGTCTATTATAAAAAAGGAGTATACAATATGGCTATTGTTATTGGTGCAGATGCTGCAGGTTTAAGATTGAAAGAAGTTGTAAAAAACTTCTTGGAAAAAGAAAACTTCCACGTAGTGGATGTTACAGCAGAAGGTCAAGACTTTGTTGATGTAACTCTAGCAGTTGCGGAAGAAGTTAAGAAAGAAGAACAAAACCTTGGTATCGTCATTGATGCTTATGGTGCAGGTCCATTTATGGTTGCTACTAAAATCAAAGGAATGGTTGCTGCAGAAGTTTCTGATGAACGTTCAGCTTATATGACTCGAGGTCACAACAACTCACGTATGATTACGATGGGTGCTCAACTTGTTGGTGATGAATTAGCTAAAAACATTGCTAAAGGCTTTGTAAATGGTAAATACGACGGCGGTCGTCACCAAATCAGGGTCGACATGTTGAACAAAATGTGCTAATTTTGATATTGAAAGAAAGGTAAGATAAAATGAGAATTGCAATCGGATGTGACCACATCGTAACAAATGAAAAAATGGCTGTTTCAGAATTTTTGAAATCAAAAGGACATGAAGTTATCGACTTTGGTACTTATGACCACGCTCGTACCCACTATCCAATCTTTGGTAAAAAAGTTGGTGAAGCAGTAGTTAGTGGACAAGCTGATCTTGGTGTATGTATCTGTGGTACTGGTGTAGGTATCAATAATGCTGTTAACAAGGTTCCTGGTGTTCGTTCTGCTTTGGTTCGAGATATGACAAGTGCTCTATATGCAAAAGAACAATTGAATGCCAACGTAATCGGATTTGGTGGTAAAATCACTGGTGAATTGCTCATGTGTGATATCATTGAAGCTTTCATCAACGCTGAATACAAACCATCAGAAGAAAACAAAAAATTGATCGCTAAAATCCAACACGTTGAAACTCATAACGATCATCAAACTGATGCCAACTTCTTTACAGAGTTCCTTGAAAAATGGGATCGTGGTGAATACCACGACTAAGAGGTTACTTATGATTTTAACAGTCACAATGAACCCATCCATTGATATTTCCTATCCTTTGGATGAACTGAAAATTGACACTGTCAACCGTGTTGTAGATGTAACTAAAACGGCTGGTGGTAAAGGTCTTAACGTTACTCGTGTCCTATCAGAATTTGGTGACTCCTTAGTCGCAACAGGACTTGTCGGTGGTAAACTTGGTGATTTTTTAGTAGAAAATATTGATGATAAAGTAAGCAAACGTTTCTTCTCTATTCAAGGTGAAACCCGTAACTGTATCGCGATTCTACATGGAGAAAACCAAACAGAAATCCTAGAAAAAGGTCCTGAAGTTCAAGAAAAAGAAGGTCAAGATTTCTTGGCTCATTTCAAAGGACTTTTAGAGACTGTAGAGGTAGTGGCCATTTCAGGTAGTCTACCTGCAGGACTTCCAGTGGATTATTATGCTAGTCTGGTTGAACTTGCTAACCAAGCTGGTAAACCTGTTGTATTGGACTGTTCAGGCGCTGCACTTCAGGCAGTTCTTGAGTCTCCACATAAGCCAACAGTCATCAAACCAAATAATGAAGAATTATCTCAACTTTTAGGAAGAGAAATTTCTAAAGACTTGGATGAATTAAAAGAAGTCCTTCAAGAACCACTATTCGATGGAATCGAGTGGATTATCGTTTCCTTAGGTGCTAACGGAGCATTCGCTAAACACGGTAACACTTTCTACAAAGTAGATATTCCAAGAATTCAAGTAGTAAATCCAGTCGGTTCTGGCGATTCTACAGTGGCAGGTATTGCTTCTGGTCTTTTCCATAATGAAACGGATCAAGAACTGTTGATCAAGGCAAATGTCCTTGGTATGCTTAATGCTCAAGAAAAAATGACCGGTCATGTCAATATGGCCAACTATCAAGGTCTATATGACCAATTAATTGTAAAAGAGGTATAAAATGGTTTTAACAGAAAATAAACGCGCTTGTATGCAAAAACTCTCTGATGAGAATGGTATCATCTCAGCTCTCGCCTTTGACCAACGTGGTGCTTTGAAACGCCTCATGGCTCAATACCAAACAGAAGAGCCAACAGTTGCTCAAATGGAAGAACTTAAAGTATTGGTAGCAGATGAATTGACTAAATATGCTTCATCTATGCTACTTGACCCTGAGTACGGACTTCCAGCTACAAAAGCTCTTGATCCAAATGCTGGTCTTCTCCTTGCTTATGAGAAAACAGGATACGATACAACAAGTACAAAACGCTTGCCTGACTGCTTGGATGTTTGGTCTGCAAAACGTATCAAAGAACAAGGTGCAGATGCTGTTAAATTCTTGCTTTACTATGACGTAGATAGCTCTGACGAACTCAACCAACAAAAACAAGCCTACATTGAACGTATTGGTTCTGAGTGTGTAGCTGAAGATATTCCATTCTTCCTTGAAATCTTGGCTTACGATGAAAAGATTGCGGACGCAGGTTCTGCCGAATACGCAAAAGTAAAACCACGCAAGGTTATCGGTGCTATGAAGGTCTTCTCAGACCCACGCTTTAACATCGATGTCTTGAAAGTGGAAGTTCCAGTTAACGTGAAATACGTTGAAGGATTTGGCGATGGCGAAATCGTTCATACACGTGAAGAAGCAGCAGCCTTCTTTAAAGCTCAAGACGAAGCTACTAACTTGCCATACATATACTTGAGTGCAGGTGTATCAGCTAAGCTCTTCCAAGAAACTCTTGTATTTGCCCACGAATCAGGTGCAAACTTCAATGGTGTTCTTTGTGGACGTGCAACATGGGCTGGATCAGTTGAAGCTTATATCAAAGACGGTGAAGCAGCTGCTCGCGAATGGCTTCGTACAACTGGTTTTGAGAACATCGATGAACTCAACAAAGTTCTTAAAACAACAGCAACTTCATGGACTGAACGTGTGTAAATTTCCACCCTTTTTATGTCTAAAACCCAGCTAAAAAACTTTTAAAAAAGTTGCATGTAAAGGTTTACAAAATAAAAATCTTGTGCTATACTTAAGTCACAAGTTAATAAGAGTGAGTGTTACTAAGTAATATTAGGCATGATCACAGATGACTCAGAAATTTATTTTCAGGGTCATTTGTGGTCATTTTTTATACTCTAGCTCTTAAATGACAGAACAAGGAGGTCGACATGTATCGGATATTAAATCCAATGAATAACAATGTTTCTCTTGTGCGGAATAGCAAGGGAGAGGAGTTGATCGTAGTCGGTAAGGGTATTTCGTTTGGTAAGAAGAAGGGAGATTTGATTTCTGAGGATCAGGTTGAAAAAGTCTTTCGTATGAAGACTGAAGAATCTCGAGAAAATTTTATGACTCTACTCAAGGATGTTCCGTTAGACTTTATTACCGTTACTTATGAAATTATCGATAATCTTTCAAAAAAATACCAATATCCTATTCAAGAGTACCTCTACGTAACCTTGACAGACCATATCTATTGTTCTTATCAAGCGATTAGCCAAGGACGTTATAAGGATAGTAATTTACCTGATATTTCAAAGGAGTATCCTATTGCTTTTCAAATAGCTCAAGAGTCTTTTGAAATCTATAATAGTAAACTATCTGGTAATTTACCAAAGGATGAAATAAAAAGAATAGCCTACCACTTTATTAATGCCGAGGGTGAGAATGAGGTAGAAGTTCCAGAAGCTATTGATAAGAGAAAGGAAATCATAAAGAAGGTTGAGAGTCTTCTCAGGAGCTATAACATTCAAAGAACCCAAGAAAATAATAATTTCTACGATCGTTTTATGATTCATCTAAATTATTTCTTGGATTACCTTGATCGTAGTCGCGATGATAATCAATCCTTGCTCGATATGGAAGAACATATAAAAAACACCTATCCAGAAGCATTCGAGATTGGTAGCAAAATTTATGACGTCATTGCTCAGGAAACGGGTGTTGATCTTTATAAGAGTGAACGAGTTTACCTTGTTCTACATATTCAACGTTTATTGTCATAATATTACTAAAAATTATATAAGGAGAAATCTATCATGAATAGAGAAGAAGTAACATTGTTAGGTTTTGAAATTGTTGCCTATGCTGGCGATGCTCGTTCAAAACTATTGGAAGCCTTGAAGGCTGCTGAAGCTGGTGATTTTGCAAAAGCGGACGCTCTGGTAGAGGAAGCTGGTAGCTGTATTGCAGAGGCCCACCACGCGCAAACTAGTCTATTGACTAAGGAAGCTGCTGGTGACGATTTGGCTTATAGCGTGACCATGATGCATGGCCAAGATCACCTGATGACAACAATCTTGCTAAAAGATTTGATGCATCATTTAATTGAACTTTATAAAAGAGGAGCTAAATAATGAATAAGTTAATTGCCTATATCGAGAAAGGGAAGCCTTTCTTTGAAAAACTATCTCGAAATATCTATCTTCGTGCTATTCGGGATGGATTTATCGCTGGGATGCCAGTCATTCTATTCTCAAGTATTTTTATCTTGATTGCCTTTGTGCCTAATTCATGGGGATTTGTATGGTCTGATGATGTTGTAGCGCTTTTGATGAAACCTTATAGCTATTCAATGGGTATTCTCGCACTTTTGGTTGCTGGTACAACAGCTAAATCCTTAACAGACTCTGTTAACCGTAACATGGAGAAAACCAATCAAATCAACTATATGTCAACGCTATTAGCTGCTATTGTTGGGTTATTGATGTTGGCAGCTGACCCAATTGAAGGGGGCTTTGCAACAGGTTTCCTCGGAACAAAAGGTTTGCTTTCAGCTTTCCTAGCAGCCTTTGTGACTGTAGCAATCTATAAGGTTTGTGTGAAGAATAATGTTACTATTCGAATGCCTGATGAAGTTCCACCAAATATCTCACAGGTCTTTAAAGATGTTATTCCATTTACGCTTTCTGTCGTTTCCCTATACGGTCTTGACTTACTTGCTCGTCATTTTGTTGGTGCAAGCGTAGCAGAATCAATCGGTAAATTCTTTGCGCCTCTATTCTCAGCAGCAGACGGTTATGTTGGTATTACGATTATTTTCGGTGCCTTTGCATTCTTCTGGTTTATTGGTATTCACGGCCCATCTATCGTTGAGCCTGCGATTGCAGCGATCACTTATGCAAATGCTGAAGTCAACTTGAACCTTCTTCAACAAGGTATGCACGCTGATAAGATCCTTACATCTGGTACACAAATGTTTATCGTCACTATGGGTGGTACTGGTGCAACTCTTGTTGTTCCTTTCATGTTTATGTGGTTATGTAAATCAAAACGAAATCGTGCTATTGGACGCGCTTCAGTAGTTCCTACATTCTTTGGTGTAAACGAACCAATCTTGTTTGGTGCACCGCTTGTTTTGAACCCAATCTTCTTTATCCCATTCATCTTTGCACCAATTGCAAACGTATGGATCTTTAAGTTCTTTATTGAAACACTTGGCATGAACTCATTTACTGCCAACCTTCCATGGACTACACCAGGACCTCTTGGTATTGTTCTTGGTACAAACTTCCAGTTCTTATCATTCGCTCTTGCAGCATTGTTAATTGTAGTAGATATTGTTATCTACTATCCATTCCTCAAGGTTTATGATGAACAAATTCTTGAAGAAGAAAGTTCAGGTAAAGCTAATGATGAATTAAAAGAAAAAGTAGCTGCAAACTTTAACACTGCAAAAGCAGATGCTATTCTTGAGAAAGCTGGAGTAGATTCAGCACAAAATACAATTACTGAAGAAACAAACGTCCTCGTTCTTTGTGCGGGTGGAGGAACAAGTGGTCTTCTTGCCAATGCTTTGAATAAAGCCGCAGAAGAGTATAAAGTTCCAGTTAAAGCTGCAGCAGGTGGCTATGGAGCCCACCGTGAAATGTTGCCAGAATTTGACCTTGTTATCTTGGCGCCTCAGGTTGCTTCCAACTTCGAAGATATGAAGGCTGAAACAGATAAACTAGGCATCAAATTGGCGAAGACAGAAGGTGCACAGTACATTAAATTAACACGCGATGGACAAGGTGCTCTAGCCTTTGTTCAGGATCAATTCGATTAACGATAGGGACTGTGAAACAGTCTCCTATCGTAGCGGAAATCGCTATGGCGATTTTCCTAATCGCCTTGTTAATTCGTCGGTAAAAATATATCGTTTTTACCTCCTCATGTCACAATACGGTGGCTTGGAACAAGAAGTGAGATGGAGATGGATGGCTCACTAACTCCTCTCCACTCACTTTTCATTTTATACAATCAAGAAATAGGTGAAAAAATGACAAAAACACTTCCTAAAGATTTTATTTTTGGTGGGGCAACGGCTGCCTATCAAGCAGAAGGTGCGACTCATACAGACGGTAAAGGACCTGTTGCATGGGACAAATACTTAGCAGATAACTATTGGTATACAGCAGAACCAGCAAGTGATTTCTACCATAAATATCCAGTAGACTTACAGTTGGCTGAAGAATATGGCGTCAACGGTATTCGGATTTCGATCGCTTGGTCACGTATTTTCCCAACTGGCTATGGCGAAGTAAACCCAAAAGGGATAGAATTCTATCATAAGTTATTTGCAGAATGTCATAAACGTCATGTAGAACCATTCGTAACTCTTCACCACTTTGATACTCCTGAGGCTCTTCACTCAAATGGAGATTTCTTGAACCGTGAAAACATCGAACACTTTGTAAATTATGCTGCCTTCTGTTTCGAAGAATTTCCAGAAGTCAACTACTGGACTACTTTCAATGAAATCGGCCCAATCGGTGACGGTCAATACTTGGTCGGTAAATTCCCACCAGGTATTCAATATGACCTTGCGAAAGTTTTCCAATCACACCACAATATGATGGTTTCTCATGCACGTGCTGTGAAATTGTACAAAGACAAAGGCTACAAAGGTGAAATCGGGGTTGTTCACGCCCTTCCAACTAAGTATCCATTAGATCCTAAAAATCCTGCAGACGTTCGGGCTGCTGAGTTGGAAGATATCATTCACAACAAATTTATCTTGGACGCAACCTACCTTGGTCACTATTCAGATGCAACCATGGAAGGTGTAAACCACATTCTTTCAGTTAATGGGGGTGAGTTGGATCTTCGAGACGAAGACTTTGTGGCACTTGAAGCAGCTAAAGACCTGAATGACTTCCTTGGAATTAACTACTACATGAGTGATTGGATGGAAGCCTTTGATGGCGAAACAGAAATCATTCATAATGGTAAAGGTGAAAAAGGAAGCTCCAAATACCAAATCAAAGGTGTTGGTCGTCGTGTAGCTCCTGACTATGTACCTCGCACTGACTGGGACTGGATTATCTATCCTCAAGGTTTGTATGACCAAATCATGCGCGTCAAGAAAGACTATCCAAACTATAAGAAAATCTACATCACTGAAAACGGACTGGGCTACAAAGATGAATTTGTGGACAACACTGTTTACGATGATGGCCGTATTGATTATGTGAAACAACATTTGGAAGTATTGTCTGATGCGATTGCCGATGGTGCAAACGTCAAAGGATACTTCATCTGGTCACTCATGGACGTCTTCTCATGGTCCAATGGTTATGAAAAACGTTACGGACTCTTCTACGTTGATTTCGATACACAAGAACGTTATCCTAAGAAATCAGCTCATTGGTATAAGAAAGTAGCTGAAACAGGCCTTATTGAGTAGATTTAACGATAAAAAAAGTCTCACCAATGGTGAGACTTTTTAAGGTGTCGATTTAATAATTTTTGTTTGTTTAGACAAAGTTTTTAGGGTTTCTTGGCTAAGTTTTGAATCTGAAATAATTGTATCAATATCAGCAATGTTATAGAAAGTATAAAAATCAAACTTATTAAATTTACTGTGGTCAGCAAGAAGAATCTTTTTATTAGCATTATTTAATGCTAGCTTTTGGACTTCGCCTTCATCTTCGCTAAAAGTAGCGATAGCATGATCTTTTATACCATTGCAACTAACAAAAGCTTTAGAGTATTGAAGACTTTCGATATCTTGGAGCGTTAAGGTTCCGACAAAGGCACCGGTGATTTCTCGATAATTTCCACCAATCAAAATTAAATCAGTCAACTTTCGTTCATTCAAGATAATGAAAACAGGAAGGCTATTTGTTACCACACGAATATTATCTATTGGAAGTTCACGCGCAAAGAACTCAAGAGTAGTACCTGGACCGATAAAAATCGTTTCTCTTTCTTCGACTAAATGACCAGCAAATTTTGCGATTTCTTGTTTTTCAGCAATCTGAAGACCTTGTTTTTCGACATTCGAGCGTTCATTTGCTAATAGAGAACCAGAACGAAGTTTTTCAGCACCTCCATGCACTCGAACAAGTAGATCCTTGTCAGCTAACTCTTGCAGATAACGTCGAGCAGTCATATCAGAAATATCTAAACGATTCATTATTTCTTTGACTGTGATGGTTCCTCTCGTATTGACAATCTCTAAAATCACATCTAGTTTTTCTTGTTTTAGCATTGAATCACCCCCGTATCCAATATTATTTTATCACATTTTAAACATCTAAGCAACTTAAATAAAACAAAAATAAACAAAAACAAAAAACATCTGTGTTTGTTTTTAACTCAGATGTTTTTATATTTCTTAATTAGTCTAATCCATAGTTATAATCATCGTCCTGCATAGCTTCGACTTCGCCAAGTAGATATCCGTTACCAACTTGAGAGAAGAAGTCGTGGTTGGAAGTACCAGTTGAAATTCCATTCATAACAATTGGGTTTACATCGTCAGCTGAGTCAGGGAAGAGAGGATCTTGTCCTAGATTCATAAGAGCTTTATTGGCGTTGTAGCGAAGGAAGGTTTTAACCTCTTCAGTCCAACCGACACCATCATAAAGGCTTTCTGTATAACCTTCCTCATTTTCATAAAGAGTGTAGAGCAGGTCGTACATCCAGTCTTTTAACTTTTCTTGCTCTTCTTCTGGTAATTCGTTGAAACCAAGTTGGAATTTATAACCAATATATGTTCCATGTACTGACTCGTCCCGAATGATGAGTTTGATGATTTCAGCAACGTTTGCCAACTTGTTATTTCCTAGATAGTAGAGTGGAGTGAAGAAACCAGAGTAGAAGAGGAAGGTTTCAAGGAATACACTAGCCACTTTCTTTTCAAGTGGTGTTCCGTTAAGGTAAATCTCATTGATGATTTGTGCCTTTTTCTGAAGATATGGGTTTGTATCAGTCCATTCAAAGATTTCTTCAATCTCAGTCTTGGTATTCAAGGTTGAGAAAATAGAAGAATAAGATTTAGCGTGGACAGATTCCATAAATTGGATGTTGTTAAAAACAGCTTCTTCGTGAGGAGTACGAATATCATCGCGAAGAGCATTTACCCCTGTTTCAGACTGCATGGTATCCAAAAGTGTCAAACCGCCAAAGACTTTTCCTACCAAGTCTTTTTCTTGATTTGATAACTTTCTCCAGTCATCTAAGTCATTAGATAAGGGAATACGTGTATCCAACCAAAATTGTTCAGTTAGTTTTTCCCAGGTTGATTTATCGATGACATCTTCGATAGCATTCCAGTTAATGGCTTTGTAGTAAGTTTCCATTACAAATCTCTTTCTTTTGATTTTATTAAAATAGTGATGAATGTTCTATCCTTGTGTGATTGGGTTACCGCACAAAAAGTCGGTACTCCGACTTTTTGATGTTACCTTATCTTTGTAAACAAGATTTTAGTGAGATTTTAAATCACACAGCTTTCACATTGGTTAGCACCAACTTCACCGCCGTCATCTGTGTAGGTACGAACGTAGTAGATAGACTTAATGCCCTTGTTAAAGGCGTAGTTACGAAGGATAGATAGGTCACGTGTTGTTTGTTTGTTCTCTTTCTTCCATTCGTAAAGACCTGTTGGGATATCACTACGCATGAAGAGAGTGAGTGAAAGCCCTTGGTCTACGTGCTCAGTTGCAGCAGCATAGACATCGATAACTCTACGCATATCCATGTCATAGGCAGAAGTGTAGTAAGGAATAGTTTCAGTTGATAATCCTGCAGCAGGATAGTAAATCTTACCAATTTTCTTCTCTTGACGTTCTTCAATACGTTGAGTGATTGGGTGGATAGAAGCAGACACGTCATTGATGTAGCTGATAGAACCATTCGGCGCAACAGCAAGACGGTTTTGGTGGTAAAGTCCATCTGCTTTAACTTTATCACGAAGTTCAGCCCAATCAGCTGCAGACGGGATAAAGATTCCTTCAAAGAGTTCTTTAACACGATCAGATTTTGGAACAAATTGACCAGACGTATACTTATCGAAATAAGTACCATTTGCATAGTCTGATTTCTCAAAGTTGTGGAAGGTAATGCCACGTTCACGCGCAATATTGTTTGATTCTACCAAAGTCCAGTAATTCAAAAGCATAAAGTAGATGCTTGTAAATTCAACAGACTCAGGAGATCCATATTCGATTAATTGCTGAGCAAGATAGCTGTGAAGCCCCATGGCACCAAGTCCAAATGTATGAGCTTGGCTATTTCCGTGGTCGATAGTTGGAACAGCAACGATGTGAGAGCTATCTGTTACAAAGGTCAAAGCGCGAACCATTGCACGAATAGAACGTCCAAAGTCAGGTGATGTCATCATATTTACAACGTTTGTTGAACCAAGGTTACATGAAACGTCAGTACCCATTTGAAGGAATTCTTGCGCATCGTTGATAAGACTTGGTTCTTGAACTTGAAGAATTTCTGAACACAAGTTACTCATGATAATCTTACCATCGACAGGATTTGCACGGTTAGCAGTATCGATATTGACTACATAAGGATAGCCAGATTCTTGTTGCAATTTAGAAATTTCTGTTTCCAAATCACGGGCCTTAATTTTTGTCTTACGGATGTTTGGATTTGCTACCAACTCATCGTATTTTTCTGTGATATCGATATAGTTGAAAGGTACGCCATACTCTTTTTCTACAGAGTATGGGCTGAAAAGGTACATTTCCTCATTCTTACGTGCTAATTCGTAGAATTTATCTGGTACCACAACACCAAGTGAAAGAGTCTTGACACGAACTTTTTCATCAGCATTTTCTTTCTTAGTAGAAAGGAAAGCAATAATGTCTGGGTGGAAGACGTTAAGGTAAACAACCCCAGCCCCTTGACGTTGACCCAGTTGGTTAGAGTAAGAGAAGCTGTCTTCGAAAAGCTTCATAACTGGTACGACACCAGAAGCAGCACCTTCATACCCTTTGATAGGTGCTCCAGCTTCACGAAGGTTGCTGAGGGAAATTCCGACACCACCACCGATACGTGAAAGTTGAAGAGCTGAGTTGATAGAACGTCCAATAGAGTTCATATCATCAGTTACCTGAATCAAGAAACAGGATACCAATTCACCACGACGTGCACGGCCCGCATTCAAGAAAGAAGGTGTAGCAGGCTGGTAACGCTGGTGGATGATTTCATTGGCAATATCAATTGCGATAGCTTCGTCACCATCAGCAAAGTAAAGAGCGTTAAAGAAGACACGGTCTTCCATGCTCTCAAGATAGTACTCTCCGTCATTAGTTTTCAAGGCATATTGATTGTAAAACTTGTATGCTGCCATGAAAGACTTGAATTGGAAGTTTTGATCCTTAATAAATTGGTAAAGCTCTTCTAAGAATTCTGGACGATATTTCTTGATAAACGCTGTTTCGATATAGTCTTGTTTAATAAGGTAATCGATTTTATCAGTGATAGAATCAAAAACCATAGAATTTGGCACAACATTTTCTTTAAAGAAAGCGTCCAAGGCTTCTTTATCTTTGTGGAGCATGATTTGTCCATTAACAGGACGGTTGATTTCATTATTTAGACGGAAGTAAGTTACGTCCTCAAGTTGTTTTAATCCCATAAAATTTCCTTTAATTCATTACAAAAGAAAGGCTTCTAAGATTGACATAGAAGCTTTTAATCCTGATACTTAAGCAAGTTCTTTAAGTTTTGCTGGTTGGAAACCAGAGAAAACTTCAGTTGGTGTTTGAATGATAGGAGCAGCATTGAAGCCTAGCTCTTTAACTTGTTCAATAAATTCAGGTTGTTCATCAAGATTGATTTCGCGATATGCGATTTTGTTACTATCTAAGAATCGTTTGGTCATTTTACATTGAACACAATTGTTTTTAGAATAAACGGTTACCATTCTGTAACTCCTCTTTCAAAATTTAATTACTTCTTAAGTATATCAGAAAAAAAATCTTTGTCAACGAAGAAGAACTAAATATTGTAGATTTTTTTTAGATGAGAGTTATCTGAACACAATATATAGTGATTGCAAAAAATAAAACCCATAAATAACAGCGTTTTCTAAATGTTAAAATTATAAAAAACTACATGATGTATTTTGATACATAAAATAGAAGATTTTCAGCAAGTTATCTGAAAGGAAAAAGAAGAAATCCCATAAAATACTTGAAAAAAATCCTAGAAGGTGATATAATACCAAATTGTAAGGGTTATCAGATATAACTCAAAAAGAAAACATTTAAAGGAGAGTCAAATTATGGCTTCTAAAGATTTCCACGTAGTGGCAGAAACAGGTATTCACGCACGTCCAGCAACATTGTTGGTACAAACTGCTAGCAAATTTGCTTCAGATATTACTCTTGAGTACAAAGGTAAATCAGTTAACCTTAAATCTATCATGGGTGTTATGAGCCTTGGTGTTGGTCAAGGTGCTGACGTTACAATCACTGCTGAAGGTGCAGACGCTGATGACGCTATCGCTGCTATCTCAGAAACAATGGAAAAAGAAGGATTGGCATAAGGATATGACAGAAATGCTTAAAGGAATCGCAGCATCTGATGGTGTTGCAGTTGCTAAAGCATATCTACTCGTTCAACCGGATTTATCATTCGAGACTATTACAGTCGAAGATACAAATGCAGAAGAGGCTCGTTTGGATGTTGCTCTTGAAGCTTCTCAAAACGAGCTTTCTCTTATCCGCGAGAAGGCTGTAGGTACGCTTGGTGAAGAAGCGGCGCAAGTATTTGACGCTCATTTGATGGTTCTTGCTGACCCTGAATTGATCGGTCAGATTAAAGAAACAATTCGTGCTAAGAAAGTAAATGCAGAAGCAGGTCTGAAAGAAGTTACAGACATGTTTATCACAATCTTTGAAGGCATGGAAGACAACCCATACATGCAGGAACGTGCAGCGGATATTCGCGACGTTACCAAACGTGTTTTGGCAAATCTTCTTGGCAAGAAACTGCCAAACCCAGCTTCAATCAATGAAGAAGTGATTGTGATTGCACATGACTTGACTCCGTCTGATACTGCTCAATTGGACAAAAACTTTGTAAAAGCTTTTGTAACAAACATTGGTGGACGTACAAGTCACTCAGCTATCATGGCTCGTACACTTGAAATTGCAGCTGTCTTGGGTACAAACAATATCACTGAACTTGTAAAAGATGGTGACATTTTGGCTGTTTCAGGTATTTCAGGTGAAGTGGTTATCAACCCAACTGAAGAACAAATTGCAGAATTCAAAGCAGCTGGTGAAGCTTACGCTAAACAAAAAGCTGAATGGGCTCTTTTGAAAGATGCTAAAACTGTTACTGCAGATGGTAAACACTTTGAGTTGGCAGCAAATATCGGTACACCTAAAGACGTTGAAGGTGTGAACGAAAATGGTGCTGAAGCTGTTGGTCTCTACCGTACAGAATTCTTGTACATGGATTCTCAAGACTTCCCAACTGAAGACGACCAATACGAAGCATACAAAGCAGTTCTTGAAGGTATGAACGGTAAACCTGTTGTTGTTCGTACAATGGATATCGGTGGGGATAAAGAACTTCCTTACTTCGATCTTCCTAAAGAAATGAACCCATTCTTGGGCTACCGTGCTTTACGTATCTCAATCTCTGAAACTGGTAACCAAATGTTCCGTACACAATTGCGTGCTTTGCTTCGTGCATCTGTTCACGGCAAATTACGTATCATGTTCCCAATGGTTGCTTTGTTGAAAGAGTTCCGTACTGCTAAAGCTATTCTTGAAGAAGAAAAAGCAAAATTGGTTGCTGAAGGTGTTTCTGTTGCGAATGATATCCAAGTTGGTATCATGATTGAAATTCCTGCTGCAGCTATGCTTGCTGACCAATTTGCTAAAGAAGTTGATTTCTTCTCAATCGGTACAAACGACTTGATCCAATACACAATGGCTGCTGACCGTATGAACGAACAAGTTTCATACCTTTACCAACCATATAACCCATCGATCCTTCGTTTGATTAACAACGTAATCAAAGCAGCTCACGCTGAAGGTAAATGGGCTGGTATGTGTGGTGAAATGGCTGGTGACCAAACTGCTGTTCCACTTCTTGTCGGAATGGGCTTAGATGAGTTCTCTATGTCAGCTACATCTGTTCTTCGCACACGTAGCTTGATGAAGAAACTTGACACAGCTAAGATGCAAGAATACGCTAACCGTGCTCTTACTGAATGTTCAACAATGGAAGAAGTTCTTGAACTTTCAAAAGAATACGTTAACTTTGATTAAAAACATTAAAACCTTGTAGGACAAAACTACAAGGTTTTTTTATTCTAATTTAAAAAGTCCACCTGTAAAATTTTCTAAAAATATGGTAAAATAGACAAAGGAAAAATACGGAGGCAACTATGCAAAACAGACCAATCATTATCGGAGTAACAGGGGGATCTGGTGGAGGAAAAACCAGTGTTTCTAAAGCAATCTTATCCCATTTCCCAAATGAAAAAATTGCCATGATTGAGCATGATTCCTACTATAAAGATCAATCTCATTTAACCTTTGAAGAACGTATTAAGACTAATTATGACCATCCTTTTGCTTTTGATACTGACTTGATGATTGCGCAAATTAAGGAATTGTTGGCAGGACGTCCTGTTGATATTCCTACCTATGATTATGCTGCCCATACAAGAAGTTCGAAAACCTATCGCCAAGAACCTCAAGATGTATTTATCGTAGAAGGAATTTTGGTTTTAGAAGACAAACGCCTTCGTGATTTGATGGATATCAAGATTTTTGTGGACACTGATGATGATGTTCGTATCATCCGTCGTATTAAACGCGATATGGAAGAACGTGGTCGTAGTTTGGATAGCGTCATTGATCAGTATCTTGGTGTCGTAAAACCTATGTATCATCAATTTATCGAGCCAACAAAGCGTTATGCAGATATCGTTATTCCAGAAGGAGTGACAAATACAGTAGCAATTGATTTACTGACAACAAAGATTGAAAAGATTTTAGAAGAGGCTCGTTTAGCCCAGTAATAAATAAAAAACTGTATCTCTTGATACAGTTTTTTATTGTTTAATTTTTTCTAGTCTTGGAACAATGAGAGCAGTTAAAACAGCCGAGATAACTAATTCTGCAATTGAGTTTGTTGAGATAACAGTAGCCAATAGTTTTTGAATATTTCCATCAAAAACACTTCCGAAAAGGAAGAAGATACCGCCTAAGACAAAAACTGTATTCGTGAGTGAACCAAGTGCACCTGCAAAGATGAGTCCAGCTCTTCCCTTTAATAGTTTATAGACGAAATAAGGTGTCAAACCGATTAAGATACGAGGAACAATTGCGATCACAACTGAATAGAAGTTACCATTTGGTACAAATGGTGAGAAGAGATAGCTTGTTGGCAGGATTGTGAGAGTATTAACCGTTAAGCTAAGCATTCCCATCAGAAAACCTAAGGTTGCGCCAATTCTTGGTCCGTAGATAATACTTGCAATAATTACTGGAATGTGAACGATGGTTGGTTTGATTGGAAAGGGAAGTACATTAAATAAAATCGAGCTTAGTAAATGAATAACAATCATAATGGCAAAAAAGATAGCGATTGGAGCAATATTAGAGCGTTTTTTCATGAATTTTATCCTTTATTTCTTGTAAAATAGTTTTGAGATCAGCGAGAGCACCACGACCTGTATCCCCACAGGCGAGTAGAGAATCTTTGGGAGAAACAATTGTATAACCATAATCTTCTAAAGTTTTAAGATTAGCTTGGGTCGCAGGGTGGTCATACATCTTTGTGTTCATAGCTGGAGCCAATAGTTTAGGTACAAAGTGTGGCAAAGCAAGAGCAGTAGCAGTCACCATATTGTCAGCAAAACCGTGAGCTAATTTAGCGATTGTATTGGCTGTCGCAGGAACTACGATAAATAAATCTGTTTCTTTTCCTATTTGAATGTGATTCACTTGATCTGGAAAAGGTTCGTGCATGACATCGAGATGTACAGTATTTTGTGATAGTACTTGTAAAGTTAATGGCTGAATGAATTCTGTTGCTGACTGAGTCATAAGAACAGTAACTGAATGCCCCTGTTTTTTCAAAGAACTAACTAGGTCAACTGTCTTGTATGCGGCAATAGATCCTGTAATAGCGAGTGTAATACGAGCCATAAAATTCCTTTCTTTTAGTCATAACTGTTGATTTTCTCGAGGAGTAAATCAGCAATTTCATGTTTACTCATAGCAGTTTGGAAGTTAGCTTTTTCAACTAGATATGCGATATGTTGTTCAGCATTAATCTGTGTGAGATCATTAGCAACAATTATATCAGCTTTGTTTTTTTCAAGACTTTCCCGAGCAATTTGAATCAAGTATTCACGACTGACATCAACTAATAATTTAAATCCGATCAGGTGAATCTTAGAATTCCATTCTTTAACAAGAGATATGATTTTTGGATTCTTCTTGAGAAATAGAACTTGGACGTCTTCCTTAGATGAGATTTTTGTTTCCTGATTTTTCTTATCTAAAAACTCTGTTAAATCTTGACTATCCTTAACCTCATTAAATCCAGTCATATAGACAGGCGTGTAATCTGATACAGCCATAGAATGGATCAAGACCTGGTAATCCATTACCTTATCTTTCATGACTTGTAGCAAATCAGCTGTATTTTTAATTTCGATGATGGTTAAGTTTGGATGACTAACTGGCTTAACTGCCTGAAGAGTGGTAATCAAACAAACTTCATGACCAGCCTTTAGAAGAGTTTCGGTGATAATTTTTCCAAGTTTACCGGAAGAGTGGTTGGTAATAGAACGAACCCTATCGATTTTTTCACTTGTACCGCCAGAAGTAACTAAAATTTCCATAGAACTATTGTACAAAAAAATGAGCATTAAGTAAAATGAAAGCGATGTAACGAGGGTCGGAAATAGGATATTAATCCATAGTTAAAATCTATAAAGGCATATAAAAATTTAAATAGAGATATAGAAAGCCTATCATTTAGCGATATTCACGAACGTTACTAATCATAATGACTGTTAAAAATCTTGTTTTATGATATAATGAATTAATACATTAGAGGCTAGAGGAGTTTTTTATGAAAACAGATATTGAAATTGCACAGAGTATTGAGTTAAAACCAATCGTTGACGTTGTTGAGAAACTTGGTATTTCATATGATGATTTGGAGTTGTATGGAAAGTACAAGGCTAAACTAAGCTTTGATAAAATTCGTGAGGTTGAGGCAAATCCAGTTGGTAAGTTGATTCTTGTTACAGCTATCAACCCAACTCCAGCAGGTGAAGGAAAGTCAACTATTACAATCGGACTTGCTGATGCTTTGAACAAGATTGGTAAGAAAACTATGATTGCTATCCGCGAACCTTCACTTGGCCCTGTTATGGGTATTAAAGGTGGAGCTGCTGGGGGTGGTTATGCCCAAGTGTTACCAATGGAAGATATCAACCTTCACTTTACTGGTGATATGCACGCAATCACAACTGCCAACAATGCTCTCTCTGCCTTGATTGACAATCACTTACACCAAGGAAATGAGCTAGGAATCGACCAACGTCGTATTCTCTGGAAACGTGTTGTTGACTTGAATGATCGTGCTCTTCGTCATGTAACTGTTGGTCTTGGTGGTCCACTTAATGGTATTCCACGTGAAGATGGTTTTGATATCACAGTTGCTTCAGAGATCATGGCTATCCTTTGTTTGGCAACTGATATTGAAGATTTGAAACGTCGTTTGGCTAATATCGTCATCGGCTACCGTTATGACCGCACACCAGTTTCAGTTGGTGATTTACAGGTTGAGGGTGCCTTGGCATTGATTTTGAAAGATGCTATTAAACCCAACTTGGTTCAAACAATATATGGTACACCTGCATTCGTACACGGTGGCCCATTTGCCAATATTGCTCACGGATGTAACTCTGTATTGGCGACAAAAACAGCTCTTCGTTTAGCTGATTATACTGTAACAGAAGCTGGCTTTGGTGCAGACCTTGGTGCAGAGAAGTTCCTGGATATCAAGACTCCAAACTTGCCAACAGCTCCAAGTGCAGTAGTCATTGTAGCGACTCTTCGCGCCCTTAAAATGAATGGTGGAGTTGCAAAGGATGCTCTGACAGAGGAAAATGTGGAAGCAGTACGTGCTGGATTTGCAAACCTGAAACGCCACGTTGAAAATATTCGTAAGTTCGGTATTCCTGCAGTAGTTGCTATTAACGAATTTGTATCTGATACAGAAGCGGAAATTGCAGCCTTGAAAGAACTATGTGCTTCAATCGATGTACCGGTCGAATTAGCGAGCGTATGGGCTGATGGAGCTGAAGGAGGAGTTTCTCTAGCTGAAACTCTCGTAAAAACAATCGACGAAAACCCGGCAAACTACACACGTCTCTATGACAACGACCTTTCTGTTCAAGAAAAAATCGAAAAGATTGTTACTGAAATTTACCGTGGTAGCAAGGTTAATTTCGAGAAGAAAGCTCAAACACAAATCGCTCAAATCGTTCAAAACGGGTGGGACAAATTACCAATCTGTATGGCCAAAACTCAATACAGTTTCTCAGATAACCCTAACGCTCTTGGTGCACCTGAAAACTTTGAAATTACTATTCGTGAATTGGTACCAAAACTTGGTGCAGGCTTCATCGTTGCTCTTACTGGTGATGTTATGACCATGCCTGGTCTTCCAAAAAGACCTGCCGCTCTCAACATGGATGTTGAAAGTGATGGAACTGTTCTTGGATTATTCTAGTTCAATAGCAAAAAGACAACCTCTTTGATAAGGTTGTCTTTTTAACTACAAAAAACTCCTAGAAATCATCTAGGAGTTTAGTTTTTATTTCATAGTTGGGAAAAGAAGTACATCACGGATAGTAGTAGTATCAGTGAGTAGCATACAAAGACGGTCGATACCGATTCCCAAACCACCTGTTGGTGGCATACCATATTCAAGGGCTTCGATGTAGTCATAGTCGATACCAGTCGCTTCATCGTCACCAAGTTCTTTTGCTTTAGCTTGGGCTTCAAATCGGCTAAGCTGATCGATTGGATCGTTGAGCTCAGTGAAAGCATTTCCGTATTCTTTAGTCATGATGAAGAGCTCGAAACGGTCAGTGAAGCGCTCGTCTTCAGGATTTTTCTTAGCAAGTGGAGATACAGCTACTGGGTGACCATAGACAAATGTTGGTTGAATTAAAGTTTCTTCGACAAATTCTTCAAAGAAAGCATTGATGATATGACCAACTTCTGTGTAGTGTTTTTCAACTGGGACTTTCTTGTCAGCAGCGATAGCTTTAGCTTCTTCGAAAGTCATGTCTTGCCAGAAATCTACACCAGTAATTTCCTTGATAGCATCAACCATGTGAACACGTTTAAATGGCTCGTTAATCTTGATTTCAGTTCCTTGATAGATAACTGGACTGTCGCCTTTAACGGCTCTAGCAACGTGTTGGATAATACCTTCAGTCAAGTCCATGATGTCCTGGAAGTCTGCATAAGCTTGATAAACTTCGATCGAAGTGAACTCGGGATTGTGTGTAGCATCCATTCCTTCGTTACGGAAGATACGACCGATCTCATAAACGCGTTCCATACCACCAACGATAAGGCGTTTTAAGTGAAGCTCAGTCGCGATACGAAGTACCATATCAATGTTCTGTGCATTGTGGTGAGTGATAAACGGACGGGCAGCAGCACCTCCAGCTTCGTTGTGAAGAACTGGAGTTTCAACTTCAAGGAATCCTTGAGCATCAAGGTAACGACGGATTTCAGAGATGATTTTTGAACGGGTAACAAAGCGTTCAAAGCTTTCGCGGTTTGAAATCAAATCAAGGTAACGTTTGCGGTAGATTGTCTCAACATCTGTTAAGCCGTGGAATTTTTCTGGAAGCGGACGAAGGGCTTTAGACAAGTGAGTGATGTGTGTAGCCTTAATAGAGAGCTCTCCCATATCAGTACGCATAACTTCACCTTCGACCCCAAGGAAGTCTCCTAGGTCAGCCTTTTTGAAGATTTCGTAGTTTTCTTCACCAACTTCATCTTTACGAACGTAGATTTGGATTTGACCTTCACGGTCTTGAAGGTGAGCAAAACCAACTTTACCTTTACCTCGTTTAGTCACCAAGCGTCCAGCGATAGTAGCAGTTTCATTTAGTTCGTGTAGTTGTTCTTTATCTAGCTCAGCAAATTTATCTTTTAGTTCTTGAGAGTTGGCAGTACGTTCAAAACGTTTACCGAAAGGATCAATTCCTTGTTCACGGAGCGCAGCCATTTTTTCGCGACGAACGATTTGCTGGTCATTTAGTTCTTCCATGTGTTCTGTTGACATGAGTTCCTCCTAATTTTAATCGAAATTTGAAATAATAAATTAATTTTTCACGATACTCCATTTTATCATAAATAGTCAAGAAATTCACGGATATTCTATAAAAACTAAAAAGAACTTGATTGTTAATATCAAGTTCTATATTTTTTGATAAGAAGTATCGTTCCAAGTCTTTAGAGTAAATCTTTCAAAGTCATCAGTTTCTATAATTGTTAGACTTGCATTAGCCAAACCTCCGTCTTTACGAAGCAGAGCTTCCTGATAGCCTATCAGCGTGCGAAGACTTGCAGTAAG
The DNA here is from genome assembly GCF_965111625.1 of Streptococcus sp. Marseille-Q6504. Taxonomy (NCBI): domain Bacteria; kingdom Bacillati; phylum Bacillota; class Bacilli; order Lactobacillales; family Streptococcaceae; genus Streptococcus; species Streptococcus sp. Marseille-Q6504. The sequence continues at coordinate 30,808 of NZ_CBCOON010000004.1, forward strand.
GTTTGCTCCATGACCAACAAGTAATAGGTATTCTGCCTTAGAGTTTTTTAAGGACTTGATAAATTGGATGGTCCGCTGAGTTGTAGTGTAGAGTGATTCAGCTTCGAACATGCGTGTATCAAACTTAGCTAAGTTAGTTTTGAAGGCTTGAATTTGCTGAGGGTAGATAGCATTTAAAGTCGCAATTTTTAGACCTTCAAGCTTACCCAGGTGCCATTCTCTGAGTTCGGGAACACTTTCTAAGGGACATGGATTTGTCAGCTGACTTTGGATAATTTCAGCTGATTTTACAGCTCTCGGTAAATCACTCGAATAGATCTTGTCAAAAGGGATATCTTTAAGATACTGGCCCAGGTCTTTTAAAGTTTCAATAGATTCAGGGAGAAGTGGGGAATCTCCGCCAGCCCCTTGAAAGCGACCTTCTAGATTCCAGACTGTTCGACCGTGACGGACAAAGTAAAGTTTCATGAGTTACTTTCCTCCAAGATATCTACAAATCTAGCTTTTACAAAGTTTGCCAGATCTTTAGGTGCGATGATGATACTGTGTCCGACTTCTCCAGCAGAGACAATCAATTTTTCCAATTTTAAAGCTGTTTCATCAATAAAAATAGGGTAGTTGTGTTTTTGACGAATACCTACAGGGTTATTAGCTCCATGGATATATCCAGTCGTTTTTTCTAAATCCTTTTGAGGAATCATGGCCACTTTTTTATTGCCAGAAATCTTTGCTAATTTCTTTTCAGAAAGGTGTTCGGTGATAGGGACAATTCCTATTACCGGACCAGTCTTATCACCCAATAATGCTAAGGTCTTAAAGATATGATTTCTATTATAACCAGAAGGAAGTTCTCCTTCTAAAGCATTGATTTGAATGCCTTGATGGTCAACACCTGCCTTAGTCAAAATTTGCTCTACTAAGGTTTTTTTAACTTTAACTTTCTTAGCCATTATTTGTATTTATCCTCCAACTGACTCATCCAAATACCTAACCAAATGCCAAGAGCAAAAAAGAAGGCTACAATCACATAAGACACAAGAGATAAACCATTGTAGTTAATGCTTTCAGCATTACCCGCATTTGGAATCAATATCAAGAGTGTACTTGAAAGAACGATTGCAATGATGAAGTGATAAACACGAGAGTGATACACTCGAAGAGCGTAGTCCATCAATTTTGAAAAAATAATAAGAGTAGCAGCAGCTCCAATTCCAATCGGAAGGAAGGTACCAAATAAATCAAAAGTTTTAAATCCAGTTAACATTGGGGTATAGAGACCTAAAATCAAGAGAAGATTTGAGGGGCTTAATCCTGGAACTAAAATACCTAGAGCAAGAAGAGCACCTGCTAGGATAAAACTTGTGAAACTTGCGTTGAGTGAACCAACCACAAAGTTTAAAGCGTAAAGACCAATTCCAGAAATAATAAAGGTCACCCAAAACCAGATAAGATCGACTTTGTCTCTTTCAGAATCTTGAGTAGGCTCTTTTACAAGACTTGGGACTGTACCAATAATAGCACCCGCAAAACTCCATAAAACATAAACTTGATAATGCTCTAGTAAGTACTCAATTGGATAAGAAAATAGCCCAATACCTAGTAACATACCGATAGCAACAGGTAAGAAATAAAGAATATCTTCTTTTAGATTTTTAAATGGATGGGCAAGAAAACGAATCATTCTCTCATAGATACCCAAAATAGCTGCCAAGACTCCACCAGAAATACCTGGCAAGATAAATCCAAGCGCAATAACAATTCCTTTAATCATTTTTGAAATCCAAGATAACATAAACTCTCTCCATATTTATTCTCTAAAATTCTCTTCTTGTATTATATCACAAAGTAAGAGAAATAAAAAAAGCAAGCAGAAGTAATATCTTGCTTGCTGAATGAAATTAAGGTTTTAAAAATAATTTTCTAAACGTCTCTTCCTTATCTTTTGACAAAGAAATAAGATTTAGGTCTAGATGATGTTCAAATCCAACCAGTTTACCTTTTGAGGTGTATTGATGAAGATCAAAGTCAAGGTCTGTATTTGGTGAACTTTCAAAGTAGCCCGAATCAGCTCCGTAGGAAGGAATCCAAATAGCTGAAAACTTATCTGTGCTGATGCTATGCTCTTCCATGAAGTAAACTCCGATGTAGATACCGATGTTTTTAGCACCTAGAGATTCTAGTTTAGCACGGAAAGCTTCAACCCCTTTATTCATGTCTGACATGGTTTTTTCTTCGACATCTAACCAATAGTAACTTGGATTGTATGGGGAAGCTGAATTGTAGAATGCTTCAGCAGCCTTTTCCATATCCTCTACACTTTTTCCAGATACATATGCATAGACAGCAACTGGAACATTTCTCTTTTGAAACTCAGCGATATGACTTTTATAAGCTTTATCTGTTCCATTCGTATAAGATGCATCGTTCTCAGTAGTAATCTGGTTTCCTCCGTGGACTCGAACAATAGCACCAGAGATATTTTTAGATAAAATATCATAGTTAATCTCTGACGGTCTTTGCCAACCAGAGATATCGATGATAGGCTTATCCAAGTTATGTAGAGCTTGCGTTTCTATTTGAACTGGATTTTGTTTGGTTTTTACAGGATGTTCTTCGAATCGTGGACGATTGAGAATCAAGAGTCCTATAAAAGCAGCAAATATAATAACTATAAAAGCTGGACGAATTTTTTTTCTCATACTCCTATAGTTTATCGTAATTTGTGAAAAAAATCAAAAAATTTACTCAAAACGGAGTAGTGACAGTCATTAGCGTTATGTTGAGGTTAACAAATTTGTGTATCGTGAAGTAAATTGTGGTATAATAATAAAGAATTTCTATAGAAAAGAGAAAAATATGACAAATTATGCAATTATTTTAGCAGCGGGTAAAGGTACCCGTATGAAATCAGATCTACCTAAAGTTATGCACAAGGTTGCAGGAATTTCAATGCTTGAGCATGTTTTTCGTAGCGTGGGCGCAATTAATCCCGAAAAAACAGTTACTGTAATCGGGCATAAGGCTGAACTTGTAGAGCAAGTTTTAGCAGGACAGACTGATTTTGTGAGACAGTCTGAGCAATTGGGTACTGGTCATGCGGTTATGATGGCCGAACCAATTCTTGAGGGTCTTTCTGGACAAACATTGGTTATTGCAGGTGATACACCATTAATCACGGGTGAAAGTTTGAAAAACTTGATTGATTTTCATGTGAATCACAAGAACGTAGCCACTATCCTTACCGCAGAAGCTGAAGATCCATTTGGTTATGGACGTATTGTTCGCAATGATAATGCTGAAGTACTACGCATCGTAGAACAAAAAGATGCGACCGATTTTGAGAAACAAATCAAAGAAATCAATACAGGAACTTATGTGTTTGATAATGCTCGCCTCTTTGAAGCTCTTAAAAACATCAATACCAATAACGCTCAAGGTGAATACTATATTACAGATGTGATTGGGATTTTCCGTGAAGCTGGTGAGAAGGTAGGAGCTTATACTCTGAAAGACTTTGATGAAAGTCTCGGTGTAAATGACCGTGTCGCACTTGCTACAGCAGAAGCTGTAATGCGTCGTCGTATTAATCAAGCACACATGGTCAATGGTGTTAGTTTTGTAAATCCAGAAGCGACTTATATTGATGTGGATGTTGAAATTGCTCCAGATGTACAAATTGAAGCCAATGTAACCCTCAAAGGTTCTAGTAAGATTGGTGCAGAAACTATTTTGACCAACGGAACTTATATCGTTGATAGTACTATCGGTTCAGGTGCTGTAATTACCAACTCAATGATTGAAGAAAGCACAGTAGCAGATGGCGTTACAGTCGGACCTTACGCTCATATTCGTCCAGGATCTAGCCTGGCAAAAGAAGTCCATATTGGAAACTTTGTTGAGGTGAAAGGTTCTAGCATTGGAGAAAATACAAAAGCTGGCCATTTGACATACATTGGTAACTGTGAAGTTGGCAGTGACGTCAACTTTGGTGCTGGTACTATAACAGTGAACTATGATGGGAAAAATAAATATAAGACAGTTATCGGAAACAATGTCTTTGTTGGTTCTAACTCAACTATCATTGCTCCTGTTGAGCTAGGAGATAATTCTCTTGTAGGTGCCGGATCAACCATTACAAAAGATGTACCAGCAGATGCGATTGCCATTGGTCGTGGACGTCAGGTTAACAAGGACGAATACGCAACGCGTCTCCCTCATCATCCTAAAAACCAATAGGAGCTTACGATGGAATTTGAAGAAAAAACACTTAGCCGTAAAGAAATCTATACCGGGCCTATTTTCCAGCTAGTTCAAGACCAGGTTGAATTGCCTGCTGGAAAGGGAACTGCTCAGCGAGATTTGATTTTCCATAATGGTGCAGTATGTGTTCTTGCGGTTACTCCAGAAAATAAGATTGTTTTAGTCAAGCAATATCGCAAGGCGATTGAAAAAGTTTCTGTTGAAATTCCTGCAGGAAAACTAGAAATTGGAGAAAACGCTGATCCTGAAGCGGCAGCCCTTCGAGAATTGGAAGAAGAAGCTGCCTACACTGGAAAACTGACTCTTTTGTATGATTTCTATTCTGCTATTGGTTTCTGTAATGAGCGATTAAAACTTTATTTGGCAAGTGATTTGACAAAGGTTAAAAATCCACGTCCACAGGATGAAGATGAAACTTTAGAATTACTTGAAGTTAGTCTTGAAGAAGCTAAACAACTGATCCAGTCTGGTGATATCTGTGATGCCAAGACTATCATGGCTATCCAGTACTGGGAATTACAAGAAAAATAGGGGAGGAACCCATGGGAAAACCTTTATTAACAGATGAAATAATCGAGCGTGCAAATCGTGGTGAAGATATCTCTGGTCCTACTTTAGTAGATGATCAAGAAACAAAGATATTATCGACTTCATCTCAACATTATAGAGCTTCACGTTCAAGCGACCATGGTTTTAGTCAAGATACCTTAACGATTGATGTTGAACCACAAATCCATAAAAGTCGTCGAATTGAAAATACTAAGAGAAATGTTTTTAACTCAAAACTGAATAAGATTCTATTTGCTGTTATTCTTCTCTTGATTTTGCTAGTTTTAGCAATGAGATTTATTTAAGGGGAATGTCATGAAAATTGGAATTATAGCAGCTATGCCAGAAGAGCTAGTTTTTCTGATTCAACATTTAGAAAACGCTCAAGAAGAGACGGTATTAGGAAATAAGTATCATACGGGTAAAATTGGTTCAATCGAGCTTGTCTTGGTCGAGAGTGGAATTGGTAAAGTCATGTCTGCTATGAGTGTAGCAATCTTAGCTAACCACTTTAAAGTAGATGCTGTTATCAACACTGGTTCAGCTGGTGCTTTAGCAAAAGGAATCGAAGTTGGAGATGTAGTGATTGCTGATAAGCTAGCTTATCATGATGTTGATGTGACTGCTTTTGGTTATGAATACGGTCAGATGGCCCAACAACCACTCTATTTCGAAACTGACAAGAAGTTTGTCAGTTTAATTCAAGAGAGTTTATCTAAACTTAACCAAAAATGGCATTTAGGTTTGATTGCGACCGGTGATAGTTTTATTGCGGGTGACGATAAGATTAAAGCTATAAAAGAACATTTTCCTCGGGTGCTTGCGGTTGAGATGGAAGGAGCGGCTATCGCTCAAGCAGCTCACGCGCTTAATCTACCTTTCCTAGTTGTCCGGGCCATGAGTGATAATGCTAACCACGAAGCTTCTATTTCATTTGATGAATTTATCGTAGAAGCAGGACGCAGATCGGCTCAAGCCTTGTTGACACTTTTACAATCTATTCATGATTAATATAAAAAGAACACTTGTTAGTGTTCTTTTTTTAGAAAAAAGGAAGCTTGTCTCTAATAGAGTTATTTTCAGTCTTTTTTGATATAATAGAAACATTGATTTGTAGAATAGGAAGAGAAAATGAACCCTTTATTAAACGGTATGAATGACCGACAAGCTGAAGCGGTCCAAACAACAGAAGGTCCACTGCTGATCATGGCGGGGGCTGGTTCTGGTAAGACACGAGTTTTGACCCATCGTATTGCCTACTTAATTGATGAAAAGATGGTTAATCCCTGGAATATTTTAGCCATTACCTTTACCAATAAGGCTGCTCGTGAAATGAAAGAACGTGCCTATGGGCTCAATCCAGCTACACAGGACTGTTTGATAGCGACCTTTCACTCTATGTGCGTTCGTATCTTACGTCGTGATGCGGATCATATTGGTTACAATCGTAACTTTACCATTATCGATCCAGGTGAGCAGCGTACACTGATGAAACGCATTCTCAAGCAATTAAATTTGGATCCTAAAAAGTGGAATGAACGCTCTATTTTAGGGACTATTTCTAATGCTAAGAATGATCTGATTGACGATGTTGCTTATGCTGCACAAGCAGGAGATTTATATACAAACATTGTCTCTAAATGTTATGAGGCCTATCAAAAGGAACTCCGTCAATCTGAGTCAGTTGACTTTGATGATTTGATTATGTTGACCTTGCGTCTCTTTGATCAAAATCCTGATGTCTTGACTTACTATCAGCAAAAATTCCAGTATATCCATGTCGATGAGTACCAAGATACCAACCATGCCCAGTACCAACTGGTCAAACTGTTGGCTTCTCGCTTTAAAAATATCTGTGTTGTTGGGGATGCGGACCAGTCTATCTACGGATGGCGTGGTGCTGATATGCAGAATATCTTGGATTTTGAAAAGGATTATCCAGATGCCAAGGTTGTCTTGTTAGAGGAGAATTACCGTTCAACCAAAACCATTCTCCAAGTAGCAAATGACGTTATTAAAAACAATAAAAATCGCCGTCCTAAGAATCTATGGACTCAAAATGCGGATGGGGAACAAATTGTCTACTATCGTGCCAATGACGAACAAGATGAGGCTGTTTTTGTAGCCAAAACCATCGATGAACTTGGTCGAAGTCAAAACTTCCTACATAAAGACTTTGCAGTCCTTTATCGTACTAATGCCCAGTCACGTACTATTGAGGAAGCTCTGCTCAAGTCCAATATTCCTTATACTATGGTTGGTGGTACCAAGTTCTACAGCCGAAAAGAAATCCGTGATCTCATTGCTTACCTCAATCTCATTGCCAACCTAAGTGATAATATCAGTTTTGTGCGTATCATCAATGAACCAAAGCGTGGTATTGGACCAGGAACTGTTGAGAAGATTCGAGACTTCGCAAACATGCAAGAAATGTCCATGCTGGACGCTTCAGCCAATATCATGTTATCAGGAATTAAGGGTAAGGCAGCCCAGTCTATTTGGGACTTTGCAAATATGATTCTGGATTTGAGGGAGCAACTGGACCAATTAACAATCACAGAGTTGGTTGAGGCTGTCCTTGAAAAAACAGGTTACGTTGATATTCTAAATGCACAAGCAACATTGGAGAGCAAGGCCCGGGTTGAAAATATCGAGGAGTTCCTCTCTGTCACAAAAAACTTCGATGATAATCCTGAAAGTGACGAAGAGGAAACAGGACTAGATAAACTTAGTCGATTCCTGAACGACTTGGCTTTGATTGCAGATACGGACTCTGATAGCCAAGAAACGTCAGAAGTAACCTTAATGACCTTACACGCGGCCAAAGGGCTTGAGTTCCCAGTTGTCTTTATTATCGGCATGGAAGAAAATGTCTTTCCTCTTAGTCGTGCCTCTGAAGATCCTGATGAACTGGAAGAAGAACGCCGTTTGGCCTATGTAGGTATCACGCGCGCTGAGAAAATTCTCTATCTAACCAACGCCAACTCTCGCTTACTATTCGGTAAGACTAACTATAACCGTCCGACACGATTTATCAATGAAATTAGTTCAGATTTGTTGACCTATCAAGGTTTGGCTCGTCCTGCTAATACAAGCTTTAAAGCATCTTACAGTAGTGGTGGTACTACATTTGGTCAAGGAATGAGTCTGGCACAGGCACTTCAAGAACGAAAACGGAATACTGCGCCTACATCTATCCAATCAAGTGGTTTACCATTTGGACAATTTGCATCTACTAGTAAATCGTCTTCTAGTGAAACTAGCTGGTCTATCGGTGATATTGCCCTTCATAAAAAATGGGGTGAAGGAACTGTTCTTGAAGTATCAGGTAGTGGAGCTACTCAGGAACTAAAAATCAACTTCCCAGAAGTCGGTTTGAAAAAACTTTTGGCTAGTGTAGCACCGATTGAGAAAAAGTAAGTTTTCTAAATGAATATGATTCCCTTTTGAAATGGCAAGAGGGAATTTTTTGATTCTCTTATCACAAGATTGTGATAGTTTACAAGTTTTTAACAAATAGCTTTTTAAACTTCACTATCTTAAAAAATAGTGTATAATTGAAAATGTCTTTGAAAGAAGAAGAAAATGAGTGAAAAACAAATGAAAACATTAGGTTGGATTGCAACCTTTATGTCTGTTATGATGTATATCTCATATATTCCACAAATTATGAACAACCTTGCGGGGCAAAAAGGAAACTTTATCCAACCAGCAGTAGCTGCAATTAACTGCAGTCTCTGGGTTTACTACGGTCTCTTTAAAAAAGAACGTGATATTCCTTTGGCAGCAGCTAATGCACCAGGTACCGTTTTTGGGATTATCACAGCTTTGACAGCTTTATTCTAAAACATAAAGTAAACTCTTCTTCGTATCTAGTTATGAGGGAGAGTTTTTCTTTATCCGAAATTCCTAAAAAAACATGATATAATAGTATTAGAAAGGTTGGTGTTTATGGCTAGAATACTTATCATTGAAGATAATAATGAGATCCAGGAAATTTTGAAAACTCTTCTTTCTAAGGAACATGAGGTGATTCAAGCTTTTTCTGGTACTGAAGGAATGATTCGATTTGAGCAAGGCAACATTGATCTAATCTTGCTAGATATTATGCTTCCAGGCAAAAATGGCGATCAAGTTTTAAAAGCCGTTAGAAAAGATAGCTCAGTTCCTGTCATCATGCTAACTGCCCTAAGCGATAAAAAGCTCATCAGCCAATATCTCTTAGATGGTGCTAATGATTATATTGTAAAGCCTTTTGATTTGAATGAAGTTTTTGCTAGGGTTATGGTACAATTACGTCAAAATAGTGACAAACAACCAGCTGAAATTGAACATCCAGACAAGTTGATTCACCAGTTAAAAAATATTCAATTTGATGCAGATAGTTTTGAAATCAAAAATAGCCAGGAAATTATTCGCCTAGCTAAGAAAGAATGTTTGATTCTCCAAACCCTGCTGAGACATCCTAAGAAGATTTTTACGAAAGAAGAACTCTTTGAATTGGTCTGGGAGGATAATTATTTACCAGGCGACAATACTCTCAACACTCATTTAAGTAATCTTCGAAAAAAATTAAGCCAACTGGATCCAGAGCAAGAGTATATTGAAACTATCTGGGGAGTTGGTGTGCGGCTAAAAGGAGACGAGCAATGATCTACATTTTACTATCTTTGCTACTGATAGTCATTATCGTATTGATAATATGGTTGATTCGTTATCATTTAGCACTCGTGAACTTGAGGCAACAAATCGAAGACAAGATTCATACTGGAAGTATGAAGAGAATAGGAGTGTCAACTTTCTCCAAGGCTTTTTTACATCTTTACAAGCAAATCAATCATCTCTTTCAAGAAGTTGAACAGTCACGGTTGATTATGAAACGTGAAAAACAGACTTTGGATATGGCTATCAGTAATATTGCCCACGATATTCGGACACCTTTAACGATTGCGTCAGGTTATACTCAACAATTGCTTAAAACAGAAAATCCTGAGTCTGAGAGTTTAAAAAAAATTTCCCATCATCTTAATCAAGTTTCAAAACGTCTAGAGGCTCTTTTGGACTATCGTCGGTTAATGGAAGGAGCAGTTAAACCTGACTTATCTGAGTTAGAAGTCTCGACATTTATGACGCAAAAATTGCTGACCTATTATGATTCTTTTCAGACGGCAAAGATTAACCTTGATTTTCAAGTAGAACCTGGTCTCTATTTATTGACAGATCCAGATTTATTAGATCGTATGTTACAAAATCTTATTGGCAATGTTCTAAAACATGGTAAGGATGAAGCGAGATTTTCTCTGAAGGAAGTGGACAATCATATCTGTTTGGAAATTGCTAATCTTGTCAAACAACCGATTCGTAAAATTGAAAATCTCAGTCAACGATTTTACTCTGAAAACCTCTCAGATACTGAAGAATCATCAGGTTTAGGTCTTTATATTACAGAAGAATTATCCTATCTACTTGGTGCAGAACTACAACTAAGTACAGATAGTTCTTGGTTTACAGTTAGAGTTCTCTTTTAAAACAAGCAACCTCCTCTTTTTGAACAGAGGAGGTCATTTTTATAAGCTTTTCTTTTTGAAAACAGCAAGTCCACTAATAGTAAAGAGTAGAATAATGGTCACTGTAACGATAACGGTGTATAGAATGGCCTGGCTATAGAAAGTCATGGCATAGGCAAAATTTAAGGATAAATAGCGTAAAATCTCAATATCTGGAAAGATAAGCATCGGCGTTGAAAGCAAGATAGAACTGATCAAATAACCAATGAAAACAGCCAAATAAGAATGAGTCACATAGAGAATGAAGGAAACAATGGAAAGCCAAGCTAGAAGGCAGAGGAATTGAAGAGTAATTGTTAGAAGGAGATTGCCAATAAATCCTTCTGGTATCGTACCAATCCCGTTTAGGATAGTTGCTGGTACGAAAGCAATAACTAGACTAACAAAAATTTGCATAAGTGCGATGCTTGCTAATACAAAAAATTTAGCTAAGAAAAACTCTGTACGAGAAACACCCACTGTCAAACTGTTTTTATAGAGTTTTCCGATAAGATCAACTCCTAGAACTAAGCAAGCAAGGATAATACAGAGGAAAACTAGGTTTGAGCTATTGCTAGAGGTGTTAATAAGGGCTTGTATACCATCCCATCCCTTGCTTGGCAGTTCGGTTTCTGCGTTTGTACTTGTACTGACGGATATGATCTGTCCTGTAGCTCCGAAAGTAGCCCCCATTAACATGAGTGCAAAGAGAACGAGCTCTGTAATCCAAAATCCTTTGGAACGGAAAAGACGGTAAAAGTCTGCTTGAATTGTATGTATCATGGTTTCCCTCCTATTTTACTAATTGTGTGAAGTATTCTTCAAGATTTTGACGAGCATAGTAAATCTCATCCACGTCAACATCTGCTAGAGTAAGTTCTTTGAGAATGCGTTTGACATCTTGTTCATGACTAAAAATATGAATCTCATTGTCAGAATTAACAACTTTAAATTCAAGATGCACTTTGTCTTTTAAGATTTGACTAGCTTTTTCTTTTTCACTTGTTTTTAGAACGATATAGTCTTCATTAAGTGTCTCAAATTCGGTCTTACTGATTTCTCGAATGATTTTCCCTTGGTCTAAAATTCCAAATCGATTGGCAACCAGGTAGAGTTCTGACAAGATATGACTAGAGATGAGAATGGTTATTCCTAGTTCTTGATTCAGACGTTGAATCATTTGACGAAACTCTTTGATACCGATTGGGTCAAGTCCATTGATAGGTTCATCAAGGATGAGAAAGTCTGGTTTTGATAGGAGGGCAATAGCAATTCCTAGGCGTTGTTTCATCCCAAGAGAAAAATCTCGAAAAACTTTTCTACCTGTATCTGTTAATCCTACATACTTTAATGTTTCCTGAATGACTTGATCGGCATTTGGGATATGTCGAATAGTACAATAGTATCTTAGGTTTTGATAGGCTGTTAAATGATTGTGAGCTACTGGGGATTCAATGACCGAACCTACTCGAGATAGGGCTTTCGTGCACTCCTTATACCCTTGAGTAGAAAAGAGGGAAATAGTTCCTTGGTCAGCAGATAATAATTGTGTAACGATTTTAATCAGAGTTGTCTTACCAGCACCATTTTTTCCGATAAGTCCATAGATATCTCCTTCTTTAACTGAGAGACTAAGATCTTGTAGAATAGGTTGTTTGCCAAATTGTTTGGACAAGCCATGGATTTCGAGGACTGTTTTCATAGTTTTCTCCTTTAACCTTTAATACTCAATGAAAAACAAAGAGCAAACTAGGAAGCGAGCCGCAGGCTGTACTTGAGTACGGCAAGGCGAAGCTGACGTGGTTTGAATTTGATTTTCGAAGAGTATAAGATGTTTTATTTTTATAACTCTAGTATAAAGCATAGATATCAAAGAATCGTCAAGCATTTCTAAAGTGTTTCTAAAGTTTTTAAATTAAAAAAAAAAAATAAAAGCCCAGTTGGCTAGAAATACTAGTTGACTGGGCTTATTTTCTACAAAATATATTTCTCAATAGCTCGTGCAACGCCGTCTTCTTCATTGCTAGCAGTTACGGCATCAGCAAGAGATTTGACGTGGTCACTGGCATTTCCCATGGCGATTCCCAGCCCAGCAAACTCTAACATCTCAATGTCGTTATTGGCATCGCCCATAGCCATGATTTCAGAAGGTTGGATATCTAAGATCTCAGCCAAACGAGAAAGAGCAGAAGCCTTGGTTGTACCGAGTGGCATTGCCTCATAGATCACTGGTTGTGAACGAACACCGCTAAATCTCTGACAAAGTTCATCAGCAAATCGTTGTTCAAAGTCATCTGTTTGTTCTTTTGTCCCTAAAAACATTCCCTGGAACATACGATATTTACCACTAGTAGCTTCTTCCAGTGAGATTTCAGTCAGGTCAGCAAAAACAAGTGTGGCATCATATTGAACGATAGGATTTGGTTTGCCTCCGAGAACGAAGTAGTGCTCTTCATCAAAAAGAGTCAATTGAACCTCACTCTTTTCAGCAAGGTCATTGAGGTATTCGATGTCAGATTTGCTAAGTTCCCGCCAGTCAACAAGGCTCCAGTCGCTGGTTTGGTGGGTAGAACAACCATTATTGACAATAACGTATTCATTTTGCAAATCAAGACCGAGTTTCTTGTAGTAGGGAAGAACTCCAAAGAGAGGTCGTCCAGTACATAGAACCAGTTTAACACCTTTTTCGATAGCTTTATGAATAGCATCAATATGAGCCTGAGGAATTTCCTTGGATTCGTTGAGTAGAGTACCGTCCATATCAAGAGCAAGTAGTTTAATCATAGTATTTCCTTTTCACGTGTTTTGCCTATATTATAGCATATTTTGGGAATCAGAGACAGAATCTTCTGTTAAATCATGGTATAATATAGAGTAATGAAAAAACAAACGAGGCAGAGATGAAACTACTTTATACCGATATTCGGACTTCTTTGACAGAAATCCTAACCAAGGAGGCTCAAGGACTGGTTGCCCAAGGCAAACGAGTCTTTTATATCGCCCCTAACTCTCTTTCTTTTGAAAAGGAACGTGCTGTGCTGGAGTGCTTGAGTCAGCAGGCTTCTTTTGCTATCACAGTCACGCGCTTCGCTCAAATGGCTCGCTATCTGGTTTTAAATGATATTCCTGAGAGGTCAAGTCTCGATGATATCGGTCTTGGTATGGCTTTCTATAAATGTCTGTCCGAGATTGACCCTAAGGATTTACGTGTTTACGGGGCTATTAAGCAAGATCCTCAATTCATCCAGCAACTGATTGAGATTTATCATGAAATTTCAACTGCAAAGATGAGTTTTTTGGACTTGGAAAGTTTGACAGATGCTGATAAACGCTCTGATTTACTCTTAATTTTTGAAAAGGTAACAGCGTATTTAAATCAAGGTCAAGTTTCACAAGGAAGTCCATTATCCTATCTGATTGATGCTATCGAAGAAAACAAGGTAAGTAGTGATTTTAACAAGATTTCCCTAGTCATTGATGGTTTCACCCGTTTTTCTGCAGAAGAGGAACACCTAGTGGATTTGCTTCATCGTAAGGGTGTTGAGATTATTATTGGTGTCTATGCAACTAAGAAAGCCTATAATAGCCCCTTTAGTGAAGGGAACCTCTATCAAGCCAGTGTTGAGTTTCTACGTCATTTAGCTTTTAAATATCAGACCAAGGCAGAAGATGCATGTCAAGAACATGAAAACCTTGATGCTTTTGCCAAGGCCTCAAAATTACTGGAAAGTGCTTATGATTATTCTGAAATCAGTATAGAAGTGGATGCTAAGGATAGAGAAGACTTGCAAATTTGGTCTTGTCTGACACAAAAAGAAGAGCTGGAGCTCGTTGCTCGTAGTATTCGCCAGAAATTGCACCAAGAGCCAGAACTTAGCTATAAGAATTTTCGTATCTTACTAGGAGACGTAGAGTCTTATAAACTGTCCTTGCAGACAATTTTTAATCAATATCAGATTCCCTTCTATCTGGGGAGAAGTGAGTCTATGGCTCATCATCCTTTGACTCAATTTGTAGAATCTGTGGGACGTCTCAAACGGTACTATTTCCGTCAAGAAGATTTGATAAACCTCTTACGAACCGGCTTATATACCGACCTTACTCAAGAAGAAATCGATAGCTTTGAACAATATATCCGCTATTTGGGTATTGATGGTCTTTCTAACTTTAAACAAGAATTTACAAAAAATCATCATGTAAAATTTGATTTAGAAAAATTAAATGAGCTGCGAGTCCGTGTTCTAAATCCACTAGAAACTTTATTATCCAGTCGTAAGCAAAAGACTGAAAATATCCTTATAAAATGGAATAACTTTTTGAAGGATGCATCTGTGACCAAGCAATTACAATCCTTATCTGAAACGATGGATGCGACAGAGCAAGAAAGACAAGAAGAGGTCTGGAAAGCATTTTGCCACGTAATGGAGCAATTTGCGACCGTATTTGAGGGGACTCAGGTTGCTTTAGATGATTTCTTGGCTCTTCTTCATTCAGGGATGTCCTTATCAAATTATCGTACAATCCCAGCAACGGTAGATACGGTTCTGGTGCAAAGTTATGATTTGATTGCGCCTTTGACTTCTGATTACATCTATGCACTCGGCTTAACCCAGGATCATTTACCTAAAATCACCCAAAATACTAGTCTTTTGAGTGATGAAGAAAGAGAAGTTTTAAACCGAGGTACTGAAGAAGGCTCTCAATTATTGATTGCTAGCCATGAAAATCTTAAGAAGAATCGCTATACCATGCTTTCTTTGGTGAACTCTGCCAAGAAGCAATTAGTCTTATCAGCGCCTAGTTTACTCAATGAAAACGAGAGTAAAGAGTCAGTTTATCTGAAAGAATTGCAGGATTTTGGTTTTACCAAGATTGAAAAGAGAATCGACCGAAACAGTCTATCAACTGAAGACATTGGTTCTTATCACAGTCTTCTGTCTAGTCTTGTTGCTTATCACCAGCAAGGTGATATGGAGACAAGTGAGCAAGATTTGACCTTTATTAAGGTTCTAGCTCGTGTTATGGGGAGAAAATTAGAAGATCAAGGTCTTGATAATCCTGTCCTACCGACAAGTCCAAAAAGTAAGACCTTAGCTACTGAAACTCTGAAAGCCTTGTATCCTCAAGATCAAGATTTTTATCTATCAACTTCTGGATTGACAGAGTTTTATCGAAACGAATACAGTTATTACCTTCGATATGTCTTAGGCTTACAGGAAGAATTACGTTTGCGACCTGATGCTCGAAGCCATGGGAATTTCTTGCATCGTATTTTTGAACGCGCTATGAAACTTCCTGTTGATACACCTTTTGACCGTCGTTTAGAACAAGCAATTTCTGAAACCAGTCAAGAACGTGAGTTTCAAGCCATTTATCAAGAAAGTTTGGAAGCCCAATTAACCAAAGAAGTTCTTTTGGATGTAGCGCGTGCAACTGGGCACATTCTTCGTCACAATTCTGAAATTGAAACAATTCAGGAAGAAGCAGTCTTTGGTGGTAAGGAACAAGCTTTTGTTCAGTTAGAAAACGGCAGAAATGTCTATGTCCGTGGTAAAGTTGACCGTATAGATCGCTTAAAAACCAGTGAAGCTATTGGTGTTGTCGATTACAAATCTTCTCTAACTCAGTTTAACTTCCCTCTATTTTATAACGGCCTTAATTCACAGTTACCGACCTATCTAGCTGCTCTTAAGAAAGAAGGAAATACAGACTTCTTTGGTGCCATGTATTTAGAGATGGCTGAACCAGTTCAGTCTATACAAACAGTTAAAACTCTTTCAAAGGCTTTGGCAGAAACGACTAAGAGTATGAAATATCAAGGGTTATTTCTCGAAAAAGAGATAAAGAACCTTGGGGAACTTTACAATAAAAACAAGACCTATCAGTTGTCTGATGAGGAGTTCCAGTTATTGCTGGACTATAACGCCCTTATTTATAAGAAAGCAGCAGAGAAGATTTTATCTGGTAGATTTGCTATCAATCCTTATACAGAAGACGGCAGAAGTATTGCCCCATATGTCCAACAATACCAGTCGATAACTGGTTTTGAAGCTAATTACCATCTAGGTCAGGCTAGATTGTTAGATAAGGTTGCAAAGAGCAATGATAAGGAAACATGGTTTAATAAAATTAGAGAGGAGTTGGAGCGATGAAATTTTTATCCCAAGAAGAGATTGAAAAGTTGCAAATAGAAGAAGCTCATTCTGACAAGAAACCCAAGAAAACTGCTGAACAAATTCAAGCTATTTACAGTTCTGGTCAAAACATTCTGGTCTCAGCATCAGCTGGCTCAGGAAAAACCTTTGTCATGGCTGAACGAATTCTTGATCAACTAGCGCGTGGAGTAGAAATTCGCCAACTCTTTATCTCAACCTTTACGGTAAAGGCAGCAACCGAGTTAAAAGAACGCTTGGAAAAGAAAATCAGCCAACAAATCCAAGAGACTCAAGATATGGAGCTAAAAAAGCATCTTGGAAGACAATTAGCTGATTTACCAAACGCTGCTATTGGAACTATGGACTCTTTTACTCAGAAGTTTCTAGCCAAACATGGCTATCTTCTAGATCTTGCTCCAAACTTCCGCATTCTTGAGAATGAAAGTGAGCAACTCCTCTTAAAAAACGAAGTCTTTCGACAGGTTTTTGAAAAACACTACCAAGGTAAGGAACAAGAACAGTTTAGTCAGCTGGTCAAGAACTTTGCGGGTAAAAGTAAGGATGCGCGTGGTTTGCGTAAACAGGTCTATATGATTTATGACTTTTTGCAATCTACAAGTAATCCTCAGGCTTGGCTACAGGAATCTTTCTTAAAAGGTTTCGAAAAGGCTGATTTTACAGTTGCTAAAGAAAACCTTGCAGAGGATTTAAAAGAAAGACTTTGGGATTTGGAAAGTTTCTTCCGTTACCATCTAGAGAATGATGCTAAGGAATTTGGGAAAGCAGCCTACTTAGAAGCTGTCCAACAAGTTCTTGATGAAATTGGAGCTTTAACAAACGAATCTACTTTTAATCAATATCAAGAAGTTCTAGAGCGAGTTGTGAGTATTTCTAAAGATAAGGGTGGTCGTGCTCTCACAAATGCTAGTCGCAAGGCTGAACTCCTAGAACTGAAAGAAGCTTACAACCAAGAGAGAAAAGACAAGTTTGAAAAGCTAATTGCACTAAATGACCAAATTACTTTATTGAAATTCCAGGAAAAATATCATCAAGAGTCTTGGGACTTAGCAAAGACTTTTCAAGTTTTCATGAGTGATTTTGTTGATGCCTATCGAAAGCGTAAACGTGAAGAAAATGCCTTCGAATTTGCTGATATTAGCCACTATACCATTGAGATTCTGGAAAACTTTCCTCAGGTACGAAAAGAGTATCAGGAACGTTTCCACGAAGTTATGGTCGATGAGTACCAAGATACCAACCATATCCAGGAAAGAATGTTGGAGCTCCTTTCTAACGGACATAACCGTTTTATGGTGGGAGATATCAAGCAGTCTATTTATCGTTTTAGACAGGCAGATCCCCAAATCTTCAATGAAAAATTCCATAGTTTTGCTCAAGATAGTGAAGAAGGTCAGTTAATACTGCTCAAGGAAAACTTCCGTAGTAGTTCAGAAGTACTAAATGCTATCAACGACGTCTTTAAGCATCTCATGGATGAGGAAGTTGGAGAGATTTCTTATGACGGCATGCATCAACTTGTTTTCGGAAATACTGATTTACACCCTGATCCAGAAAACAAGGCAGAAGTCCTCTTGTATGATAAGGATGTTGACGGTGATTCTAAGGAAGAGGAAGAATTTTCGTCCAACAAACTGACTGGTGAAATGCGAATGATCATTAAGGAGATATTGCATCTTCATAATGATAAAGGGATTCCTTTCAAGGACATTGCTCTCTTAACTGCTAGTAGAAGTCGTAATGACCAAGTTTTACTTGCATTATCTGAGTATGGTATTCCTGTCAAGACGGATGGAGCTCAAAACAATTATTTGCAATCTTTAGAAGTGCAGGTGATGTTGGATACTCTTCGTGTCATCCATAATCCTCTCCAAGACTTCGCTTTAGTAGCTCTCATGAAGTCTCCTATGTTTAGCTTTGACGAGGATGAATTGGCTCGATTAGCCCTTCAGAAATCTGAGGATAAGGTTCAAGAGAACTTTTATGAGAAACTAGTCAATGCTCAAGCAAAAACTAGCCTCCATAAAGATTTAATCAAGTCTGAATTACTTAAAAAGTTAGACTTGTTTATGGAAACTGTTAATTCTTGGCGTTTGTTCTCAAAAACTCATTCGCTTTATGACCTTATTTGGAAAATCTATAGCGAACGTTTCTACTATGATTATGTTGGGGCTTTGCCAAATGGTCAGGCTAGACAGGCCAACCTCTATGCCCTAGCACTACGAGCTGACCAGTTTGAAAAGAGTAATTTTAAAGGCTTATCACGTTTCATAACTATGATTGATCAAGTCTTGGAAGCCAAGCACGACCTTGCCAGTGTCACTGTAGCTCCACCTAAGGATGCTGTGGAGCTTATGAGTATTCATAAGAGTAAGGGGCTTGAGTTCCCTTATGTCTTTATTCTCAATATTGATCAGCAATTTAACAAGCAAGATTCCATGTCTGAAGTTATCCTAAGTCGTAAAAATGGCCTTGGTCTTAAGTACGTAGCTAGAGTAGCTACAAATGCAAAAGAGGAATATCTTCCATCTACTATTAAGTTATCGATTCCAAGCTTGACTTATAGTCAAAATGAGGAGGAGCTCCAATTAGCAAGCTATTCTGAGTTGATGCGTTTACTTTATGTAGCCATGACTCGTGCTGAAAAAAAACTCTATCTAGTCGGAAAAGGATCTCGGGAAAAGTTGGAGTCTAAAGTATTCCCGACAAATGGGAAAGGTCTTTTGACTCGTGAAACTAGACTTGATGCTCAAAATTTCCAGGACTGGATTTGGGCCATCTATCAAGCTTTTTCTAAAGAGGACTTACACTTTAGTGTTCGTTTCGAAGGTGAAGAACAACTGACAGAAGAAGCTATCGGTAAATTGGAAACTAAAAGCCAGCTCCAAGATCTTTCTCAGGCAAGCAACCGTCAGTCTGATACCATTAAGGAAGCTTTACAAATGCTGAAAGAAGTGGAAGTGTATAATGAAATCCACCGTGCAGCGATTAATCTTCCGAGTGTTCAGACCCCAAGTCAGATTAAGAAGTTTTATGAACCAGTCATGGATATGGAAGGTGTAGTATTAGCTAGTCAATCTAAACCAAAAGAAACTATGATTCAGTTTGAACTTCCAGACTTCTCCAAGACAGAAAAAGTCACTGGAGCTGAGATTGGTAGTGCTACTCATGAATTGATGCAACGAATCAATCTCGCTAAGAAACCTACTTTAGAAACCTTGACAGAAGCCTTGGAACAAGTTCAGGCGACTTCAGCTGTTAAAGATAAAGTTAATATAGAAAAAATCTTGTCTTTCTTTGATACAGCTCTTGGTCAAGAGATTCTAAAAAATCAAGATAAACTTTATCGAGAACAACCCTTCTCTATGTTAAAACGGGATGCTAAGAGTCAGGAAGACTTTGTTGTCCGTGGAATTTTAGATGGTTATCTCCTTTATGAGGATAAAATTGTTCTCTTTGACTACAAGACAGATCATTATGAATATCCAAGTCAACTGATTGAACGTTATAGAGGTCAATTATCTCTATATGCAGAAGCCTTATCCCGTTCTTATGAGATAGATAAGATTGAAAAATATTTGATCTTACTTGGCAAAGATATGGTTGAGGTGGTCGAAGTTAACTAATCTTGTAAAAACTATTGCCTTAACGGCAGTAGTTTTTATTTATTTTCAGTTATGGTATACTAGTTTCAGAAAAGGATGTTAAAGAATCTATGTCAAAAGAAATCGATATCGAATACTATCACCAATTAGCTTTACAAAAGCAAAAAGAGCATCGTAAATTTCTTGGAAATCTGAAAAAGAAAGCACCAAAAAACCTAGATAAGATTGCGCTGGAGATTCACCAGGAAGTTTTTGAAGAAATTGATTGTACAGCCTGTGCTAACTGCTGCAAGAGCCTTGGACCGGATTTTAAGGAAGCAGATATTACACGCATTGCCAAGTACTTTAAAATGAAATTACCAGCCTTCGAAGATGAATTTCTACAGGTAGATGAAGACGGTGATAAGATCTTTAAGTCAATGCCATGTCCATTTCTCGGCGGTGACAATCTTTGTTCCATCTATGATGTCCGTCCCAAGGCTTGTAGAGAATTTCCACATACCGACCGTAAAAAGATTTATCAAATCAATAATCTGACTATCAAAAATACTTTAACTTGTCCTGCAGCCTATCTCTTTGTCGAGAAATTAAGAGATAAAATAGAATAAATAGTTTATTTTATAATAAATTCCATCCTCAAATTCATATGCTATTTGAGGATTTTTGTATATTTATTAATATTGATTATTTTTAATTTCTAAAGGAAATGAGTTCCAGTCTTAAAGTTTCTTTAACTTTTTCTTAAAGAAAACTGATATAAGGTATCTTTAAGCGATGTTCTGTATAGTTATACCATCACTAAGAAAGGAGTGCCGGTATGAACTATATAGTAATTCCAGCTTATCAACCTGATAATAAACTTATCAAACTCATCGAAAAAATCCACGAAAAGAGTGATTTTCGTATTCTAGTTATCGACGACGGTAGTTCATCAAAGTGTCAAAATATCTTTGATAAAGCAGAACAATATGCTACGGTACTCCGTCACAAAGTGAACCAAGGTAAAGGCCAAGCACTTAAAACGGCCTTTACTTATATCCAACAACAAAATAGCTATGGAACGGTTGTAACGGCAGACGCAGATGGTCAGCATAAGATTTGGGATATTCTCCGTACGGCTAATAAAGCTTCTGAAAATCCTAATAAGCTAATCTTGGGTGTGCGGGCCTTCACTGGTAAAGTACCCCTTCGTAGCCGTTTCGGAAATAGCTTAACAAAAGCACTTTTTAAGATTCAAACTGGGGTAGAAGTAGCAGATACTCAAACAGGACTTCGAGCTTTTACAACAAATCTTATTCCTTTTATGCTAAAGATCGAAGGACAACGTTATGAATATGAAATGAATATGCTACTTGAAGCTACTAAAGAATATCAAATTTTAGAAGTTCCTATTGAGACAGTTTATATCAATGATAATGAGGGTTCACACTTCCGTCCAATCAGAGATGGATTAATGATTTATAAAAATATTTTTAAATTTGCCTTGTCATCTCTCAGTAGTTTTGTTGTAGACTATCTTGTTTACGCTATTGCAATCTTGTTTTTACCAACAGCGCCAACAAGTTTTCGAATTTTCCTAGCTAACGGACTAGCTCGTGTGACAAGCTCCGTTTTTAACTACTCTACAAATAAGAAACTAGTCTTTAAAAACGACGATAGCTTTGTGAAAACAGGGATGGGGTACTTTGGTCTGGCAGTCGGGCTCTTTGTCTTAGACACGCTACTAATTCGTCTCTTCTTTACAATCTTTGGTATTAACCTTCTGATTGCCAAAGTTATCGTCGGCATCCTTCTCTTCGCTGTCTCTTGGACAGTGCAAAAGAAATTGATCTTTAAGGAAAGGACATCAACTGTATTATGAAATTTATAAAGAAACCATATGCTTATGCCTCGGTTCTCGGTTTACTATTGACAGGATCCTTTAGTTACTCAATGTTGAAAACTTTTGTACTCGCTGAGACTATTTCGACAGTAGCAACAACTAATACAAGTTCCAATACAGTTCAAGCTAGCCAAGCAGCTAAACCAGCAACAATAACTAACTCAAGTTATAAGGACGGGAATATCTCTATCAAGTTGACTGAAACGACGGTTAATCATACCCAAGTTTATGTTGCAGATGTTACAGTAAGTTCATCAGAATATCTAAAAACAGCATTTGCTCAAAACTCATTTGGAACAAACGTAACAGCTAAAACATCTGTCACTGCTGCAGATAATGATGCAATTTTAGCAGTCAATGGCGACTATTACGGTGCCAACTCTTCGGGTTTTGTTATCCGTAATGGAGTTGTCTATCGTGATACTGTCCGTGAAAATTCTAATAATGGTGATTTAGCCATTTATAAAGATGGTTCTTTCAAGATTATTTACGAGGATCAGATTTCAGCTGAGCAACTTGTCAAAGACGGAGTTATTAATCTCTTAGCTTTTGGTCCTGCCTTGGTAGAAAATGGTGAAATAGCAGTAGGAAAAAACCAAGAAGTTGGACAAGCTATGGCTTCGAATCCACGTACAGCTATTGGTATTATCGATGAAAACCACTACATTATTGTAGTTTCTGACGGACGTACATCTGAAAGCAAGGGTCTATCCCTGTACCAAATGGCTGAAGTCATGAAATCATACGGTGCAAAAACAGCTTACAATCTTGATGGTGGGGGTTCCTCTACACTTTACTTCAACGGTCAGGTTATCAATAAACCAACGACTGGAGGAAACAAAATTTCAGAAAGGGCGGTGAGTGATATTGTCTACATCGGTTATTAATCTTGGCAAAAAACGTTTTAAAAAAACTGCCATCTCTTATACACTAATTACGATTTTCTTCTTTGCCTTCTCTAGAATTTATGAAGCATTCAGTTTTGGAGAGACATCAGTTCATATGCATTACTTGTTCGCCGTACCTCTGGTCGGTGGGATAATACTAGTAATCTTTCTCAAAGCTCTTCCACATTTCTCTCGTATCAGTCTAAATCTATGGAATTCGGCAGTAGCTATTTTTACAGCAGGTATGCTTTTCCGAGGAATTGTTAATCTATCAGGCCGTTCAACCGCACTTGATGCACCATACTGGTACGTTGGGATTGGTTTTTCAGTACTAGCTATTCTATCCATCTTTATAAAACCGTTTCTAACTAATCAGCGTACCAAAGTAATAGAAGGTTAATTATCAGAATAAAAAAGTAGTCGTTCAGATCATGTTCGACTACTTTTTGTTGACTTTTATTTCTAAATTGTTTTAACAATATTACAACTTTCTTTCTTCTTAAAGACCTTACTTTTATATTTGAAATTATATTGTATAATAAAATGGATAATTCTCGTCTGTAATAGAGATAAGCAAGAAATAAAGAATATGAATTTATAAAATTGAAAGGTAAAAAATGAAAAAGATATTACTAGCAAGTACTGTTGTTCTTTCCATGGCAGGTATTTCAAAAACAACTGTATTAGCAGAGGAAAACCAAGCTACAAACAAAGTACAAAGTTCAGAAAAAACTGTAGCAAATGGAACGATTAAGGAAGCTAAAGAGAAAAAGCAAGCTCAAGGTCAAGAACAGGGCGATAAACAGAATCAGAACGAAACACGAAACAAGGCAGAAAAGGATTCTTCTCAATCTACACAGAAACAAGAAACAGCCCTTACTAAGGATAACTCTTCAACAGAAGAAATTACTGAAGAGGTTAACAAAGAAGGTTGGCAAAAAGAGAATGGTCAATGGCGTTATTATGAAAATAAAAAGTCTGTCAAAAATTGGAAGAAGATTGCTGGAGTTTGGTATTATTTTAACCAGGATGGTACCATGCTTAGCAATACTGTCTTTAACGACTATCTTTTCAATAAGAGTGGAGCCCTAGCGGAATCATCATGGGTAAAACTTGAAAATAAATGGTATTATGCGACTGAAGAAGGAAAAGTAACTCGAAATAAATGGGCTAGTATTTCTGGAGATTGGTATCGTTTTAATCAAGACGGTATCATGCTTAGTAATGTCATTTACGAAGACTATTTATTCAATAGCAACGGTGCTTTAGCAATTAACACTTGGACTAAAATTGATGATAAATGGTACTATGGTAATCAGGATGGGAAAATTCTTCGTAATAAGTGGGAAAAAATTAAGAACATCTGGTATTACTTTAACCAAGACGGAACCATGCTCAGTGATACGATTTACAAAGAGTATCTCTTCAACAAGAGCGGTGCATTAGCCGAATCTTCATGGGTTAAAATTTCTAACAAGTGGTATTACGCTGATGCATCCGGTAAAATAACTCGTAATAAATGGGAAAAAATTAAAGACCGCTGGTATTACTTTGATGCGGAAGGTGTAATGGTAAGTAGCACCTGGAAAAAGAAATACTATTTAAAAGATAGTGGTGCTATGGCACAAAGTGAATGGATTTTTGACAAACAGTACAATAGCTGGTTCTACTTAAAACCAGATGGGACTTATGCTGAAAATCAATGGCAAGAGTCCTACTATCTTAAATCAGGTGGCTATATGGCCAAAAGTGAGTGGATTTTTGATAATTCACACAATGCTTGGTATTATCTAAAAGAAGATGGACTATATGCTACTGGAACACTCAAAATCAATGGTAAAAATTATAGCTTTGAAAATAACGGGAAGTGGATCTCTAACCCATCTAGTTATTATAAAGTAAAACCAATAACAGCCTATGTTTATAGTGCTTCTGGAGCTAGACTTAGCTATATTTCTCAAGGTACTATAGTCGCTGTTTCTGCCTCAGGATCACAAGGTGATAGATTACCAGTCCAAATTTCTGGACTTTCAGGCTTTATGAATAAGAGTGACCTTGTAGCTGTGAATGCTAGTGACGAGTTTATTCCTCATTATACGAGTGATGGTCGTTACGTTTATCACGAGTTATCACCTTATACAAGTATTCGTGTAGCACCTCATAGTTCATCGATGGCTATTGGTACAAAATACTATTCAGCAGATGGCGTTAACTTCGATAACTTTAAAGTTGAGAATCCATTCTTATATAGAGATCTAAGGAAGCCAACAAATTATACAGCAGCTGAACTAGATAAAGTTTATTCTCTTATGAATATTCAGGGGAGCCGACTTGCAGGTAAAGGAGAGGTCTTCAAAGAAGCGGAGAAACGTTATCAGGTCAACGCACTCTATCTAATGGCCCACAGTGCTCTGGAAAGTGCATGGGGACGTAGTCAAATTGCTAAAGATAAGAATAACTTCTTTGGTATTGCCGCCTATGATACAACTCCATATGATTCTGCAAAGAGTTTTGACAATGTTGATAAGGGAATCTTGGGTGCAGCTAAATGGATTCGAGAAAATTATATTGATGAAGGTAGAACCTATCTTGGTAACAAATCATCTGGTATGAACGTTCTTTACGCTTCCGATCCATATTGGGGTGAAAAGATTGCTAGCATTATGATGACAATCAATAGTAAACTTGGTGAAAAAGATTAAAATATTTTAAAATCGATAACTTTAAAATGGTTATCGATTTTCTCTATTATAAATCATAAAAAATAAAGGGTTTACTTTTTTAGTAAACCCTTTTTTGGTTGTGAACTTAAATCATATAAAATTAGACCACTTTAATTGTGTTCATTAAAATTAGTTATTTTTAGATTTAAGTGAGTTTCTAACAACTAGAATTGATGAAACAAGGATGATAGTACCAAGAATTGTTACAAATGTTCCTTTTCTTTCACCAGTTTTTGGAAGCCCTGGCTTATCTTCAGTTGTAGTTGTTGTAGTTGAAGTAGCCTTAGGTTCTACAGTTGTAGTTGTTGTAGTTGAAGTAGTCTTAGGTTCTACAGTTGTAGTTGTAGGCTCTTCAGTTGTAGTTGTAGTTGAAGTAGTCTTAGGCTCTTCAGTTGTAGTTGTTGTGCTTGAAGTAGTCTTAGGCTCTTCAGTTGTAGTTGTAGTTGAAGTAGTCTTAGGCTCTTCAGTTGTAGTTGTTGTAGTTGAAGTAGTCTTAGGCTCTTCAGTCGTAGTTGTTGTAGTTGAAGTAGTCTTAGGCTCTTCAGTTGTTGTTGTAGTTGAAGTAGTTGTAGACTCTTCAGTTGTTGTTGTAGTTGAAGTAGTTGTAGGCTCTTCAGTTGTTGTTGTAGTTGAAGTAGTTGTAGGCTCTTCAGTTGTTGTTGTAGTTGTTGAAGTAGTTGTAGGCTCTTCAGTCGTAGTTGTAGTTGAAGTAGTTGTAGGCTCTTCAGTTGTTGTTGTAGTTGTTGAAGTAGTTGTAGGCTCTTCAGTCGTAGTTGTAGTTGAAGTAGTTGTAGGCTCTTCAGTTGTAGTTGTTGTAGTTGAAGTAGTTGTAGGCTCTTCAGTTGTAGTTGTGGTTGTGGTTGTAGTTGTGGTTGTAGTAGTTGAAGTTTGATCGCCATCCACACCACCGTTTGCATTGATGTTTGCCACAGATGCGTTTACTTCTTTGGCCACAACCGCAGTTTCACCTTTGACTTGGTACCAAACTTTTGTGTTGTTCTTGAAGTCTTTTTGCTTTTCATTTTCTAATTTTGTACGATAGAAAATTAGAACGCCAGTCTTGTTGATCAAGTCTTTTGGAATTGTAACAGTGATTTTTCCAGAAGCATCAATTGTGAATGTTGATCCAGGAAAGGCCGCTAAGAAATCGTCGATAGCAGTTGCACCACCGTAATATCCAGGTTTATTACCTGTTGTAGTAATACTGAAGCTATCTTTTACAAGTGAATGACCACCTTGGATTTCATCTTCCACACGAACGTCGCCGTCCACTTCTAAGTTCATTGCGTTGATTGTCAATGTCCAAAGAATGTGTTCAGGATCATTAGCGTGCATATCCCCAGCTTTTAAGTAGAATGGAGCGTGGTTTTCGCCAGTCGCCTCTTTCTTAACGCTTAGATCTACTGTCTTATCTCCACTGATGATAGTAAATTTACCAACATGTTCTTTATCAGTTGCTGTATCATTATGAACTTCAATCTCAAATTCACCCCAACCACGGATGTTTTGAAGGTTTTTGATAGCTTCGTTAAAAGTAACAGTAGCAGAGCCATCAGTAATGACCATGTCTCCAACGTAAGTTCCGTCGATGTTTAGAGGAATAGTCTTTTTAAAACCTACCCCATAGACTGTACCAGAACTAGTCCAATTAACTTTTAATGTATCACCTGGTTGGATTTTTTGTGCGTGCTCGTCAAATGTAAACTTAACAGTTGTTTGTCCACCATCTGTGATTTCATTTGATGAAACAGTCAGAGAGCTAATATTATTACTGACATCTCCAGCTTTTACCACATCAGACTGCGAAAATACTATGAACAATAAGGGTAAAAATACAAGAAAGAAGACTTTTGCAAGTCTACTTAGATTATTTTTTTTCATTTCCTTCTCCTATTTGTCTCCAAATTTTTACATTTATTTGTATGTTAAAACTAAAACTTACAAATATATGCATAATTATATAGGTTACTTTTTCAAGACAACACTACTAAAAATGCACCTCCTACTAGTCAATTATCAAAAAATATCCTATAAGGTGAATTATATCACAAATAAATAAAACTTCAAGTATTTAACTGTTTTAATTATAAAATTATATTAAATTCTCTGAAAAAATTTAAACATTTACTTTGAACAATGTTTGTAAGCAATGATTCATTCGTCGAGGAAATGAAAAAGGACTATTTTTGAAATAGTCCTTTATATAGTTAATCAATCTTTAACCTTATTCTTTTTCATTTTTACGTAAGAATGCAATGGCACCGATTGATGAAATGAGAGTTACAAAACCAATGATAGTAACTAACGTTCCTTTGCCTTCACCAGTATTAGGAAGTCCTGGTTTGTCGTTTGTTGTTGTTACTGTAGATTTAGGTTCTTCACCAGTGGTTGTTGTAGTTGTTGTAGTTGAAGTAGTCTTAGGCTCTTCAGTTGTTGTTGTTGTAGTTGAAGTAGTCTTAGGCTCTTCAGTTGTTGTTGTTGTGCTTGAAGTAGTCTTAGGTTCTTCAGTTGTAGTTGTTGTGCTTGAAGTAGTCTTAGGCTCTTCAGTTGTAGTTGTTGTGCTTGAAGTAGTCTTAGGCTCTTCAGTTGTAGTTGTTGTGCTTGAAGTAGTCTTAGGCTCTTCAGTTGTAGTTGTTGTAGTTGAAGTAGTTGTAGGCTCTTCAGTTGTAGTTGTTGTAGTTGAAGTAGTTGTAGGCTCTTCAGTTGTTGTTGTAGTTGTAGTTGTTGTAGTAGTAGTTGTTGTTTCTTCTTTTGGATTCACAATTGTTTTAGTTACTGAATGATCTGCTCCAAAATCTTCAACATTAACCACAGTATCGGCTTCTTTGATGATATGACCTGAAGGGGCTTCAATTTCAGTTAAGATATATTTATCTTTTAACAGTTTGCCAACAGCAATATTACCATTTTCATCTGATTCAAACTCACCAATGACTTGATTATTAGCTTGACGAACGACTCTAAACTTAGCACCTTTAAGTGGTTGGTTAGCATCATCGACTTTATGAATGTTGATTGAGAAAACATAACCAACACCAGAACCACCAGCAATTTGAACGGCAGCAGCATTCGTTACATTTTTGGTTTCAATACCTAGACCTTTAAGAGTTGCTTCATTTTTCAAGACCTCTCCGTCGGCTGGATCATAATTTAAACGAACATTATAAGCAATACGATATTGGTCATTTTCAGTAACATCACCTAAATCGATAACAAATGATTGACCATCTTCGCTAATTGTAATCTTATGTTGGTCTGTTACATCAACTCTATCAGAGAATACCCACTCACCAGTATCATAAGAGAATTTACCTTTAATAATTTTAATGCTATCTTTTACGTATGAAGCATTCGTAAATTGTAAGTGATCTTCGAGTGTAACATTCTTAATATTTTGTTTTGTACGATTGACAGAAATCGTGTATTGAATTTCCCTTTGGTCCCCTGCGTTTACCCAACTAGTCTTTGTTAAAAGTCTAGGATTTCCATCACCAACACCAGTAAATGAAACTTTACCAGCAATTTTTGTTTCTTTGTTAATGGTGATTTCTACTGGAACCTCACCTTTTTGTGGGTGTTTTTTGAAATCGATACGAGCGTAAAAGAAGAATGATCCGCTTGTATCTGAGTGTTTTTCAACATAATCCGTATAGGTAATTGTAATGGATTTATTATCTGGGCTTACTTCAGCATTTGCGATAATCTCATTTGTATTGATATCACGAATCTTGAACGAAGTATTAGTAATCATCAAAGCATCTGGAACAGTAACTACAGTTGAATCTCCTGCTTTAACATTTTTTCCAGACAAATTATAATCAGCGTTGATTCGGAAGGTTGCCCACTGTTGCAAGTCCCAGTTGAGTTCTCCGCCTTCATTATTTGATACTTTAACATTTTGGATTGTATCAACAAATTTTCCAGAAACTGAAACCTCAGGAGTTTCAGCAAAAGTTTTATTCAAACTAAATACGAAAATAGTCGTCAATACAACGATCAAAAATGAGAAAATACTAAACTTTTTCTTTTTGTTCATCATATACATCCTTCTTATAAATTTAAGATAGTTTCTAAATATAATATAAAGTAGTGTCAATCATTAACTGAAAGACGAGTTAATAATATAGGTTAATTTTATAGACAAACCTTAACCAAGCCTCCTCCTAGTCTAACACTAAAACTCCCCTATAACGTGAATTATATCACAATAAAACATGGACATCAATGTTTAAGGTGTCAAATTATTATGAAAATGTAAGTTTTTCGAATTATTATATAAGTTATGTTTTCAACGGACAAATAATATATAATAACAGTTGCATTTCTCATAAAATTAGGAGAAAATTAGTATCAGATTTATGCTTAAATGATATCCTTTATTTCTGTCACATTTTAGTAATTTAATATATTTTTTTTAAGTTTAACTAGTAATTTTAGAGCTTTTAGATTTAATTTTTTTAGTTCAATTTTGTCAACTTAAAATTACCACACTTGGTTAATAGTTTTGTTTGTGTTATACTTTGAAGTATATTATATAAAGAATACTGAATACAGGACAATGAATAGATGATTTATAAATTTTTACTCTTCGACCTTGATCATACCTTGCTTGATTTTGATACTGCCGAGGATGTAGCTTTAACGCAACTTCTAAAAGAAGAAGGTGTTACCGATATTCAAGCCTATAAAGATTATTACGTTCCAATGAATAAGTCTCTCTGGAAGGATTTGGAGCTTAAAAAGATTAGAAAACAGGAATTAGTTAATACACGATTTTCAAAATTGTTTTCGTATTTTGGAATTGAAAAGGATGGCGTATACTTAGCTGAACGTTATCAGTTTTTTTTAGCTCAACAGGGGCAGGTATTTTCTGGGGCCATGGAACTCTTAGATAGCCTTATTGATCGTGGTTATGAACTCTACGCTGCCACCAACGGGATAACTACAATTCAGACAGGTCGTCTGGCTCAATCAGGTCTTGCTCCCTATTTCAACCAAGTCTTTATCTCAGAGCAGTTGCAAACTCAAAAACCTGATACACTATTCTATGAAAAAATCGGTCAGCAGATTGCTGGATTTAGTAAACAAAATACGCTGATGATTGGAGATTCTCTAACCGCCGATATTCAAGGGGGAAATAATGCTGACATTGGCACCATCTGGTATAACCCTAATCACCTCGAAAATCACACACAAGCCCATCCGACTTACGAAGTTGACTCTTATCAGGCTCTGCTAGAACTCTTAGATAAACTGTAAAAAGTGGTTTCCATAGCCACTTTTTGCTATAATAGAGGCAGTAAAAATGAAGGAGTAGTAAATGATGTCTAGGCCACCTCTTTCTCTTTATGAACCATTGTATTTACTAAAGAAAGTTGATCAAAATATCTGGATAGTAGATGGTGATTTGATACAAATGGATATGAAGGTCTTCAAACTTCCTTTTCAGACACGTATGACGGTGATTAAGTTAAATGATGACAAACTTTGGATTCATTCTCCTATTGCTCCAAATGAAAAACTTTTTACTGAACTGGACGCTTTGGGCAAAGTTGCTTACCTGATATCACCAAATAAGATTCACTACGCCTATATTGCAGATTGGAAACAAAGATATCCTCATGCGCAAGCATGGTCTAGTCCAGGAGTAGAAGAGAGAGCGAAAAGTCAGAAAGTCAAGGTTGTATTTGATGCTCCCTTAACAGATAAGGCTCCTGACTTATGGTCTGATGAGATTGAACAACTCATTTTTAAGGGAAGTTCAGTCATTGAAGAGGTGGTATTTTTTCATAAATCAACTAAAACACTGATTGTGACAGACCTCATAGAGAATTTTGAACCGGAAAAGATAGCTAGTCCAATCCGCAGAAGATTCTATCGTTTAGCTCGTGTAACATCCCCTGATGGACAAACTCCTATCGATTATCGGATGACTTTCATAGGAAGACAAAGGGAAGCAAAAACTTCCTTTTCCCGTATGTTAAACTGGAAACCTGATAAGATTATACTTGCACATGGTTTATGCTTTTTTAAAAATGGTACGGATGAATTAAGACGTGCTTTTCGATGGATACGGTAAAGGAGAGAAAGCTATGCAACACTCATCTTGGCACGCCTTGATTAAGGAGCAACTACCGGAAGGTTATTTTGGGAAAATCAATCACTTTATGGAACAGGTTTATGCTCAAGGAACTGTATACCCGCCCAAGGATAAGGTTTTTCAGGCTCTTTTGACAACTCCTCTTGAAGATGTTAAAGTGGTGATTCTTGGTCAGGATCCTTATCATGGTCCTGGTCAGGCTCAAGGTTTGAGTTTTTCTGTACCCGATGCTATTCCAGCGCCACCGTCCTTGCAAAATATCTTGAAAGAATTGTCAGATGATATCGGGGTTAAGAAATCCCATGATTTGACAGCTTGGGCGGAGCAGGGTGTTTTACTTCTCAATGCTTGTCTTACAGTTCCGGCAGGACAGGCCAACGGTCATGCTGGTCAAATATGGGAGCCTTTTACAGATGCTGTAATTAAGGTTGTTAATAATCTTGATAGACCTGTAGTCTTTCTCCTCTGGGGTGCTTATGCACGTAAGAAAAAGATATTGGTAAGTAATCCTCAACATCTGATTATTGAATCAGCTCACCCGAGTCCCCTTTCCGTTTACAGAGGATTTTGGGGTTCCAAGCCTTTTTCCAAGGCCAATGCATTCTTAAAAAAAACAGGACAAGAGCCAATTGATTGGCTTAGATAAGGAGAGAATATGCCTCAGTTAGCGACAATTTGCTACATTGATAATGGAAAAGAACTGCTCATGCTTCATCGCAATAAAAAGCCTAATGATGTCCATGAAGGAAAATGGATTGGTGTAGGTGGAAAGTTAGAGCGTGGAGAAACTCCACAAGAATGTGCTGCCCGCGAGATTTTAGAAGAAACAGGATTGAAGGCTAAGCCGGTTCTTAAAGGTGTAATAACCTTTCCTGAGTTCACACCAGACTTAGACTGGTACACCTATGTGTTTAAGGTGACGGAGTTTGAGGGTGATTTAATTGACTGTAATGAAGGGACTTTAGAATGGGTTCCTTATGATGAGGTTTTAAGCAAACCAACCTGGGAAGGAGACCACACCTTCGTAGAGTGGCTTTTAGAAGATAAACCATTCTTTTCAGCAAAGTTTGTTTATGATGGTGATAAATTAATGGATACCCAAGTGGATTTCTACGAATAAAGGAGAAAGCAGATGCTACTAATTAAAAATGGTCGAGTAATGGATCCTAAGTCTGGTTTGGATCAAGTGTGTGATGTCTTGGTTGAAGACGGTAAAATTGTCAAAATTGCACCACAAATTAGTGAGAAAGATGCAGAGGTCATTGATGCAACTGGTCTTGTAGTTGCACCTGGCTTGGTGGATATCCATGTTCATTTCCGTGAACCTGGTCAAATTCATAAAGAAGACATTCATACAGGAGCACTAGCAGCTGCTGCAGGTGGATTTACAACTGTCGTTATGATGGCTAATACTAATCCAATCATCTCCGATGTTGAGACTTTGCAGGAAGTTCTTCAATCTGCGGCAAAGGAAAAAATTAATGTTAAGTCTGTAGCAACGATTACCAAGAACTTTAATGGTCAAGACTTAACTGATTTTAAAGCTCTTTTAGAAGCTGGAGCTGTAGGTTTTTCTGATGACGGCATTCCGCTTGAAAGCAGTAAAGTTGTCAAGGAAGCTATGGAAGAGGCTAAAAAACTCAACACCTTTATCAGCTTACACGAGGAAGATCCTGGCTTGAATGGAATTCTCGGTTTCAATGAAAACATTGCTAAAGAATACTTCCATATCTGTGGGGCAACAGGAGTTGCTGAGTATGCTATGATTGCACGTGATGTTATGATTGCCTATGCAACAAAAGCTCATGTTCATATTCAGCATTTATCTAAAGAAGAAAGTGTTAAAGTAGTAGAGTTTGCTCAAGGTTTGGGAGCAAACGTAACTGCAGAAGTAGCACCGCAACATTTCTCTAAGACTGAAGCGCTTCTCTTGACTAAGGGAAGTAATGCTAAGATGAATCCACCACTTCGCTTGGAGTCTGACCGTCGTGCAGTTATCGAAGGACTCAAGTCTGGTGTCATTTCCGTGATTGCGACTGATCACGCGCCTCACCATGCTGATGAAAAAAATGTCGAGGATATCACCAAAGCTCCTTCAGGCATGACAGGACTGGAAACTTCATTGTCGCTCGGTTTAACTTACTTAGTCGAAGCTGGTGAGCTAAGCTTGATGGAGTTGTTAGAAAAAATGACAGTAAACCCAGCCAAATTGTATCATTTTGAAGCAGGTTATTTGGCTGAAAATGGTCCAGCTGATATTACCATTTTTGATGATAAAGCTGACCGAATTGTAGACAACCATTTTGCTTCCAAAGCAGCTAATTCACCATTTATCGGTGAAACTTTAAAAGGGCAGGTAAAATACACTATTTGTAATGGACAGATTGTCTATAAATACTAGATGAAATACTGCTCTATAAAATTTAAATTTAGAGAGAGTCTGTATGTATCCAACCCATCATTTTAAAGACAAGTTCATTTTATTTCTTAAGATTTTCTTCCCTATTTTGGTTTATCAATTCGCAAATTATTCGGCTTCCTTTGTTGATACGACCATGACCGGCCAGTATAATACTATTGATTTAGCTGGTGTATCAATGGCTACTAGCTTGTGGAATCCTTTCTTTACTTTTTTAACAGGTATTGTTTCTGCCTTAGTCCCTATAGTTGGACATCATTTAGGACGTGGGAAAAAAGAAGAAGTGGCTTCTGATTTCTATCAGTTTCTTTATCTTTCGCTTGGCTTATCCATTTTTCTATTTGTTTTAGTTTTTCTGGTTGCTCCTCTAGTTCTAAATAATATGGGATTAGAAGCGGCGGTAGCAAATATAGCAGGTCGTTATCTATGGTTTTTAGCAATAGGGATTATTCCTCTCTTACTCTTTAGTGTTATCCGTTCATTACTGGATGCACTTGGATTGACAAGGTTGTCCATGTATTTGATGCTTTTATTACTCCCTCTAAATAGTGGTTTTAACTATTTATTGATTTATGGTGCCTTTGGTTTTCCTGAGTTGGGAGGAGCTGGGGCAGGCCTTGGGACCTCTATGGCTTATTGGGCCTTGTTGAGTATATCTATACTAGTCCTTCTTAAACAAGAAAAATTAAAAGAACTACACTTAGAAAACCGACTACCTTTAGACAGGAACAAAATAAAAGAAGCGATAAAACTGGGATTACCAATAGGTGGAACTGTATTTGCAGAAGTTGCTATTTTTTCAGCAGTGGGATTGATTATGGCAAAGTTTTCATCATTGATAATAGCTAGTCATCAATCTGCCATGAATTTTTCTTCTCTCATGTACGCTTTTCCTATGAGCATTTCAACAGCAATGGCTATTGTTGTTTCTTACGAAGTTGGTGCTAAACGTCTAGAGGATGCTAAGAAATACATAAAAATCGGACGACTATCAGCTATGGTATTCGCAATTTTAACACTTTCTTTTCTGTATATTTTTAGAGAAAATGTTGCCAGTCTCTATGGTCATGATCCAGAGTTCATTCAATTAACGGCTAGTTTTATGACCTATAGCTTATTTTTCCAACTAGCTGATACATTTGCGGCACCATTACAAGGTATTTTACGAGGCTACAAAGATACTGTCATCCCTTTCTACCTTGGTCTCCTTGGATACTGGGGAGTTGCTATACCTCTTGGTTTATTTCTAGATTATTCAACAAATCTCGATGCTTATTCATATTGGATAGGTCTTATCGTAAGTTTAGTTGTCAGCGGATTACTCTATCAGTGGCGTTTACAAGTTATTATGAAAAGATTCAAATAATTTGTTGAAAATATCCATGGAAATCAGTTTGTGAAATAGCCATTTTACGTAAAGAAAAGTCTTGATTTCATTGACTTTTCTTTTTTTAATTTGTGAAAAAATATCAAGCATAATCTTTGACTCTAGTTAACCTATAAGTTAGAATAGAACTATAAGAAATTAAACTTAGAAAGGCAAGATTATGTCAACTTTAGATAAAAATCTTTTGCTTGAGATGTTCCGTAAGATGGAAGAAATTCGTCGTATGGATTTAAAAATTGCTCAATTAGTAAAAAAAGGAAAAGTGCCAGGTATGACGCACTTTTCTGTTGGTGAGGAAGCTGCAAACGTTGGGGCTATGTTAGCTCTAAACGAAGACGACCTCATAACATCGAACCACCGTGGTCACGGACAAGCCATTGCTAAAGGAATCGACCTTAATGGTATGATGGCTGAAATCCTTGG
Organism: Streptococcus sp. Marseille-Q6504; assembly: GCF_965111625.1. Classification (NCBI taxonomy): domain Bacteria; kingdom Bacillati; phylum Bacillota; class Bacilli; order Lactobacillales; family Streptococcaceae; genus Streptococcus; species Streptococcus sp. Marseille-Q6504. The sequence continues at coordinate 66,762 of NZ_CBCOON010000004.1, forward strand.
TAAGTATACTGGAACTTGTAAAGGTAAAGGTGGATCAATGCACATCGCCGACCTTGATGCAGGGAACCTTGGTGCTAACGGTATCGTAGGTGGTGGTATGGGGATTGCAGTAGGTGCAGCCCTTACTCAACAAATGAAAAACACTGGTAAAATCGTTGTCTGCTTCTTTGGTGATGGAGCGACGAATGAAGGTGTATTCCACGAAGCTGTTAATATGGCTTCAATTTGGAATCTTCCAGTAATTTTCTACTGTATCAATAACGGTTATGGAATCTCTGCTGATATTAAGAAAATGACAAATGTCAAGCATATCCATGAGCGTAGTGCTGCTTACGGTATTCCTGGAATGTTTATCGAAGACGGTAACAATGTTATCGATGTCTACGAAGGATTTAAGAAAGCAGTTGACCATGTTCGTTCTGGTAAAGGTCCTGTCTTGATCGAAAGTGTAACTTACCGTTGGCTTGGTCACTCATCATCAGACCCTGGTAAATATCGTACACGTGAAGAAGTCGATGAGTGGAAAGAAAAAGATCCAATCGAAAACCTTCGCAAGTACCTTGTTGAAAATAAAATTGCTAGTGCAGAAGAACTTGAAGAAATTCAGGCTCAGGTCAAGGAAGCAGTGGAAGCATCTGTTAAGTTTGCAGAAGAAAGTCCATTCCCTCCACTAGAATCAGCTTTTGAAGATATTTACGCAGACTAAGGAGAAGTAGAGAAATATGGAAACAAAATTAATGTCTTTCCGCGATACCATTATCCTTGCAATGTCTGAGGAAATGCGTCGCGACGAAAATGTACTCTTGATGGGTGAAGATGTCGGTGTCTTTGGTGGAGACTTTGGTACATCTGTAGGTATGCTTGAAGAATTTGGGCCAGAACGTGTTCGTGACTGTCCGATTTCCGAAGCAGCTATTTCTGGAGCAGCTGCTGGTGCAGCTATGACTGGGCTTCGTCCAATCGTCGACATGACTTTCATGGACTTTTCTGTTATTGCCATGGATAATATCGTCAACCAAGCAGCTAAAACTCGTTACATGTTTGGTGGTAAAGGTCAAGTACCAATTACAATCCGCTGTGCCGCTGGTAACGGAGTAGGTTCTGCAGCACAACACTCACAATCATTGGAATCATGGTTCACTCATATCCCAGGATTGAAGGTTGTAGCTCCAGGTACACCAGCTGATATGAAGGGACTTCTTAAGTCTTCTATCCGTGACAATAATCCTGTTATCATTCTTGAATACAAATCAGAATTTAACCAAAAAGGTGAAGTACCAGTAGATCCTGACTATACAATTCCGCTTGGTGTTGGTGAAATTAAACGCGAAGGAACTGATGTAACGGTAGTAACATACGGTAAAATGCTTCGTCGTGTCATGCAAGCAGCTGAAGAATTGGCTGAAGAAGGCATCTCAGTAGAAGTAGTAGACCCACGTACTTTGGTTCCACTTGATAAAGACATCATCATTAACTCAGTTAAGAAGACTGGAAAAGTAGTTCTTGTCAACGATGCCCACAAGACAAGTGGTTTTATTGGGGAAATCTCAGCTATTATCTCAGAATCAGAAGCATTCGATTATTTAGATGCACCTATTCGCCGTTGTGCAGGTGAGGATGTACCGATGCCTTACGCACAAAATCTTGAAAATGCAATGATTCCAACTGTTGAAAGCATCAAAGATGCAATCCGTAAAACTCACAACAAACAATAGTACATAAAATAAATTATGTAAAACAATCAGACGAGAAGCTTTGTATCTAATAGATGCAAAGTTCTCTACGTCCTTAATATCTTAGATTAGAGCATGGGCTAAAAGCTTGGAAAAAAAGATAAATCTCCTTGACTTCATCGAAGTCTACGTTGATTTCATATTTTTCGGTCGCTTTTAAACGCCCTTTACATCATGTAATTGAATTCGGACGGAGGTCTGTGAAAAAAAGATAGATTTCCTTGTGTTCATCGAACACATCGTCAATCTCCTATTTTTTCATTGCCCTCTTCGTCCTTAATATCTTAGTATAGAATAGGAGAGGTCATGGCTGATGATAAGCTAAGAGCGACTCCTGCAGCTAGAAAATTAGCGGATGATTTAGGAATTAATCTCTACGATATTTCTGGCTCAGGCGCAAACGGTCGTGTCCACAAAGAAGACGTGGAAACATTTAAAGACACTAATGTGGTTCGCATTTCACCACTTGCAAAACGAATTGCCCTTGAACATAACATTGCATGGCAGGAAATCCAAGGAACTGGTCATCGTGGCAAGATTATGAAGAAGGATGTTTTAGCTTTCCTTCCGGAAAATATTGAAAACGATACGATTAAGTCACCTTCTCAGATCGAAAAAGTGGAAGAAATTCCAGATAACGTAACTCCTTATGGGGAAATCGAGCGTATTCCGATGACTCCTATGCGTAAGGTTATTGCTCAACGTATGGTTGAGTCTTACTTGACTGCACCAACCTTCACGCTAAACTACGATGTAGATATGTCTGAGATGCTAGCCCTTCGTAAGAAAGTGCTTGATCCAATCATGGAAGCAACTGGCAAGAAAATCACTGTTACAGATTTGCTTTCACTCGCAGTTGTTAAGACACTGATGAAACACCCATACATCAATGCTTCATTGACAGAGGATGGTAAGACAATTATCACCCACAACTACGTCAACCTTGCGATGGCGGTTGGTATGGATAATGGATTGATGACACCAGTTGTCTACAATGCTGAAAAGATGACCTTGTCTGAATTGGTTGTTGCATTTAAAGATGTCATCGGACGTACTTTGGATGGTAAACTAGCTCCTAGCGAATTGCAAAATTCAACCTTCACCATCAGTAACTTGGGAATGTTTGGGGTTCAATCATTTGGTCCTATCATCAACCAACCGAACTCAGCAATCCTCGGTGTTAGCTCAACAGTTGAAAAACCGGTTGTAGTAAATGGTGAAATCGTGATTCGTCCAATTATGAGTCTTGGTTTAACAATTGACCACCGTGTCGTAGATGGTATGGCTGGTGCTAAGTTTATGAAAGACTTGAAAGCTTTAATTGAAAACCCAATCTCAATGTTGGTTTAGAGAATTTATTTTTAGAAATATAGATAAAGGAAGTAAGATATGGCCTTAGAAGTAATTATGCCAAAAGCCGGCGTGGATATGACAGAAGGACAAATCGTCCAATGGAATAAAAAAGTCGGAGAATTTGTAAAAGAAGGAGAAATCCTTTTGGAAATCATGACTGACAAAGTCAGCATGGAATTGGAAGCAGAAGAAGACGGTTACTTGATCGCTATCCTGAAAGGGGACGGCGAGACTGTTCCTGTTACTGAAGTTATCGGTTATCTTGGTGAAGAAGGGGAAAATATCCCAACAGCTGGAGCAGCTGCACCAGAAGCTAGCCCAGCACCTGCAGCAAGTGCTTCGAACGATGATGGTAAGAGCGATGATGCTTATGATATCGTTGTTATTGGTGGTGGACCTGCTGGTTATGTTTCTGCCATTAAAGCAGCTCAATTAGGTGGTAAGGTTGCTCTTGTTGAGAAATCTGAACTTGGTGGAACTTGCTTAAACCGTGGATGTATCCCAACTAAAACTTACCTTCACAACGCCGAAATTATCGAGAATATCGGTCATGCTGCAAATCGTGGTATCGTGATTGAAAATCCTAACTTCACTGTTGATATGGAAAAACTTTTAGAAACTAAATCTAAAGTTGTCAATACCCTTGTAGGTGGTGTTGCAGGACTTCTTCGTAGCTATGGAGTTGATGTTCATAAAGGTATCGGTACTATTACTAAAGATAAGAATGTCTTGGTAAATGGTTCTGAATTGCTTGAAACTAAGAAAATCATTCTTGCTGGTGGTTCAAAAGTAAGCAAGATTAACGTTCCTGGAATGGAATCATCACTTGTGATGACTAGTGACGATATCCTTGAAATGAATGAAGTACCAGAAAGTCTCGTTATCATTGGTGGTGGAGTTGTCGGTATTGAGCTTGGTCAAGCCTTCATGACATTTGGTTCAAAAGTTACTGTTATCGAAATGATGGATCGCATTGTTCCAGCAATGGATGCGGAAGTATCTAAGAACCTTCGTTTGATTCTTGAGCGTAAAGGTATGACTATCTTGACAGGTACTAAACTTCAAGAAATCATCGAAGAAGATGGCAAACTTCGTATCAAAGTTGAAGGAAAAGATGATATCATCGCAAATAAAGCCCTTCTTTCAATCGGTCGTGTTCCAGATCTTGAAGGAATCGGAGAAGTTGAGTTTGAGTTAGACCGTGGTCGTATCAAGGTTAACGAGTACATGGAAACTTCTGTTCCTGGTATTTATGCACCAGGTGATATCAACGGTACTAAGATGTTGGCTCACGCTGCCTTCCGTATGGGTGAAGTAGCTGCTGAAAATGCCCTTAAAGGAAATCACCATGTTGCTAAATTGAACTTGACTCCTGCAGCTATTTACACACTTCCAGAAGTAGCAGCAGTTGGTTTGACTGAAGAACAAGCTCGTGAAAAATACGATGTCCAAATCGGTAAATTCAACTTTGCTGCAAACGGACGTGCCATTGCATCAGATGCAGCTCAAGGATTTGTTAAAGTCATTGCAGACAAGAAATATGGCGAAATCCTTGGAGTCCACATCATTGGTCCTGCAGCTGCAGAGTTGATCAATGAAGCGTCAAGTATCATCGAAATGGAAATCACTGTTGAAGAAATGCTTAAGACAATCCACGGACACCCAACATACTCTGAAGTTATGTACGAAGCATTTGCTGATGTTCTTGGAATGGCTATCCATTCACCTAAGAAAAAATAAAAATAGATAGACTAGACTGGAATTGTTTTCCAGTCTCTATCGTATTAGAAGGTATCTTATGAAATACATTATCAATCATTCAAACGACACTGCCTTTAATATTGCTTTAGAGGAGTACGCTTTTAAGCATCTTCTTGATGAAGCTCAAATCTTCCTTCTTTGGATCAACAAACCATCTATCATTGTAGGTCGTCACCAAAATACCATCGAAGAAATTAACCGTGACTATGTTCGTGAAAATGGAATTGAAGTAGTCCGTCGAATCAGTGGTGGTGGAGCTGTTTACCATGATTTGAACAACCTTAACTATACCATCATTTCAAAAGAAGATGAAAACAAGGCCTTTGACTTCAAGAGCTTCTCTACTCCAGTTATCAATACTTTGGCTGAACTTGGTGTTAAAGCTGAATTTACAGGCCGTAACGACTTAGAAATAGACGGCAAGAAATTCTGTGGAAATGCACAAGCCTATATCAATGGCCGTATCATGCACCATGGTTGTCTTCTCTTTGACGTGGATTTGTCTGTCCTAGCTAACGCACTTAAAGTGTCTAAAGATAAGTTTGAATCAAAAGGGGTTAAATCAGTCCGTGCTCGAGTAACTAATATTATCGATGAATTGCCAGAAAAGATCACTGTTGAAGAATTCCGTGATTTACTCTTGGAATACATGAAAAAAGAATACCCTGAGATGACTGAGTATGTATTCTCAGATGAAGAATTAGCTGAAATCAATCGCATCAAAGAAACTAAGTTTGGAACTTGGGACTGGAACTATGGTAAATCACCAGAGTATAACGTCCGTCGTGGCACAAAATTCCCAAGCGGTAAAGTTGAAATCTTTGCTAACGTTATCGAGTCAAAAATTCAAGATATCAAGATTTATGGTGACTTCTTCGGTATCGAAGATGTAGCAGCTGTAGAAGATATCCTTCGTGGTGTTAAATATGAACGCGAAGATGTTCTTAAGGCCCTTCAAACCATTAACCTAGGTCGTTACTTCGCAGGAATTACTGCAGAAGAAATTGCTGAGGCAGTTGTAGAATAAAGTAAAAGATATCCATTTAACATGGATATCTTTTATTTTGGACTTGATATTCAAAAATAATGAGAGTAGAATAAAGAGGAAATCTGAACAAAAAAGGGGATTATATTCAATGATGAAAATTCCAGTGGAAAAACTTGGTCTATTTGAACAGTTAGATCGTATAGTAGTGGCTTTTTTTAGCAAGCAACAACCTTCAAGTCCATATGATTTGAATATCAGTATTACACAAGAACACCTTGACCAGAAAAAACAAGAGTTAGAACCATTGGGCTATCAAGCTGTCCAACTACCATTAGGAATGGCATTAGATAATGTCATCCAGCAACCTCATTATAAAAGCTTAATCATTGGTGGACTTGCTCCCGACGAAATTATAGTCAGCAAAGAAGAATTAATGCCTTTGAAAGATATTGTGGACAGTTTTTGTATTATGTACGCTGCAGCGAATAACAGACTGGAAAATAGTAAGGCTTACGAATTAATGAAAGATAAGACGGTTTATTTTATTGGTAAACTATTTACAGATATTCCAAAAAACGGTGATGAAATTGCTTATTTAGGAATTGATCGAATAGCGAGCGATGGTACACCATATGAAGCAGTTAAATGCTTTCTAACGGAAGAGAGTGCAGAGAAGTTCAATGGTGAAAAAAGACCTGTCACCCCTGCAAATTTGGCCTATCTAAAATCATTCTGGGGAAAACCAGTCATTATTGAGCCACACCGTAATTATTGGATCGAATTTTTATAGAAATAATAAAAGAGCGTAAGATTCGATAAAAAATCCTACGCTCTTTTTCTAACACTAAAACATTACATAATCTATATTATGTGTATTATAAACTATCCAAGGCGTTTTTCTGTTCGTCATTAACGATATGGGTATACAAGTCGGTAACTTGTGTGCTAGCATGTCCCAGCTGGTGACTTACCAAAACCTGTGATTTGGTTGCATCATAGAGACGTGTTGCAAGCGTATGGCGTAGTTTGTGGGGAGTTACCCGAACTTTGAAGTCTTCCGAATACTTAGCTACCATCTTTTCAACACTAGAAGCATCGATTCGGTTTGGAACCCCTCGATACAAGGTCAGAAAGAGAGCTGTATCTTTTTTTTCTGTCTTATAGCGTTTATCGCGAATGGCTAGATATTGCTCTAAATAGGGTTTAGCAAAGGCAGCAACATTAACTGAATCTCGTTTTCCACCTTTTCGAGTGACGTCAATCACCATCATCTTAAGATTGAGATCTCGAAGATCAAGGTTAACTGCTTCGGAGAGACGAACACCAGAAGCGAGAAGGAGTGCAATGATGGCTAAATCTCGCTCCTTATTCTTTTTAAAGGACGATAAGGCTCGATTTGAGAGAGTTTTAGGGTATTCCTCATCTATATAATTCAAAAATCCCTCTGTTTCATCACCTAAAAAGAGCTTTTGCTTGATATTTTCAGCTCGCGCAGCCAAGGTTTCTTTCTTTTTCTTGGTTGCAACCTTCTTCATGACATTGCGATAGAAATAAGGTTCACCTTGTTCATTTTCAACTTCCTCAGTCAAATACTTATAAAGACTAGAAAGTGCAGAAAGTGTACGATTAATGGTTGTTTGAGAAACCCCGTTTTTTGTCGTATTGGCATTGAGCAGAGGACGTTCACGTAAGTAAAGAATAAAGGATTCCATGTCTTTCTTGGTCATGTGCTCCAGAACGTCTAAGGGAATATTGGCCATGGTGTCAGCATCCGATATACCAGATTCCAAGACCCAGGTGAAAAATCTATCGTATTCCTTTAAGTATTCGTATAAGGTCGTAAAACTGTATGGAACGGCCAGTTTTGATTGGTAATATTCTAAGACGTACCAAGGCATGACTTGTTTGAGTTTATCGATACGTTCTAATAAGATCTCGCGTTTCATGTTATTCTCCAAATCTTTCTATACTAGTAGTATAGCATAGCTAGGTATATTTTTCAAGAAAATTATAGTTTTTCGGAAAGATGTTATAGGGGGGATTTAGGAATAGATAACTTAAAATCCTATAACCAAAAATTTTTTAGAGCTAATTATTCTTAATTATGTACTTTATTTAAGTGAATACTGGAAATTTTAAAAGCTATCCATCTACTGTAATATGTACTTTATCTAAGTGAAAACTAAAAACTTTTCAAATGTACATTAACTTTTAGTTTTTCTAGCAATGTTTAATACTTACTAAGGCTCTTTTACATAAACTTTTAATTTTTTCTTAAATCAAGAAAATCCAAACCACTTTGTTGGTTTGGATTTTTAACTCGCTTTTAATGTTTAAAATTGTTCTAAATACTAATTAATACGTTTTGTCTTATATTTAACTTTGCTGGACTTTGCTAGAAAACACGATGCTACAATAACAAAAATTTTGATTAGATAGATTTCGTAATGATCGTCACTGATAGTTAATTGAGAAAACACATTAATTATTGAATGTGTCATCACACAAATCCAGAGATTTTTTGTTTTTAAATAAAGAGCTGAAAGAATGAAGGAATTTGTCAACAATCCAAATAAAAAAGGTACTAATTGAAGATTGATTAGGGATCCATCTATATAGAAGAACAATAAATGCCAAATTGACCAAATGATAAATGTTAAAAATGTCGCTTGAAAATAGTGTAACTTTTCTTGTAAAATTTGCTGAAATACGTATCTCCAACCGATTTCTTCCAACCCACCAAATACAATAAATTTAAAAAACATCAGAAAAGGAAGATACCAGATAAATTGTACGATTTCCCCTCCAAAAAATAGAAAAGAGAAATCAAGAATAATAAGAAAAAATGCTAATAAATAATGTTTGTAACTGGTCTGAATGTTAAAAAAATCTTTTATTATTTTCTTTAAGTCAATCTCATAATAGCAAATGGCAACAATGCTACCCCATAAGGCTGTAGAGATACCACCAATCATTACACCGAGAATATTTACTAGATTAGAACGAATAGCGAAATGATTAAAGAAAAATACAACTAAACAAACTAATAACAATTGGCTAAAAGTTCCTACCAAATAAACTACAAGAGCCTTGTTTCTACTCATAGTAACTCCCTTTAATTATTTAAAAAATATCCTAAAAAATTAAATATTTACATAACTTAAATTATGTTTTTATAGTAGTAATTCTTTAACTTTTCCAATCTCGCTTTTTGGAATCACGAGATGAATCATATCACCTAGATACATCCTTGTAGATCCATTAACTGTCTTACTTTTCCCATTATGTACTTGGGTTGTGATGAGTACGTTATGAGGTAAATTGAGTTCATGTACTTGCTTACCAGCAATTTTGTCTGATACTGGAATTTCAATTAGTGTAACTTCTCCATCATCAGTTGCTGATTCAGGTAACATTTTTTCTAGCATGGCTTCATAGACGGGCGCCCCTTTGAGCAGATCCATAACAATATAGGCAACTAGGGTCACCATACCTAAAGGCATGAGATTACGTATATCACCGACCATCTCAGTAACAAGAATCATAGCTGTCAAAGGTGCTTTTGAGATAGCACCAAAATAGCCACTCATTCCAAGAATCACAAAGATAGGGAATTGCTGCTGGCTAACAAGGCCAAGATTGACACAAATAACACCGACCAGAGCTCCAAGTAAGGATCCTAAAGCTAAAATAGGTAGGAAAATTCCACCAGGAAGTCCACTTCCGTAACTGATCATGCTCCAGATAAAGCGAATGATGAAGTAAAGGAAGAGAATCTTAAAACTAAAATCGTGTTCTGTTAAGGATAAAACAACTTGATTTCCGCCACCAAGTATTTGTGGTAGGAAGATTCCTACTGGAATGATAAGGAGAAAGGCTAGAATAGGATAATAGGCCTTATCCAGATGAATCTTTTGACCAATCCAATCATATACTTTTCCGACATTTAGAACGGCTTTCTCATATAGATATCCAGAAACTCCAAGAAAAATCCCCATAACCAGATAAATCCAATATTGACTAAGACTCATTTGAGGAATATTATCAGGCATATCAAGCACAGGTGTTAAGCCAAAGATGAGAAGAGAAACGAAGTTTGCTACTAGACTAGCAGCTAAGGTAGAAACCCAGAAAAATCGTGAAAAATGGTGATAGACTTCTTCTACTACAAATAATAACCCCGCAATCGGTGCATTAAAGGCTGCAGCAAGACCAGCCGCAGCTCCGCTAGCAATCAAAGAACGCTCCTCAACAGGGCTAGACTTGAGCCATTTAGCAATTCCTTTTCCTCCAGCGGCACCTAGCTGAATACTGGGACCTTCACGCCCTAACATGAGTCCACTAGCAATTGCTAAAATACCAAGAATATATTTCTTCCAGAGGACACTCCACCAATTGAGAGACATGAGACCTTTTAACTCCGCTTCAACTTGAGGAATACCAGAACCTTTAATATCTTTTTCTGAACGTGTTAATTTGGCACTAAGTAAGCAAATGAGGATATAAAACAATAAAATGATCAATAGATTCCGTATCAGATTCTCTTGGTCTTGATAAAATCCTTGAACGATATGAAAGCCTTTTTCAATCAAAAATCGAAATGATCCGACAATAATTCCTACAACTAATCCGACAATAATACCTCGCCCTACTTGAGCTAAGATCGTACTGGACGCGAAGGCAAATTCTTTCTTAGAACTAAGTATTTCCGATTGTTCCTCCATAATTCTCTCCTTTAATTATCTAATTATCTTTTACTAGTTTCTGAAACGATCGTTTTAATCGGTTCAAAACTGGTGCGATGAATAGGTGTGACACCGTGCTTTTCAATTCCTTCTAGATGCTTAGCAGTTCCATAGCCAGCATTTTGAGCAAAATCATAGCCTGGAAATTCTTGGTCATAGTTTGTCATAATCTTATCTCTGGTAACTTTAGCTATAATCGATGCTGCTGCAATAGATAAGGAGTTGGCATCCCCTTTGATGATGGATGTCTGAGTGATTGGCAAGTCCAACCTCATAGCATCAATCAAAAGATGTTCTGGCTGAGGTTCAAGTTGAGAGATAGCTTCCCTCATGGCTAGTTTCGTCGCTTCGTAGATATTGACTTGATCAATGACTTGATTGTCCATAATCCCGATACCGATTGCTAAGGCGTTCTCTTTGACCGCCTGAAAAATTTCTTCGTGTTTTTTCTTAGGAATTTTTTTGCTGTCATTTAAACCTTTAATTTTACAATTTTGAGGTAAAATCACTGCAGCAGCCACCACTGGACCAGCTAGCGGACCACGTCCAACCTCGTCTACACCTGCAATTAGGTTAATCCCTTGAACGAAAAGTTCTTTTTCATAGCGAAGCATGGCTTCTAAGCGAAGATTTTCATCAATTTCTGCTTGGATGGCCTTTTTTCGCTTTTCAATTTCCTTTTGGACACCTGAACGAGAATCTTTTTCAAATTCCTTAAATAAGGGGCTTTCAAGATCAGTTATCTTTGCTAATACTTCTTTTATTTCTTTAATCGTTGCCATTGAGATCATCCAATGTATCTAAGGTATAGTTACCAAGTTTTCCATCACGAACTTCTTTAACAAAGAGATTGTAAAAACGATCGTAATCATCACGGAAACCAAGGATACGCGTCATATCCATGATAATCTCGGGAGCCTCATCGTCCAGATTCATTTGTTTGAAACGTTCTTGAAGCTTTTCAGGATAATGCGTTTTAAAGTAATTGAGACCGAAAATCGTTACCTCATCCATTGGAAGTAACTGATCCTTGATTGCTCCCGTAAGGGCAAGTTTAAGTGCAACAGTTTCATCTTCAAATTTTGGCCAAAGAATCCCTGGAGTATCCAAAATTTCTAAATCCTTATTGGTTTTAAGCCATTGTTGACCTTTTGTCACACCTGGTTTATTACCAACTACAGCAATTTTCTTACCAGCCAAACGGTTCATCAGAGTTGATTTTCCTGCGTTTGGAATTCCAATAATCATAGTGCGCAAGGTTTCGATTTGAATCCCACGTTCTTTTTGACGAGCAATCTTATCTGCCATGAGCTTTTTAGCAGCATCAGTCACGACTTTTACCGTTATTTGTTCCTTGGAGTTAATAGCAAGCGTTTGAATGCCTTGTGATTCAAAGTGCTGACGCCACTCTTTTGTCAATACTGGGTCTGCAAGGTCTGCCTTGTTTAGAATCAATAGCCTTGGTTTGTCCCCTATGATTTTAGTCAGCATTGGATTTTGGCTAGACAAGGGCAAGCGTGCATCTACTAAAACTGTCACAAAATCAACAAATTTTAAATTTTCCTGGACCTGACGTCGTGCTTTGGACATATGGCCAGGAAACCATTGAATAGTTGCCATTTCATTTCCTTTTCTTCGTACAAACTTATTTTATAAAACATAGATGATTACTGACTATTTTACCATATTTTGGCTAATTTTGCAGATGAATCGTGTCTTTAAAAAAGGGTAATCCCCCTTTACCAAGAGGAAAAGAGGGATAAAATTCTTATTGATGAATAGCTTGCGCTGCAGTAATTAGAGTTAGTTTGTAAACATCGTCAGAGTTACATCCACGTGAAAGGTCATTTACTGGTTTGTTAAGGCCTTGCAAAACAGGTCCAACTGCAGCAAATCCACCAAGACGTTCTGCCATCTTGTAACCAATGTTACCTGCTTCGATACCAGGGAAGATGAAGACGTTAGCTTGTCCAGCTACGTTGCTTCCAGGAGCTTTAAGAGCCGCAGTTTCTGGAACAAAGGCAGCATCGAATTGTAATTCACCATCAATTTCAAGGTCTGGACGCAAGTCGTGTGCGATTCTAGTTGCTTCAACAACCTTATCAACACTTTCACCAAAACCTGATCCTTTAGTTGAATAGCTAAGCATAGCAATCTTAGGTTCAATACCAAACATTTTAGCTGTGATTGCTGAGTTAATAGCAATTTCAGCTAAAGCATCAGCATCTGGATTGATGTTGATCGCACAGTCACCAAACAAGTAACGCTCAGTACCACGAACCATGAGGAAGGCACCTGAAGTACGGCTAACATTTGGACGAGTCTTGATGATTTGAAGAGCTGGACGAACAGTCGATGCTGTTGAGTGAATAGCACCTGATACCATACCGTCTACTAAGCCCATATAAACTAACATAACGCCAAAGTAGTTAACATCATTGATGAGTACTTCTCTCGCTTCTTCTTCTCTCATTTTTCCTTTACGACGTTCAACAAGAGAAGCTACCATTTCTTCAAATTGTGGGTAATGTTCTGGATTAATAACTTCGTAACCTTCTGTAATTCCTTCAATTTCAAGGTAGATTTTAATTTTATCAGGGTTTCCTAATAGTACAGGGATAACTTCTGTTTCTTTTACCAAACGCTTGGTTGCTTGTAGGATACGTGGTTCTTCACCTTCAGGTAAGACGATGCGTGCATTTTTACCAACTAGATTGGCTTTCAAACTTTCAAAAACTTCCATGAGTTTTGACTCCTTTTAAGATAAATTATTATTTGATAACTGTGTTATAAGTGTGTCGAAATCATCCGGCAGCGGGCATTCCAGCTCTAACTGCTCTTCTAAGAAAGGATGATAGAACGATAAGTAATGACAATGAAGAGCTTGGCGTTCTATGCCATGATCTAGGCTTCCCCCATAAAGGTCATCTCCCAGTAATGGAAACCCTATATGTGAGAAATGTACTCGAATCTGATGAGTTCTACCCGTGTGAAGACGAATATCGACTAGATGAATATTCCCATAAGATTTTACTATTTGATAGGAAGTGTGAGCATATTTCCCACCCTTTGCTACTCGCCTTGTAATGATGGAATCCTCATCTCGAGCTATTGGTGCAATGATTTCTCCTTGAGGCTCCAGATACCCATCCCCTTTGACTAGAGCGAAATAACGCTTTTCAATTGCCTTTTTTTGCAACTGCTTGTCTAGTCTGGCGTGTGCGTACCCATGTTTAGCAAAAAGCATCAAACCAGAAGTATCTCGATCAAGTCGAGTCACGATATGAACTTGTTGATTCTCATAATTTTGGTTTACATAGTAACCCTTTATAAAGTTTGCAATCGTATTGGAATGATTGACGCTAGGTATTGACGCGACTCCAAAAGGTTTGTTTATAACTAAGAAATGATCATCTTCAAACAGAATATTTAGAGGATAATTAATAGCTTCCAGGGTTTCAAAACCTTCCTCTGGAGGAATGTCAATGACAACTTCATCTCCAATATCTAAAAGATAGGTTGCATTCTGCGGATGTCCATTCACTCGAATATCACCACCTCGAAACTTAATCTTAGCAAGTAAACCTTTAGAAACTTCGTGTTTTTTCAAAAAGGTTTTTACCTTGACATGTTCGTCGGCAATAAACTGAAACCTCATTCGTGCACCTCACCAATAAAGGCATCTTTAACACGATTCCAAAAACTGGTATGACTTGGTGTCGCTACAAAATGAATTTTGTGATGGTCAATCTGGTACTCTATCCTCTCAATATTTCGGAAAGAATAGATACTATTGTCAACTGAAATTGTATGATAATCATTCCGTGTTGGTATGATTTCAATCTTATCCTTTTTAGGAACAATAACAGAAGAACCAAGCGTTCGATAAATCCGATTGTTTAAACTTGCAATTTCAGCTAATTGTAACGCTTCTATGGTTGGGTGAAGGACTGCTCCACCGAGTGATTTATTATAGGCAGTACTTCCAGTCGGCGTTGAAACTGTTAAACCATCACCACGAAAACGTTCAAAGGGTACATGGTTGATAATAACATCTGCTACCATTGTACGATCTGCACGACGAATGCTTGCTTCATTCAATGCTCGGAAAGACTTAACCTCTCCGTTTTCGAGAAAGATTTTAACACTTAATAGTGGATAAGAGACACGAGCTCCATTATCCAACTGTAAATTTGTGACCAATTGGTCCAACTCAAAATCCCGATAGTCTGTATAAAAGCCTAAGTGTCCAGTGTGAACTCCAATAAACCGAACCTTATCCAGTTGATTTTCATACTTGTGAAAGGCAGACAGCAACATGCCATCCCCACCAATAGAGACAACAATATCTGGATTTTTATCATTAAGGATAAAATTATTCTTTTTCAGTCGTTCTTTTAACTCGAATAGAACTTTCTGACTCTGAGGTTTACGGTTGGCAATTAGGTCAATTCGTTTACCTGTATTCTTCATCGGTATCGTCACTGTTTCCTACCCCGTCATTTAACTTTCTGTGCAAAGGATCAAAGAGCGCTTGTGCTTCCTGTATATCAGCTCGTATTTTACTCATTTCTTCGTCTAGCTGATGAGAAATTCTAGCAGTAATCTCAAGCCTCTCTTTGATTTCTTCAGGGAAGTCTCCCTGATATTTATAGTTGAGGGAATGTTCGATTGTGGCCCAAAAGTTCATAGCCAAGGTACGAATTTGAATCTCAACTAGAATCGTTTTTGCGCCATAAATGGTATCAACCGTATACTCAATAATCACATGATAAGAACGATAACCTGATGCCTTGCGATGTGTGATATAATCACGTTCTTGAACAACTCTCATATCCTGTCTTTTACGAAGGATTGCAACAACCTCTTTCACATCGTCTACAAATTGAACCATGACACGTAACCCTGCAATATCTTGCAAATCTTGTTCAAGTGTATCGTAGGCAATTCCACGGCGTGCCATTTTTTCTTTGATACTTTCAATCGGTTTCACCCGACCCGTGACAAACTCAATCGGAGAATGTCGGTTTTGTTTTCTATATTGTTTTCGGATTCCACGGAGTTTTATTTTCAGCTCTCCGACAGCTTGAATGTAAGGATCTAAAAATTCTTCCCATTCTGTAATCATATAACTATTGCATCCAATTCTTTAAGCAGTTTCATTTATCTAGTTTTTGATTTTCTCATGAAAATCATATACAATAAATACAATGCTTATTATACCATAAATCGCTTTCAAATATAAAGAAAAGGTTGTAAAAATGAAACATTTAGAAATAGAAATGAAAACACTTCTAAGTGAAGAAGAATATGATCGATTGCTAACTCAATTTTCAGAAGTCACTCCTGTTACACAAAAAAATTACTACTTAGATACGCCTGATTTTTACCTTCACCATCATAAAATTGCTATGCGCATTCGTACTTTCGATACAAGCGCCGAACTGACTATTAAGATTCCTCAAGAAGTCGGAAATATGGAATACAATCAAGCCCTTACTCTGGAGGAAGCTAAATATTGTCTTGAAAATTGTAAACTCCCTCAGGGGATGATTCTAGAAGAACTAACTAGCCGTAGACTTTCAACAAGTGGTTGGGTGGTTTTAGGTTGCCTAACTACTGTTCGTTACGAAAAAGAAACAGCAATTGGACTCATGGCGCTTGACCAAAGCCGCTACTTCAATATTGTAGATTATGAACTAGAGCTAGAAGTTGAGAATGGTGACCAAGGAAGTCTTGATTTTAAGGAGTTTTTACAAGCCAATGATATCCATTACAAGAAAGCTCCTTCAAAATTAGTCCGATTTATAGAAAATATGAAAAAATACTGAAATAATCTTCTTTTTTTGATAAAATAGAAGAGATAAAAAATAATTGAATTTGCAAAAGAAAATACTTTACTTATAATTTGTTTTTTTCGCTGATTCACATAGTTTATAGAGGACGGTTTATCAATGTCAGATACAAAAAATATGAAGCTTTTTTCACTTTCATCCAATCATGAAATTGCTCAAAAGATTGCAGATGCTGCAGGTGTTCCACTTGGGAAATTATCTTCTCGTCAATTCTCAGATGGTGAAATCCAAGTTAACATCGAAGAAAGTGTACGTGGGTATGATGTTTATATCATCCAGTCTACATCTTATCCTGTTAGCAATCATTTGATGGAACTTTTAATCACAGTTGATGCCTGTGTTCGTGCTAGCGCAAATACAATCAATGTTGTCATGCCTTATTTTGGTTATGCTCGTCAAGATCGTATTGCTTCTTCTCGCGAACCTCTTACAGCTAAACTTGTTGCAAATATGTTGGTAAAAGCTGGGGTTAGCCGTGTATTGACACTGGACCTTCATGCTGTTCAGGTACAAGGTTTCTTTGATATTCCTGTAGATAACCTCTATACAATTCCGCTATTTGCAAAACACTACATTGATAAAGGTTTAACTGGTCCAGATGTGGTTGTTGTCAGCCCTAAAAACTCAGGTGTAAAACGTGCTCGTAGCCTTGCTGAATACCTTGATGCTCCGATTGCTATTATTGACTATGCTCAAGATGATTCTGAACGTAGCCAAGGTTACATCATCGGAGAGGTTGAAGGTAAGAAAGCAATTTTAATCGATGACATTCTTAATACAGGCCGTACTTTCTCAGAAGCTGCTAAAATTTTGGAACGCGATGGTGCTACTGAAATTTACGCGGTATCCAGCCATGGATTGTTCGTCAACGGTGCTGCAGAGTTGTTGGATGCAGCTAATATCAAGGAAGTCTTGGTTACAGATTCTGTATTGACAGAAAGTAAAAAACCTAAGAATGTACAATATATTACCGCAAGCGAACTAATTGGTGATGCCATGGTTCGTATTCATGAAAGAAAACCAGTTAGTCCACTATTTAAATTTAAATAGAAATTAGGTGAGTTTTTGATTTATTTAGATAATGCTGCTACGACACCCATGTCATCTGCAGCTATCTCAGCAATGACTCAAGTCATGCAGGAGACTTATGGCAATCCTTCTAGCATTCATGGTCATGGGCGTCAAGCAGGAAAATTATTACGTGAAGCCCGTCAAGAGTTAGCAGGTATACTAGGTACAAAGCCCCAACACATTTTCTTCACTTCTGGTGGTACAGAAAGTAATAATACAGCTATTATCGGCTACTGTCTTCGTCATCAAAATCGCGGAAAACACATTATTACTACTGCTATCGAGCATCACGCTGTGCTTGAACCGATTGAGTATCTGGTGAAAAATTTTGGGTTTGAAGTGACTATTTTAAAACCCGACAATCAAGAAATCACGGCAGACCAAGTCAAGAATGCACTGCGTGATGATACTATTCTCGTTTCAACTATGTATGTTAACAATGAAACAGGTACTCTTTTACCAATCGCTGAAATTGGTCAGATTTTAAAAGTCCATTCAGCTGCTTATCATGTAGATGCTGTTCAAGCTGTCGGGAAGCTAGAGATTCTTCCTGAAGAACTAGGAATAGATTTCCTCAGTGCTTCTGCTCATAAATTTCACGGTCCAAAGGGTATCGGTTTCCTATACGCTGCTTCTACAGATTTTGATCCTTATCTACATGGTGGAGATCAAGAACAGAAAAAAAGAGCAGGGACAGAAAACCTTCCCGCAATTATAGGTATGGTTGCAGCTCTTAAGGACGATATAGATCATCTAGAGGCTAATTTTAATAAAGTTCAAAAACTACAGAAAGTTTTTCTAACTGAAATGGCTGGATCAACCTATTATCTCAATCAAGGTAAAGAGCAACTCCCTTATGTCCTAAATATCGGATTTCCGGGACAACGCAACGATCTACTACTACTTCGTTTAGACCTTGAAGGTATTTCTATTTCAACAGGTTCTGCTTGTACAGCTGGTGTTGTTCAGGTCAGCCATGTTCTTCAAGCCTTCTACGGTGAAGAATCTCCTCGCTTACACGAGTCTGTACGCGTCAGCATTTCACCTCAAAATACAGAACAAGAAATGATAACTCTTGCTAAAACTCTTAAAAATATCATCGGAGGATAAACTTAATGGCATTTGAACAAACGATTAAACTTAAAAATTGTCGTTACGAATACACACTTAGTCCAACTGTTAAAAAATTTACGCTTAAAGATAATACTTTTTTTGAAACTAAAGTTGGTAACTATGAATTAACGCGACTACTTGAAAAAGTTCCAAATAGCGGAGAAGGATTCCAACTTAAGATTATCATCAACAAAGACTTAACTGGTGTAAAAATCTATATCACTGATAAATTTGGTCTACGTTTAGTTGATATCTTCAAATCAGAAGAAACTCATATCCACCAAGAGAAATTCTACTTTTTGATGGATAGCCTAGTTGAACGTGGCGTATTTACAAAAAGCGAAAGATAGAAGGTCATTATGTTTCGATTAACTTACAAGGACTCCTATCAAGTAGAGCGTGTGCAAGAATATGAAGACTATGAAGCTCTTATGCTCTCTCTATCGGGTTGTGTAACTCTCCCAGATACTACTCATATTACTTCATTAACACATGAAGGAGTTGAAATCTATCAAGGGCTTCTAGGTAACCTCTACCGCTTTTTAAGAACTTACCACGAAACGAAGATAAACTAAGATTTTTTCTTAGTTTTTTTTCGTTATTGTTGCAATTTTCACAAGCTTTCTATAAAATAGTAGATAGAAAGGTTGTGATTTTGTGAAAGAAAAACAGTCTGCTATTCCTAAAGCAACAGCAAAGAGACTTTCTCTCTATTACCGTATTTTTAAAAGATTTAATGCCGAGAAAATTGAAAGAGCTAATTCCAAACAAATTGCAGAAGCGATTGGAATTGATTCTGCCACTGTTCGTCGTGACTTCTCTTACTTTGGCGAACTCGGTAGACGTGGATTTGGTTATGATGTCAAAAAGCTCATGACTTTTTTTGCTGATCTTTTAAATGATAATTCTATTACCAATGTTATGCTTGTAGGTATTGGAAATATGGGGCATGCCCTCCTCCACTACCGCTTTCATGAGCGTAATAAAATGAAAATCATCATGGCTTTTGACCTAGATGATCATCCTGAGGTTGGTACCAAGACACCCGACGGTGTTCCAATCTATGGAATCTCTCAAATAAAGGATAAAATTAAGGATAGTGATGTTAGAACTGCTATTCTTACTGTTCCTAGTGTTAAATCTCAAGAAGTTGCGGAACTTTTGGTTGATGCTGGTATCAAAGGTATCCTCAGTTTTTCTCCTGTTCACCTACATCTTCCTAAAGACGTAGTTGTTCAGTATGTCGATCTTACTAGCGAACTTCAAACCCTCCTCTATTTCATGCGAAAAGAGGATTAGAAAGCGAATTGATTTATGAAAAAACCAGTTATTGGGATTACAGGAAACGAAAAAGCCCATCCAGACGATGAGCTTATGATGAGTTATGCTGCCAAAGGCTTTGTTGAAGGAGTTAAGGAAGCTGGAGGTATCCCCATTATCCTACCGATTGGTGATGAAGAAATGGCCAGTTACTACATTAGTTTAATTGATAAACTTATTTTAACTGGTGGACAAAATGTTGACCCTAAATACTATGGTGAGCCAAAAACTATTGATAGCGACGATTACCACCTTCAACGTGATATTTTTGAGTTAGCCCTCATTAAAGAAGCAATCAAGCAAAAGAAACCAATTTTTTCTGTCTGTCGTGGTACTCAACTTTTTAACGTAGCCATGGGCGGGTCTCTTTATCAAGATATCGAAGATCATTGGCAAGATACTTCCGCTGAATACACCACTCAGCGACTTGTCACCGAACCAGATACTATTCTAAGAGAAATCTATGGAGAAATCTCTCATATCAATTCTTTCCACCATCAGAGCATCAAAGATTTAGCTCCTAATCTTAAGGTTGTAGCACATGATCCTAAAGATGGTATTATCGAGGCTGTAACAACTACGGACGGCTTCCCTTATCTTGGTGTTCAATGGCATCCTGAATTTCTCTTTGAAAATCGCCCCAAAGATAAAACACTTTTCGACTATGTCGTCAATGAATTGTAAAACCTGTACTATATACAGGTTTTTTATATCATATCTGTCTTCTCGCGGTAACTAAAATAATCAGAATGAGAGACAATTAAATGGTCCAATAAGATCAATCCCATTAATTCGCAGGCTTCTTTAACAAGCTTCGTAACATGGTCATCATTGGGGCTAGGAACTACTGCTCCTGATGGATGATTATGAACTAGAATCACAGATGTTGCCATATGCTTCAAAGCATAGTGGAGAATTTCTCTCGGTTCAGCAATGCTTCTCGTGGCAGACCCGATAAAAATGGTCTGCTGGTGAATGATTTGATTTTGAGTATTCAGATAGAGCGCCACTAGGTGCTCTTGTTTTTTATCTCCAAGCTCAGACTGCATCTTTTTAGCTAATATACGACTGCTAAGAATACTCTCCATTTCCACTGTTTCCCTTTTATGGATACGGTAGCCTAATTCAATAACGGCTTGTAATTCGATAGCCTTAACACGTCCAATACCCGATAGAGTCTGCAATTCCTGTAGACTCATTCTTTTGAGGTCAGTTAAACATGTCAGCTGATTTAAGATTTTCTGTGCTATTTCAAAAACATTGGCCTGTTTTGTGCCTGTCCTTAGTAATATTGCCAGTAATTCTTGGTTGCTGAGTGCTTCTACCCCTTCTCTGACTAGTCTCTCTCTTGGTAAAAGTGAATCTTCTTGAAATGAAATACTATACATAAAAATCCTCCTCACTTTATTATTCGTGAGAAGGATGCTTAATTTGATAAAAACTAGTTATTTTTAGATTTTTTCAAGAGCTAGTCGTAAATCTTCAATCAAATCATCGACATTTTCTAGTCCAATTGATAGACGGATTTGATTTTTAGTTACTCCTGCTGCTTCTAGATCAGAGTCAGACAATTGAGAATGAGTTGTAGTTGCTGGATGAACGACCAATGATTTGGCATCTGCTACGTTTGCAAGGTTTGAAAAGATTTCTAAGCTATCAATCACCTTACGAGCTTCTGCTTCTCCGCCTTTAACGTGGAAGGTAAAGATTGAACCAACACCTTTTGGTAAATATTTCTCCGCCAAGGCATGGTAAGGGCTATCAGCTAATTTTGGATAATTGACTTTTTCAACTTTTGGATGGTTCACAAGGAAATCAACGATTTTCTCAGCATTTTGAACATGGCGTTCAACACGAAGAGATAGTGTTTCAAGACCTTGTAGGAGCAAGAATGAGTTAAATGGTGAAAGGGCAGCTCCCATATCGCGAAGCAATTGCACGCGAGCAGCAACGATAAAGGCTGCAGCACCTACATCTCGAGTATAGCTCAAATTATGGTAGCTTGGATCTTCATTTACGAATTGAGGGAATTTCCCTGAAGCAGCCCAGTCAAACTTACCGCTATCAACAATGACACCGCCAATAGTTGTACCGTGACCACCGATAAATTTAGTTGCCGAGTGAACTGAAATATCTACACCGTGTGAAAAGACATTAATGAGATATGGTGTTGCAAAAGTATTATCAGAAACTAAAGGAATTTGGTGTTTGTGGGCAATTTCAGCAATTTTTTCGATATCAGGAATGTTGATAACCGGATTACCCAAAGTTTCAATCAAGACAAGTTTTGTATTATCTTTAATCGCTGCCTCTACTTCTTCTAGATTATCAATATCAACAAAAGTTGTGGTGATTCCGTAACGAGGAAGAGTTTCTTTCAAAAGGTTAAAGGTCCCACCGTAGATAGTTGAAGCTGCAACAACATGGTCACCTGCGTGAGCAAGTCCAAGAATAGTATAAGTAAGAGCTGCCATTCCTGAAGCTGTGGCAAGTGCACCTACTCCGCCTTCTAGCGCTGCAATACGCTCTTCAAAGGCTGAAGTTGTTGGATTGGTAATACGAGTATAGATATTTCCAGCTTTTTGAAGGGCAAAAAGGTCTGCACCCTCCTGTGTATCTTCAAATACAAAAGATGTTGTTTGATAAATAGGGACAGCACGAGACTTGGTAGTAGCATCTACCACTTGCCCTGCATGCAATTGAAGAGTTTCAAATTTAAATTCACGAGTCATCATCAGACCTCCAAAGATTTCATTAAATTAATTGTATCATCTATGGCAGTCAGTTACAAATACAACTTTGTTATATATTAGCATAAGCAACAGCTATGGCATTTATTAGAATTGAAAAACTTTTTTCAGATAGTTTAAAAAGTTTGTATTCGCTATTTCTATACTTTATAATGGATAAAAAGGAGAAGACTATGTCAGAAATTACACATGAAATTGATTCAAACTTCGCTGGTCGTTTAAATATTATACGTGCTGGTGTGCTCGGAGCCAATGACGGGATCATTTCCATCGCTGGAGTTGTTATCGGGGTTGCCAGTGCAACCAGTAATATCTGGATAATCTTTCTTTCAGGTTTGGCTGCCATCTTAGCGGGTGCCTTCTCTATGGCTGGAGGTGAATATGTTTCAGTATCCACTCAAAAAGACACTGAAGAAGCCGCTGTAGCCCGTGAACAATTACTTTTGGATAAGGATATCGAGGCCGCAAAGAAATCTCTTTATGCTGCTTATCTTCAAAATGGTGAGTGTGAAACTTCAGCTCAACTTTTAGTCAATAAAGCTTTTCTTAAAAATCCACTTAAAGCCTTAGTTGAAGAAAAATACGGAATCGAGTATGAAGAGTTTACCAATCCTTGGCATGCTGCAGCATCTAGCTTCATCGCTTTTGTTCTTGGTAGTTTACCACCAATGCTTTCCATTACCATCTTTCCAAGTGACTATCGAAAACCTGCTACTGTTTTTATCGTTGCGATGTCTTTATTGATTACAGGTTACACCAGTGCCAAACTCGGAAAAGCCCCAACCAAAACAGCTATGATTCGTAACCTTTGTATCGGTTTGTTAACCATGGGAGTGACCTATCTATTGGGTCAGTTGTTTAGTATTTAAAAAAGATACCGTACGGTATCTTTTTTATTATCCAAACATAAACAATTAAGAGAAACTACCAAAACCAACCTTCATTATCATTAATTGGTTCAGCCTCTTTCATCTTACGTGGTCCTGTTCCGTACATTTCAGCTTCGATATCTTCTTTTGTTGGCAAGATAGAGGCCAGGATGATGTAGATGATGATTCCAAGTCCGAAGTTTGCGATTGTAAAGATAGCAAAAATGAAGCGCACAAGAGTAACATCAAGATTCCATTTATCAGAGAGTCCAGCAAGTACTCCTGATATCATACGATTTCGTCTCATTTTGTAAAATTTTTTATTCATAGTTTGTACCTCTTTCGGTATTCTTGTAATAAGTATAACATGAAATAAAAACTGCTCGCATCAGTCCTTAGGCGGATTTTGCAAAATGAGTTTGCCACGACAGAGACCACAACGATAACGTTTGGTATCAATTCGTCGCTTTCGATGATAAGTCTGACTACAAGTCTGACAAGTATAGACTAGAACTGGTGTTTGACTGACACTTGATAAGGGTGGAACAAAGCGGAGTCCATCTACTTCTTTTAACAGTTTCTTAAAGGCTACATCTTTGTGTCTATACCCCTTGCCCTCATAGTATAGATGATAATGACAGAGTTCGTGACGGACAATTTTCCGAAAAACCTCTAAACCAAGTTCTTGATAGACTTTGGGATTAAAATCCAAATGCCCATCCTTTGGAAAGAATCGCCCACCTGTCGACCGTAGGCGTGTATTCCATTGAGCTTGGTGTTTGAAAGGTTTCCCAAAGTCTTCTAAAGAAACTTGTCGAACGTAATTAGTTAGATTCATCTGGTGCAAGGAGCGACAGATTTACTTTTTCGCGTTGGACATCAATCTTCTTCACCCAAACGGTTACCAAATCACCAACTGAAACGACTTGACTCGGATGTTTGATGAATTTCTTGCTCATGTGAGAGATATGAATCAGGCCATCCTCGTGAATACCAATGTCAACAAAGGCACCGAAGTCAACGACGTTACGAACAACGCCTTCAAGCTTCTGGCCAACTTTTAAGTCTTTGATATCCAAGACATCCTGACGAAGGACTGGAGCATCAAAAGAATCACGGAAATCACGTCCTGGTTTTAAAAGATCTGCAATAATATCTTTAAGGGTTTCTTGACCGAGGTCTAGTTCTTGGGCCATTTCCTTGATTGAAATAGATTTGAGTTTGGCTTGTGCTTCTTCATTTAGGTCTTTAATGTCCAAACATTTGAAGAGTTCCTTAACAGCAGCATAGTTTTCTGGGTGAACACCTGTATTGTCAAGGATATTGCTACTTTCAGGGATACGGAGGAAACCTGCAGCCTGTTCAAAGGCTTTTGCTCCTAAACGAGGAACTTTCTTGATTTGGGCGCGTGAAGTGATTTTACCTTCTTCTTCACGATACTTCACGATATTTTCAGAGATTGTTTTGTTAAGCCCAGCTACGTGCGAAAGTAAGGCTGGACTAGCTGTATTGACATTGACACCAACTTGGTTAACGACTGTATCAACTACAAAGTCAAGACTTTCAGACAGTTTCTTTTGACTAACATCGTGCTGATATTGACCGACACCGATGGATTTGGGATCGATTTTAACCAACTCAGCAAGTGGGTCTTGCAAGCGACGAGCAATAGAAATAGCAGAACGTTTCTCAACGGTTAACTCTGGAAACTCTTGACGAGCTAGTTCACTAGCTGAGTAGACAGATGCCCCACTCTCATTGACAATGACATAGCTGACTTCTGGAAAATCCTTCAGAACTTCCGCCACAAAGGCTTCACTCTCACGACTAGCAGTACCATTACCGATAGCAATGATTTCAACACCATATTGGCCAATCAAATCTGCCAAATCTCTCTTTGCTTCTTCAATCTGGCGAGCTGAAGCTGGTTTGACTGGATAAATGACTTGCGTCGTCAACATCTTCCCAGTAGCATCAACGACTGCTAGTTTGGCACCTGTACGAAAGGCTGGGTCAAATCCAAGTACCACGCGCCCTTTAAGAGGTGCAACAAGGAGAAGATTTCGAAGGTTCTCTGAGAAGAGTTGAATAGCTCCTTCTTCAGCCCTCTCTGTTAGTTCGGTACGAATTCGACGCTCAATAGCTGGTAATACTTTTTTCTTAACAGATTGCTGAATAACTTCGTCAATATAGGCATTCTTAACTTTAAAACGAACACTAAAGAAAGATAGAATCCGATCAGTCGCATGCTCAAAGCTAATTTTCAAAATGCCTAGCTTCTCACCACGATTAAGGGCAAGCGTACGGTAACCTTGCATGTTAGCAACTGTTTCTGAGAAATCGTAATAGATCTGAAAGACTTGTTTTTCATCAAGACTCTCATCTTTGACTTGAGAAGTAATCTTAGAGCGTCTAAGTACCTCTTGATAGGTCATTGAACGTAAATGAACATCCTCGGATAGTGCCTCAACCAAGATGTCTACAGCCCCAGCCAAGGCTTCTTGAGGAGTCTCGAAACCTTCACAGACAAATGCTTCTGCTTCTTTTTCTAGGTCAGAAACATTTTGTAAAATCAAGCGAGCAAGTGGAAAAAGTCCAGCCTCACGCGCAATCGTTGCCTTGGTCCGACGTTTCTCCTTATAGGGAAGATAGAGTTCTTCTACATCTGCGAGTTTTTCAGCTGATAGAATTGCTTCTTCTAACTCCTTAGTTAGCTTGCCTTGCTCTTTGATTTTTGCTAAGACCGCTTCCTTTCGATCATTTAGAGCAGTTAAACTCTTATCGAGGTCGATGATAGCTTTAATGGCTACCTCATCTAGACTTCCGGTCATATCTTTCCGATAACGGGCGATAAAGGGGATAGTTGCTCCTTCTGCTGTCAAAGACAAGACAGTATCAATCTGCTTTAAAGTTACACCCAAATCTTGGGAAATTTTTTCATATTTTTTATCCATGAAACTATTATACCATAAGGAAGAAAGCTTGTTTTCATTAATTTGTTGCTTTATTTCAACTTTATAAAGATAAAAGCCATGTTTATTTTAAAATCCAACTATTTCTTAGAAATAATAGTATAATAGTGTTAACTAAAAGAATCGAGGTATGCCTTATGGCTGTTAAATTTACAAAAACTGATGACTTAGATAAGATGTTCGAAGAATTCGCTAAACTACCTGATTTAAAGCAAGTAACATTTCCAGATGACAAAGAAAAGAAAGATAAGGCAGAAAAGAAAAAATAGATGACACTCTTTCAAAATTTACCTTCTAGTGTGCTACAAGCTGGCGCCATTTTTCTTTCAATTATCATTGAAGCTTTACCCTTTGTCTTAATCGGTAGCATCATCTCTGGTGCTATTGAAGTCTATGTCACACCTGAGAAGGTTTATAAATTTCTCCCTAAAAATCGCCTGGGGAGAATCTTTTTTGGTAGCTTCATCGGTTTTCTCTTTCCCTCTTGTGAGTGTGGAATCGTTCCTATTATCAATCGCTTTTTAGAAAAGAAGGTTCCTAGCTATACAGCGGTACCTTTTCTAGTAACGGCTCCTATCATCAATCCTATCGTACTTTTTGCGACTTATTCAGCCTTTGGTCATTCAATTCAAATGGTTCTCCTAAGAGCTTTGGGCGCGATTCTTGTTGCTACTATATTGGGTATCTTCCTTGGTTTTGTCTGGAAGGGACCTATCCAAAAAGAAAATAGATTGGCTTGTCATGAGCATGATTTCTCTCACTTGACTAAAAGTCAAAAAATCCTTCAGGTATTCATTCAAGCTATTGATGAATTCTTTGATATGGGGCGTTACTTGGTCTTTGGCTGTCTTTTTGCAAGTATAGTCCAAGTCTATATTCCAACTCGTATCCTGACATCTATCAGCGCAACACCACTACTTGCGATTGTTCTTCTGATGGTCTTGTCTTTCCTACTATCCCTCTGTAGTGAAGCGGATGCCTTTATTGGATCTTCACTTCTCTCTAGTTTTGGATTTGCTCCAGTGCTTGCCTTTCTGGTTATAGGTCCCATGCTTGATGTCAAGAACCTCCTCATGATGAAGAATTATCTTAAAACGCGATTTATTTGGCAATTCATGACAATTGTAACTCTTGTTGTTCTTGTCTATTCTTATCTAGTCGGGGTGATGCTATGATTCGATTTTTTATCTTATTTGGCTATTTTATCTTAACGCTTTATCTGCATCTATCAGGTAAGCTCAATCAGTATATAAACCTCCACTACTCTTATCTGGCTTATATCAGCATGGTTTTGTCATTGTTACTAGCCATCGTTCAAGCCTATATTTGCTTCAAGCGTTTGAAAGAACATAGTCACTTACATAGTTTTTCAGCCAAACTTGCTAGTTTTGTCCTCTTAAGTTTACCCTTGTTAGTTGGATTTACCTTTCCAACCGTCACTCTGGATTCACAAACAGTATCGGCAAAAGGATATTATTTCCCTTTGTCGGAAGGAACTGACAAGGCAATCCAAGCAAGTGAAGGAACGAGCAGTCAGTTTCTTAAGCCGGATACCAGTCGCTTTTATTCACAAACAGCTCATGAAAATATTATTCGAAAGAGTGCTGATAAATACTTAGCTCAATCTAGTATAGTTATCAATGATGAAAATTATCTTGAGGTCATGGAAGCTATCTATGATTTTCCAAACGAATTTGAAGGCAAGGAAATCGAGTTTATTGGCTTTATCTACAACGATCCAAATCATACCAATAGTCAATTTGTTTTTCGCTTTGGTATTATGCACTGTATCGCTGATTCAGGAGTTTTTGGCCTTTTGACCACTGGAAACACTAATCACTACGAAAATAACACCTGGGTGAAAGTCAAAGGTAAGATTAGGAATCACTATCACAAGGAACTCAACCAAGTTCTCCCAACCCTTGAAGTCGAGTCCTTCATCAAAGTAGACAAACCCGAAAATACTTATGTTTACAAAGAATTTTAAAAAGTAGCCTTAGCCGGCTACTTTTTCTTGTTTAGTAAGGTTGAATGTTTGACATATTCAAAATATTAGTTTTCTGAATTACAGAATTCTAATACTGTCTGTTTGTCTATTTTTTTCTTATAGGATTTAAACATCCAAACTTAATTCTTGCCATTAACTCTAAATGAATGTTCAGAAATCCATTTGGTGTAGCTAGATAATCTTTCATCTGTTAAGGATTCTACTGCAATAGTTACACACATATCGACCGCTTCCTCAACTGTTACAGAAAAAAGATAGCCATTCAACTGTAGAAATTTCACCAATACGAAGAAAGCAGTTCGTTTATTAGCATTGGCAAAAACATGCTTTTTGATCAATTGGACAAATAGTATTGTTGCCTTATCAAAAATTGTTGGATAAAGAGGTTTACCGAAGACAAATTGCTCTGGTAAATTGACAATCATATTTAAGGCAGAAGGACTAACTGTCTGAATTTTTTCATTAGGTGAATACCGTTGAATTGCTAAAGCATTGATTTTTTCAATTTGCTTTTCTGTCAGATAGACTGTCATTTTTCCACCAAAGCTTTGAAAACATCATCGTATTCGTCAAAAATTTTGTCCAAATTTAAGTCAAAGGCATCATCAGTTACATAAGAAATCTGATGTCCAGACTCTTCGGGAGTAAAGATAATTTCACCACTTGGTAACAATTTTGCTTCGTATTTTACACCACTTGGAATATTGAATTCACTTGGAATGGTGATGGTGATTGAATTTCCTTGTTTTCTTGTTTTTACTACCATCTGATTTCCTCCTTTGAAGTATTATAACAAATAATTACCGTAATTACAATGACAGAATATCAGCCAAAATACTCTTGCATGAGAGATTTTTTCAAGGTTTCCAGTTCTTCTAGTGATTTTTGAATTGCCAATTGTGATTTGTCAACCTGAGCCACAAAGTCTGCGAACTCGTTTTGGAGGGAAAGAGGGGGGAGGGGGATGGTTAATTCTTCAATCTGATTTTTTGTTATCGCTTGACGAGTAGCACCTGAACTTTCTCCTATTTTCTGTAGCAAACTCTTAAACTCGGAAGTTATTAAAAGTTGATTTAAAAATATTGGTGATAATAAGTGCTTTTTACAACGAATTATAGAAACGTGCTGATTAACTCTCGCAGGCAAAATAATTTGTGGAACAATACAACAACGAGATACAGATGCACCTGTAATATTCAGCAAAACATCGTCAGATTCAACAATTACATTATTTAATTTTTCAGCCTGAACATTAGTTAAATAAGCTAAATCTTTGAAAATAAACTTACCATCATATACATTCATACTTCTAATGAGCGCTATCCCTTCGTTGACATAACTTTCTCTTCCTCCTCTAGGTGTAGCACCTGAACCAATTTTTAATGTTAATTTTGATAATCTATGCTTTTCCCAACCCATTTCATTCAAAACAGGATCCCCAAACATCTCGTTAAATCGGGATTTGACGAGCTCGTTTAATCCTTCTGACTGAATTTTACGAAAATCATAAATTTGACTTATTGTATTTAGTCTTTTTGAAATTAACTTTTGTTCCAGTTTATTAGGCAAAACAAATGAGATATCTTTAATTTTAGCTACTGAAAGATGTTTTACTGTAACAAAAGGGGTCTTATCTTCAATTTCTTTCAAGAATTTCGGAATCAACCAAGCTAAATAACCTTCATCTACACTTTTATCCGTAATTTTAATTTTACAGACACGTTGATTAAGTAGCGCTAAATCCCCCTCCCATTTTTTCAATATAAAACTGCCATCCATTGTAATCAATAAATCTCCATTTTTAATCAAATATTCTTCTGGATAAGCTCCTTCAAAGTAGGTATCAGAAAAACCTCTCTCTACATCTCGAATTCGGATTAAGGGAAGCCCAATTTTTTTATCGTTAAATTGTGATGATTTAAAAGCGTAACCAGATAAAATCTCACAAACTTCCCCCAACTTCACTTTTTTCATACATGCATCTCCCTACTTTAGTAATTCTTCTAACTCTGCTAAGCCAGCTTGAATTTCTTTTTCTAGATCATTGATTTTCTTTAAGATGACTTCTGTTGGTTCATAGTCAACTTTTTCATACTCGATTTCTTTGTATTTATTGATGGACAAATCAAAATCATTTTCCTTAATCTCATCAACTGGAACAAGGAAGGACTGGTCTGTTCTCTTACGATCTGTTTCTTTCTCTAATTGATGGTATCGTTGAATAATATCTGGAATATCATTTTCGTTGATAGGCTGGCGTTTATCATCTAAACTCAGACCGTCTGCTTTCATATCGTAAAACCAAACCTTATCCGTTCCACCATTTCCAGTCTTAGTGAAGATAAGGATAGCGGTTGAAACCCCTGCATAAGGCTTGAAAACACCACTTGGCATCGAAATAACTGCATCTAGTTTATGATGCTCAACGATTTCCTGACGAATCCCTTTATGAGCTTTAGAGGAACCAAATAGGACACCGTCCGGTACAATAACAGCTGCACGTCCACCTGGCTTCAAAGTGCGTAAGAAAAGGGCAAGGAAAAGCAACTCTGTCTTCTTAGTCTTAATCGTAGCCAACAAATCTCCAGAGGTTGAATCATAATCAAGAGATCCTTTGAAAGGTGGATTGGCTAAAACTAGAGTATATTTATCAGCTTCTTCATTATCTTGAGATAGTGAGTCTAGATAGCAAATTTGGGGATTTTCAACCCCATGGAGCATCATGTTCATAGCACCAAGTCTCAACATTGTCGTATCCGTATCATTCCCATGAAACATAGTATTGTGGAAATGCTTTACACTGTCAATATTTGTTTGCCACTCTTCTTTTCTTCGGTCTAGGTAGCGACTTGCAGAAACTAAAAATCCTGCAGACCCCATGGCAGGATCTGAAATAATATCCTTAATTGTCGGTTGCATTAGCTCAACCATCATATCAATGATATGACGAGGAGTACGAAATTGACCATTTGCCCCTGCCTGAGATAATTTTGACAATAGATACTCGTAGATGTCTCCAATATCTTTTATATCCGTAGGTAACTCATCCAGAGCAGCTATCGCCTTTTGTAAGGTAGCAGGTTTATTGATTTGAAAAATCGCTTCACGCATATAACGTGAAAAAGCTGTATCGTCAGTATCCCCCTTCAGATTCTTAATAAATGGAAAAATCTCTTGTGACATCAGACGATAAACTTCTTGGGCATCTCCTAAGTTCTTAAAGGTTGACCAACGATATTCGGGTTTATCTTTTGGGAAAATTCCCTCATAGGGAATACCTAGAAATTCAGCATCATTTTCTCGTCCAAGTTCAACTCTGTCCAAATCCTTCATAAATAAAAGATAAGTCAATTGCTCAATGTTGGTCAAAGGATTCGCATTCCCCTCTGTCCATAGCATTTCCCAAAGCTGATCAATCTTATTCTTTAATTCGCCTGTAATCATATTTTACCTCTCAAAATGTTTTAATTTTAAAAAACTGTCATTTAAAATTTTAAAACTTCTTATACCCCATTTTATCAGAATCCTAGGACATTATCAAAAAATTATTATAGTATGTATAGAAAAAAGCCTACGATAGGCTTTTTCATCTGACAATATCTTTATACATATCTGGTCTTCTATCTCTAAAGAGACCCCAGTTAAGTCGTTCATTTGCTCCCTTGTCAAGGTCATAAGTGGTTAAGAGGATTGCTTCATCTTGTCGTTCGGCTTGACTTAAAATAGCTCCTGTTTCATCCGTCATAAAGGATGAACCGTAGAAGTTAAGACTGGAACTTTGTCCTCCATTTTCCTCGCAAGGAGTGACTTCTTCTAAACCATAACGATTGGCTGCGATAACTGGGACGATATTTGCTGCTGCATGTCCTTGCATGGTACGTTGCCAATGACCACAACTATCTGTATCCAAAATAGGCTCTGATCCAATAGCTGTTGGATAAAAGAGTAATTCTGCGCCATTTAGAGCAAGACAACGGGCAGTTTCAGGGAACCATTGATCCCAACAGATTCCGATTCCAATCTTGGCATAGCGAGTGTCCCAGACCTTGAAGCCTGTGTTTCCAGGTGTGAAAAAGAATTTTTCCTGATAATAATGGTCATCTGGGATATGAGTCTTCCGATAAACTCCTAGTACTTCTCCATCCGCATCAATGACAGCAATGGAATTGTATAAGACATTACCATCTTTTTCATAGAAACTAATAGGTAAAACCACCTCTAGCTCTTTGGCAATTACTTTAAAATGCTGAATAGCTGTATTTTCTGTCACCGACTGGGCATACTGGTAGTAGTCATACTGACGCTCCTGACAGAAATAGGGACGTTCAAATAATTCTGGTAAAAGAATGATCTGGGCTCCTTGCTCAGCAGCTTGGCGAACTAAACGCTCAGCTGTTTGGATATTGGTTTCCACATCCTTAGCGCATTGCATCTGAATAGCTGCAACCGTTACATTTTTCATCTTTTTCTCCTATTCTGGAATTTGTTGGGTAATACAGTGGATATTTCCACCACCTAAAAGAATATCTCTTGCAGGAATTCCGACAACTTCACGGTCTGGAAAACACTGGCTCAGAATATCCAAGGCAACTTGGTCGTTTTCATCCTGAAATTGTGGCACCAAGACAGACTTATTGGCGATATAAAAATTCACATAGGATGCTGCTAGTCTTTCACCTGCATAACGCTCCTCTTCGCCTTCTTCATAAGTATAGCCCGGCAAATCCTCCTCTGTAACTACTTGATGAATAGCTGGGATTGGAAGTTTATGAATAGTGAAACTACGGCCTTTTGCATCAGTTTCCTTCTCTAAGAGAGCTAAATCAGCTGCAGACATGGCATACTGAGGATCATCTTGGTCGTCTGTCCAAGCTAAAACAAGCTCTGCAGGACCAACAAAGGCAGCAACATTGTCGACGTGTTCATTTGTCTCATCTTGATAAATACCGTAAGGCAACCAAATAACTTTGTCGGCACCAAGGGTCTCTAGTAAGGTCTTTTCAATCTCTTCTTTAGTCAGGTGAGGATTGCGACCCGGACTGAGCAAGCAGCTTTCTGTAACAAGAATCGTTCCCTGACCGTCACTGTGAATAGCTCCGCCTTCTAGTACAAAAGGTTTGGCATCATAAACAGGCATCTCTAATACTTTTGCAAAACGACTAGCTACTTGGTCATCTGCTTCATAGTCTTGGTAGAGACCATCCACATCACCACCCCAAGCATTGAAAGACCAGTCTAGTGCTAATTTTTCTCTTTTATCATTGAGGAGAATTGTCGGACCAGTATCACGTGCCCAGGCATCATTTGTCTGAATATCTAGATAAACAACATTGTCTCCAAGATAGGATTGTGCTTCAGATAGATAGTCTTGCTCCACCAAAAGGTAAACTGTTTCCCCTTCTGATATGGTCTCGATGATCTGAGTAAATGCTTTTTTTGCAGCTTTTCCTTGAAAAGGCCAAGATCCGGGTCGAGTCGGCCATATCATGAGAGTTCCATGATGGGGCTCATACTCTGCAGGCATACGATAACCTAATTTCTTTGGGCTGTCCATCATGATAATCTCTCCTTAAAGTCTTGGTAGCCAAATGCTTTAATCAAACTACACTCACCCTCTTTATCCATGAGATACAAACTTGGAAGCCCAATGCCGTTAAAGGTATTGTTTTTGACAAAGGAGTAAATAGCCATGTCTTCAAAATAGAGGCGATCGCCAATTTCAATCGGTTTTTCAAAGCTGTAATCC
Source organism: Streptococcus sp. Marseille-Q6504 (assembly GCF_965111625.1). NCBI lineage: Bacteria > Bacillati > Bacillota > Bacilli > Lactobacillales > Streptococcaceae > Streptococcus > Streptococcus sp. Marseille-Q6504. The sequence goes on from NZ_CBCOON010000004.1 coordinate 101,046, forward strand.
CCAATGATATCCCCTGTCAGGCAAGTATTTGAAGAGAGTCTATAAGTATAAGGTTTTTCTTGCGCTTCAAATCCATCTCTTAATGGGGGACGATAAGGCATCTCAAGAACATCTGGCATATGGCAGCTTGCCGAGGCGTCTAGCACCAAGGTCTCAATCCCGTTTTCAACAATATCTAAGACTTCTGTTGCTAGATAACCCGCATTAAGGGCAATGGCTTCTCCAGGTTCAATGTAGACGTCAAGGTTATAGGTTTCTCGAATGCGTTTAATCTCAGAAATCAGTAAGTCCACATCATAGTCATCTCTCGTAATATGATGACCACCACCCATATTGAGCCATTTAACTTGGTGCAAATAGGCACCAAACTGGTCTTCTACTGCTTTCAAAGTCGTTTGTAAATCATCTGCCCCTTGCTCACAGAGAGTATGAAAATGAAGTCCGTCAACCAACTCCAATAAATCACTTGGTATCTTGTCTGAAGTCACTCCAAAACGAGAGCCAGGAGCACAAGGATCATAAAGCGCGTGGTCACCCTGCGTTGAACATTGAGGATTGATGCGAAGACCCACACTGATACCAGCCTCACGACAACGTTGACCATACTTTCGAAGTTGTCTCTCTGAGTTAAAATCAATATGATCCGATATTTGCATTAGCTCTTCCATATCTGATTCCTTGAAAGCAGGCGCAAATACATGGACTTCCCCTGGAAATTCTTCCCTAGCCAACTTCGCTTCATAGAGTCCACTAGCTGTCGTACCTGACAAATATTGACTAATTAAAGGATAGGTTTTATAGAGAGAATAAGCCTTTTGAGCAAGCAAAACCTTACAACCTGCCTTTTCCTGAACCTCTAGTAGAATGCGGCAATTCTCTTCTAATTTTCCTAAGTCAATGATATAAGAAGGCGTTGGTACTTGTTCTAATTTCATTAGTCCACCATTTGTGGATTTTCAACCACAACCCATGGCAAACCGTATTTATTTAAAGCTTCCATGAATGGGTCTGGATCCAACTCTTCAAGGTTATAAACTCCTGGTTGTTTCCAAGTGTCATCCATCACTAATTTTGTTCCAATCATGGCTGGAACACCTGTTGTGTAAGAAATGGCTTGTGAACCAACCTCTGCATAGCATTCCTGATGGTCGCAAACATTGTAGATGTAGATTGTCTTTTCAACGCCATCTTTGATACCTGTAAAGATACATCCGATATTTGTTTTTCCGACAGTACGTGGTCCAAGGCTTGCAGGATCTGGAAGTAAGGCTTTCAAGAATTGGATTGGAACAATTTCTTGTCCGTTAAAATTAATGGCATCTGTACGAAGAAGCCCAACATTTTCCAAGCATTTCATGTGCGTTAGATAAGATTGGCCAAAAGTCATAAAGAAACGAATGCGTTTAACACCTGGAATATTCTTTGCTAATGATTCGATTTCTTCATGGTGGAGGAGATACATGTCTTTTTGACCAACTTGAGGGAAATCATACTCACGTTTGATAGACATAGCTTCGACTTCTACCCATTTTCCATCTTCCCAGTAAGAACCTGGTGCAGAAACCTCACGTAGATTGATTTCTGGGTTAAAGTTTGTCGCAAATGGGTAACCGTGGTCACCACCATTACAGTCTAAAATATCGATATAGTGGATTTCATCAAAGTAATGTTTGAGTGCATAAGCTGAAAAGACGCTGGTTACCCCTGGGTCAAAACCAGAACCAAGAAGAGCTGTTAGGCCTGCTTCCTTGAATTTTTCTTGATAAGCCCATTGCCATGAGTAGTCAAAGTAGGCTGTAAAACCAAGTTCCTTACAACGTTTCTCATAAATAGCACGCCATTCAGGATCTTCTGTGTCCTCAGCCTCATAGTTGGCAGTATCGATATAGTGGACACCTGTTGCCAAACAAGCATCCATGATGGTCAAGTCTTGATAAGGCAAAGCTACGTTCAAAACAGCTTCTGGTTTGTAGCTTTCAATCAAGGCAATCACTTCTTCTACCTTGTCTGCATCAAGAGCAGCTGTCTCAATCTTAGTATTTGTTTTGCCTTCTAATTTAGCCTTTAAGTCATCGCATTTTGACTTGGTACGGCTAGCAATCATAATTTCTTTAAAAGTTTCGCTATCTTGGCAAATCTTTGAAATAGCAACTTGGGCAACTCCCCCACATCCAATAACTAATAAACGACTCATTTTTTTCCTTCCTCTTCTTCTAAAATGTCTTCTACATACTTAGGCAACATAAAGGCTCCCACATGTAAGTTTGCAGTGTAATATTCCGTAAATAACTGGCGTTTTTTCCAGCCTTCCTTGTCAAAATCTTTGACAGGGTGATATTTTTTCGATGCAAATCCAAACAACCAATAGCCAGCAGGACTAGTTGGGATATGTGCTTGGTAAACCCGGCTAATTGGAAAGGCTTGATTGACCTTGCGGTGCATGCTTCGGCATGCTGACTCATCTTCGTCAAAGAAAGGACTACCATGCTGATAAATCATGATTCCGTCTTCTTTCAAGGCTCTATAGCTATTGCCGTAAAATTCCTTGGTAAAGAGCCCTTCCGTATGGCCAAATGGATCTGTCGCATCGTTGATGATGATGTCGTAATCATCTTCACAGTTTCTCAAAAATCTAAGCCCATTTTGGTAGTAAATGGTGACACGAGGGTCATCAAGTCCTGCAGCAAAATCTGGGAAGTATTCTCGACAAACCTCAACCAGCATCTCATCTGGTTCTACAATATCGATTTGTTCCAATTCTGGATAGAGGGTTAATACTTGGGCAACACCACCGTCACCACCCCCAATAACCAAGACTTTCTTTGGATTTGGATGGACAGCCATAGGAACGTGAACTGTCATTTCGTTGTAGACAAAATCATCTGCATCTGAAAACAAGACATGCCCATTTAAAATTAACACTTTCCCAAAAGCTGGGGTGTCCAGAACCTCGATATCCTGCCATTCACTTTGACCAGAATAAAGCTGTTTGGCTGTTCTCATTGTTAACTTGACATCTGGAGTATGAACTTCAGAAAACCATAAATCCATCTAGTTCTCCTTTCTCTCAATAACATTGATGTGATTGACCTCTGGATCTTCCGTTCCTTGGAGGGAGCAACCACGTTCTTTGGCGAATTTTATATAATCGACAATTTCTCGTGTAATCCGTTCACCTGGCGCTAGAATTGGAATTCCTGGAGGATAGCACATGACAAATTCCCCACAGACCTGGCCAACGGATTCGTCTAAGGTTAAACTTCTTCTCTCTGCATAGAAGGCTTCCTGAGGAGATAGCACCAACTCTGGTTGGATATATTCTCCAGCAATCAAGTCCTTCCCATCTCGTGAGTATAGTCTCTTGATATCAGCCAAAGCACCGACCAAGCGTTCAATGTCTTGGATACGGTCACCAATTGAAATGTAGGCCAAGATATTCCCGATATCACCAAACTCGATCTGAATGTCATATTCATCTCGTAAGAGGTCATAAACCTCAATACCTGTTAGACCAATCCCCTGAGTGTAAACTGACAGCTTGGTTACATCAAAATCACAAACTGAGACACCATCTACTAGTTCTTTTGAATAGGCATAGTAGCCACCGATGGCATTGATTTCACGACGTGCGTACTCAGATAGCTCAATAACTTTCTCAAAGGACTCCTTACCACGAAGGGCTAGGTTTCTACGAGAAACATCTAGACTAGCCATTAGCAAGTAGGATGCTGATGTTGACTGTGTCAGATTAATAATCTGGCGTACGTACTCAGGATTCATCTGATTGCCAACGAGAAGGAGCGAGCTTTGAGTCAAGCTGCCACCGGACTTATGCATGGATACAGCTGACATATCTGCTCCTGCGTCCATAGCAGACAGAGGAAGTTTATCTGTAAAGTGCAGATGAGCACCGTGCGCCTCATCTACTAAGACTTTCATTCCTGCGGCGTGAGCCATCTCTGTTAATCCCTTAAGATCTGAACAAATCCCATAATAGGTTGGATTGTTTATTAGGATAGCCTTGGCGTCCGGATGGTCCTTAATAGCTCGCGTCACACGCTCATTTTCAAGCCCCAAAGCAATACCGATTTTTGGATCAACACTCATCTCGATATAGATAGGAATAGCACCGCATAAAACGAGTGCATTAATAGCTGATTTATGGACATTTCGAGGAAGGATGATTTTATCACCTGATTTACAGGTAGAAAGAATCATGGTCTGCACGGATGAAGTTGTCCCACCAATCATCAAAAAGGCATGAGCAGCACCAAAAGCTTCTGCCGCTAGCTCTTCCGCTTCTCTAATAATCGAAATAGGATGTCCTAGATTGTCCAAGGGCTTCATAGAATTGACATCAATACCAACGCATTTTTCCCCTAAAAGTTCCACTAATTCCGGATTCCCGCGGCCACGCTTATGACCTGGTACATCGAAAGGTACAATTCTTTTTTTTCGTAACTTGACCAGTCCCTCATAAATAGGAGCTTGGTTTTGATTTAACATTTTAGAGACATACTCCTTTATCATAGTTATTTTCACCTTATGCAAGGTTCTAAAGGATACTTATGAAAAAAGAGCAGGTTGGCACCTGCTCTACAATCTACTGACGTGTTTATGTTTGTTTCTTTTGAGTATGTCTGTTCCTGATGTTTCCTAACTCTCTAGTAGCAAATATTACGTACTTTATTGATCGTTTCACAAGATGACGTGTGCTTTCACCACACTAACAAATCTATACGAATTAGAACTAATGTCCTAACATCAACTTATAAAAGTAGGCTTTTAACCCTATCAATAATGCGGCTTTTCAACCACGCTTCGGCATTCAACCCTGCCTGTCCGTAGGCATTTTTTACTCGGGTTTATATTTGCTAGAAAACATCATCTCATTTTCTAAGCCTTATAACTATATCATGTTTACAAAAGTTTGTAAAGTATTTTGGGGGAACTTTATAAATTATTTACATTTTTGTTCGTATTTTTACTATACCCCAAAATTGAAAACTATTTCAAATTTGCCTTTAAATAATAAAAAAGGAACTAAATAGATTAATTCCTTTAGATAGGCATAAGCAAATTCAACTATTCAAAATCGTATTTACTCATCACGCGCTACTTTGGCAGCTAGTTCAAAATCAGTCATCAAATAATTTTCATCTAGACGGATAAGACTATAATACTCATTCCAAAATAGAGAGTCGCTGTTACTTGACCACTGTAATCCATACCACAATTGAGTGACATCACTTGTATTTGATGGGGGGATTGACCATAGATGCTTTTTGAAAGTTTCTTGAACAAGTGGAAGGTCCAGTCGACTAGTCAAGTCGAGTTCATCTAACTTGAAAGTGATAGAATGTTTCTTTGCTTCTTCAATACTGTCCTTATTAAATCGAATCTGAATAACCTTAGAATCTTCTAAAGCCACATTCTGGTCCTCAGCACCGTAAAAGGAAATACTGCCCAGTACTATGCCATCTTTTGCCAGGAGATAGGGAGCGTAAGGAACAGCATTGCTATCAAGTCTGAAGCCTTTTTCGATAGTGACTGTTTTATTGCCCGAATACTTCTGGAAACTGCCATCTGTCAGGAGGTCTTCGTAGTCGCTACCACCATCACCTTGTCTGACATAGATATCAAATCCAGCTTCCATCAGATCACTTGCTTTTGTTTCTGCTAAAATGATTTTACTTTCATTAATTTGCAAAATCGGTGCTTGAGGTGGCAAACCAATCGTGATATGAAACATAACTCCTACTAGAAAGACCATAAAGGTTATAAGGAGGGCAAGTAAAGACTTTCCAGTCCTTTTTCTTGCATTGAAAAGAGCCATTATAGCTGGGAGGAGGATCATTTTAGCTAAAATAGAATTCCCAACACCACCTTTATTTAAGGTCTGAAAAGCAAAGAGCCCTGCAATTGCAATCAGGGACAGGTAGACCAAAATCTCGCCTAGCCCCAGTTTTTCTGTTCGAGTTTGTTGATTTACAGGAGTTTCGTACAATGACTGCCCATTCTCTTTCCTCTTTTTTAGAAAGAGATAAAAGCCCAGACCGAGTAGCAGATTAAAGATTGCATAAACTATTAAAATACCTATAATCACCGTTCTACCCATGGTTCTCTACTCCTTTATGTTCTCTCTCAAATCTTATCTTTCTCTTTAATTCCCAATTCCCAACTAATAAAACCAGCAAGAAGAAGGGACCACCTTCTATCAGTACAATCGGTAAAGCTTAAATGGCAATAATTCTCATCTTTTTATCTTTAAGGAAACTGCTGATATTTCTAGCTCTATTTCCCTAGAAAGTGCTATAATGGAGCTAACAAAATTGTTCTCTAGCAATTGAAAAACGGGGGAAGTAGCCATGCTCACCACTATTGTTTTAGGATTTTATGCTCTTTTCTTTCTATCCTTGTGCTTTACTATCTATCTCTATATTAGATTTGTAGTTGCGGTTAAAAAAGGCAAAGACATTCCCAAATGGATTTATAAACTTGGCCATGCTGTTCAAGGAAGAATTCACGTTGACTATGAAGAAATCACTGATGCTAATGCCCTTAAAGAGATTCATTGGTTCTTGCTAATCTATTTAATCGTAAATCTACTCGTATTGTCTGTCTTCTACTATCATGGTAATAGCTTTCCTCAAGCCATTTATGAATGTTTGAAAAAACAATTTTTTATCGTAATTGTTAGTATGGTTTTAAAAAGTATTGGCAAATTTGTTGTACTGGCTATAAGAAAAAACTTTCAAAACAGTCATGTCTATGCATCAACCAACGCTTTTATCGGGACAGCTTTTTTAACGAGTTATGTTTTTATGTTTTGCATGATGATGAGTGGACTTCCAGCTCAACCTGTTTCAGTAACCATTCAAGATACCACTGTCATTATCGGTGAGACCAAGGCTTCCGAGCTTTTGGACCAAGGCTTTAGCTTCGAAGATAAAAATCCAGAGAGTTCCATCACCAATCCCAAAAACAACCACTTCTACTACGGTCAGCTTCTCGAAGTCAAGCGGGATAAACAGTCCTACGGCTTTATGAGCCTTACTCCTACGGGAAGAGATACTGATCAACTCAAGAATTGTGTCATCACCTATTACAGAACACCTAAGGATAACAATCAACTAGAAGAAATTTCCATCAATCATGTCAAGCTAGCAAATCTCAAGCTCCAAGACTTTCAAACACGAAAATTAATCGATATCTTTGAAGTCAATCCAGCTGATTATAACGTCTCTGATAAAGATACTAACTTTATCCTAACCATTCAAACAGCAGATTACGACCTCTGGAAAAGTTACCGTATTGAATCCAAGTTCAATTCAGATGGTTCGATTGATAGCTATGGAGTCAGAGCCCAACATAGCATGTGGGAATGATGGAGTGTTAGCTTTAGTCATTAGTAAGCATATAATCAAATAGATGAGCGTTTAGGCTCTCCTAATTGATTTTATGCTTTTTCATTTTCTCTTGGAAAATATCTGTAAGAATTTGTCGCAATTCTTGAGCTTCTTTTTCTGGAAGTTGCCCTTCTTGTTCAGCAACAGCGTATAATTCCGGATACTCAAGAGATATTCTCTTAACAGTACGTGTAATCGCATGTTTTCTAACAAAAAATGGGATACGCTTAATATATTCTTGAGGAATCAGCGCGATAATTTTGTCTGCAGTTTCCTTATCGTTCAGCTTAGAGAAAGTTAATCCCTTTTTAATCATTTCTTGTTCTTGTTTCGTAAAATCTTGTAATTCCATATGTCTACTCCTCATCTTCATTGACTTCCCAAATCTCTGCTTGGTAGGGTTCTCCATCTTCATCGTATCGATTGATATAACCAATAAACCTTTCATTTTTTCTTGATCTCTGCTGGTTTCCTTTGATAACCCAAACAGCCCATACCCCAATTAGGAATATGACTATCAGTCCAAACAATGCATCCATAATGTCTACTCCCTTAAAATTGAACCCACTTATCATTATCCATAATAAATGGTTTAGCTAGACCTTCTCCTGTATAGTTTTCGTATTTTGTATCTAGATATTTGTAACAATCTTCCTTGGTCGCAAATTTGATGGCTTGATAAGGCTCTTCAAAGGTCAGCTTTTCGACAAAGAGATAGCCATCCTCGCTTGGTACAAGTATCCCGACATGGCCAATAAAGAGCGATTGACCATCCAAGTCATCATGGACGACTACTGAGAGCATTCTTGCATTTTTATTAAACTTGAATTGAGAAAGGAATTTTTCCATCTTTTCAGCATGAACTTTGACATCTGTCGTTGCTTCGGTCTTGACTCTTGAGAATAAAATATCAAAAGCATCCTTGTCTTCTGCACCAAAGACCTTTCCTTTATCAATGGCATCATTATCGACAAACAAGAGAGAATCATCTTTCTCTAATTTAGGAATTTCGATAGAATTTTTTAATAAACAATAACTGTTAATACGACAATTGGTACCGACAAAATCACCCTTTTTAGGTGTCCAAAGATTGCTTATCTTTTCAACATCATAGTCTGTTTTGGTAAATGTAGAAAAATCTCCAGTTAAGCCTACTGAACCGACTGTCGCGTTGTAATCATTTACAAGGTTGAAAAATGCATCGACACTATCTTTATCCAAATGTGCAGCCAAGGATTTCCGAACTTCTTCTTCGCTCGGTTGATTGTTCAAATTGCTATAAGTTGCTTTCCAGGAAAGTTGATTCGACTGTGATTGAGTCACTGAAGTTTCAGCAGTACTATCAGAAGTCTTTTGAGTTTGACTACAAGCTACTAAGGTCAAAAGAAGTGTTGAGCAAAGACCAATAGTCGCTAATCTTTTAAATTTCATAGGCATTCCTTTATTAAAAAATATCGTTAAAAAGAATTGTCAAAGTTTAAAAATCTTATTCTTTCGGTTGAGAATAGACTTCGATATGCTGACCTAGCACCTTGATTTCTACTGGTAGGTCATCAGATTTGTCACCATCAACATCTGTTTCTAATTCAGAATCAGAAGAAATTTTTATATGACGAGCTTTTATATACTCGATATTCTCATTCACGACGACATCCCCTTTTAATAAATCAGGGATAACTGACAATTTAGTAAGGATTGAGGCATCTTTTAAAATCAAAATATTAGCATAACCATCCTTGTCTTCATCAAAGATTTTTTTGTCAGCGAAATAATTGGTAAGGAGAACCAAGACATGGCTGGCAGGGCCGATGTAATTTCCATTTTCAGTCTCAACAGTAATGTTAAATGCTTGATCTGTAACCACTGACTTCATGGTATTAATCGCATAGGCGAGCACGCCAAACTTCGTTTTATCTTCTATCCCAACGTTGTGGATAGCTTCTGGTAATGAACCAATACTAAAAATGTATCCGAAATAGTGCCCATTTGATTTTCCGATATCAATCTTATTGGTAGAACTAAAATCAAGCTCGTCAATGGCACCATCAATATCTTGATTGATTTCTAATAGTTTCGTAATGAGATTTCCAGTTCCTCCTGGGATGATCGCAAGTTTAGGAATGTAGTCTTTTTCCGCGATACCAGAGATTACTTCATTGACAGTCCCATCTCCACCAAAAACAAGAACAGCATCATATTGCTCACGAGAAGCTTCTTCAGCAAAGTTTGTGGCATCTTGCGCTTTCTCCGTAATTTTAATTTCCACATCTTCAAAATAGTCTCTAGCTTTATTCTCCAGTTTCACCTTATAATCCAAAGCTTTTTCGCCACCAGAGGTTGGATTGATGATTACCATAATTTTTTTCATTTATTATTCTCCTTACAACCTAACTATAAAAAAATAAGTTTCAATATAGCTTTTTAATACTATGTCATTATATAACTAAATTCTTAAAATTAAAAATTGGATGTCCTGAATTTAAATAGATTGTTCTCTCGCCTAATAATTCTTTAATATTAAATTTTAAAATTCTTAAGTTTTCAATGTTAAAAATCATGTAGAGTAGAATGCTTGCTACTAGTATCCTTTGACACTCCGTCTTGAGAAAACTTATTAAATCTAGTTAAAAATGACGTTTATAGTAGTTCTACTTTTATTCCTTGACTCTTAAAAATATCCTTAACTTGTTCAAAATTACTAGTCATAATTGTCGCTTTCTTCAGATTTGGAAACTGTTGCAGTTCTTTAAGACTAACTTCATTTAGATCGAAACTATCATCTTCACCGTCCCACTGAGGTATCAGATTCATATAAATCTCGTTACCTCCATCCATATCGATTTCTTGAACTTGTTCAGCATATTTCTTAGGTATAGGAAGATTTATCATATAATCCAGTGCTGGCTGAATAATCTCCATACTTTCTGTGTCGATGTTCAACTCACTGGCTTCCTCTGCAAAATCAAAAATATTAAAAACAGGTTTCAAAACCTCTAAATCATACATTAAAACCTGGATAATGGCTAATTTCAAATTTATATTTTCAAAGGAAAGCACTTCTTCATCAGTTTCTTTTAACTTGTAAATTTCCCGTTCACGTTTTATCTCTGGAAAGAAGGAAATAGAAAGTGTGTCTGTGATTGTCTCTGCAATTCCTTTAAAATTAGTTCCATAAGGAGTCCATAAAATAAGGTTAAAATCCCCTACTCTATGCCTATCAGAAAAGAAATAAGGAGATTTTCCATCTGATAATACCACAGCTTGACATGGTTGCTTTGGCAATTCTTTCTCTCCAGTCATAGATTTTACAACATCACCATAGTAGAGGAAAACAGTAGAAATCAAATGTTCCTCATCAATGTATGTTTTAGATTTTTTTAAATGATTTTTAATCGAGAAAGAATGTTCAAATACAATACCAATATTGTCATAAATGTATTTAATAAACTTATTTTCTCTTTTGACAACCTGATTAGGCTTCCCCAAAACAGTTTCAATATCTTTCAATGACAAAGGAAAAGACAAGCTAGTTCCGTTAATAATCATTGAATTGTTGTGGAGATTGATTTCAAGTTTTTTGTGTGTTGCTTTCTTAAATAAATTAAACATACTACTACCTTTTCTTAAGTTTCTTCCAGATAAATCTTGACCGTTTGGTATTCCTGTTCTTTAGCATAGGCAAGCACCTCTGAAGGTGGAATGCTCACATCATAATCCAAGGTTTTTTCACCACCAGATGTTGGATTAATAATCACCATTATTTTATTCATATATCATTCTCTTTAAAGATATTGCAAAATTTCTAGTAACTGACTATATCATTTATGATATTGAAACTCCATCTATAAGCTTGCAGGGTCACATTCAATAACTCATTAAAAAGATTGAAGCGACAATAGTTTAACTCCTACACATCTTTCTTAGATAAAGTCACATAGTCTGTCAGGTACAAAACGCCTGAGACTAAAGCTAATATACTAGAAAAATAGGAAAAAAAAGGAACAAATCCTAGAATGGATGCAGTAAACAGAAACTGATAGGTTTTATTATTGACTTTTGAGTTCTCATCATGGAGAAAAAATGCCAGAAAAGCCAAAATTAGCAATATAAAACAAGTGAAATAGACCATATTTCTCAAATCAGGAACTTCAACAAACCGAGAGATTAAATAGAAAATTTTTCCTCCCTCTCTATCAGAAGAGGCATAAACTATCACATAAAATCCAATTATGGCACTAATTCCGTTTATGAGTAATAATTTTTTTGATTTCACTATTTATTAAACCTTTCTATTATGCCTAAAATGGAAGTACACCAGCCATCAAACCTTGAGCAATAAAACAACTATTAATTTGAAAGTCTGAAAAATATTCTTTATCCCAAATCATTTTATTTCTCCAACCCTACTAGCTATACTAGAAATTATGTTTAAACTCACCAAGCTACTTTAAGACGTAAAAGATTTTCTTCTTTAAAAGGTCTTTACTCTTTTACCAGCAAAGCTACTCACTCACAATAAATTTAATTTGACTATTGCATTTCTTCCATCGCTTCTTTCACATATCCCTCTATATCTTCAATCTCTACAAACAGCGGGTCTAAGTGACACAAAAAGTGCCAATCTTGGTCGCCTTTTTTTCTGTAGACAATCGCTTCGCCGTCTTCACTTCCGAAATAGCTTCTGTCGACTTCATATCCTTTGTTTTCTAGGAATGCTTTTGCCTTGCGGAAGATTGCTTCCCATGCTTCGACATAAGCTTTTACTTCATCGTTATTCACGACATAGGCATCGATTTTTGTAGCTCCTTCGATCATTTTATCGTTTTTAAGGGACAGATTCGAAATCTCTTTCCAAATGATCTCAACATTTTCCTCAGGGTCAAACGAAAATCTAGATAAAGGGACAATATTTCCATTGAAGACAATTTCCATATAATCCGGCAATTGTTTGGGTTTCACATACTCCACTTCAAACCCATCTTCTGTTTCTAAAGTATATCCCGGGATTTGCGCTACAAAGGCTCGTCCTTCTTCTAAAGTCTCAAATAAGACTAAATCCTTTGAATAATTGTTTTGGTACAATTCTAATAGATACATCATTAATCCTTCCAATATTTGAAAAACCAACCGAGATTTAAGCAACTTACAACCTAATTATCTATCCTTAGTATACACATAGATTTCATAACAAAGATATTTAACTATAGTTTATCCAGGATCTACATTTATGGAAGTTAATTTGTAACCATCCTCATTGTATAAAAATTCTAATTGTAGGGTTAAATCTACTAATTCAGAATTAGAGGTCATCTGATATTCAACAGCAAAACCAGTTTGATCATTAAATTCATAAACTTGTAGTTGAGAATACTCATAATTCGGATGAAAATTACATTCTACACCATATTCATCAATTTTATCAAAATCATTTAATTGTAATGAATCGTCAATATATTTAAGCAACTCTCTTACATCATCAGCTTCTGAACCATCAACACAATCCATAATATCTCTATAATTATTTAGATGAATTGCTCTTAAAATCTTTTTAAGTACTTCAATTACTTTTTCTTCATTTTTGCATTTTTCATTGTACTCAAAATCATCGAATATTCCCATGATAATACTTCCTTTTCATTACTAATTCTAGTACTCGCCAATATAGTATAAATTATATAACCAATAAAAATGATAATAAAAATGATAATAAAAATAACATAGCAGCCAGTCTTACAACTTACTACTTTTCATATGATAATTTACAAATGTTTTTCCAGCCACTCGATCTTTTTAAAATCCTTATTGTTATTTTGTTCATTTCGATAGGAGTCTTGAGAAGAAGCTTTGTAAATACTTAGATACTGCTCCAGACTTGGAAGACGAAAAGTGATGTCTTCAATGTGAATAAGCTCTATATCCGATTCCGAAACTCCTGCAAAATCAAGTAAGGAATCGATACTTCCAAATTCAACACTCACTCGATCCTTTTGGAATTCATGCTCATGAATATCTATTAAGACGTAGCCTAAGTCTTTCATCACTTTCATTATCTTGTCCCAGTCATAAATTCTGAGATAATCAGGTGCTTCCCAACCTCTAGGGTCACCAGGCACATGAATGTCAATGTCAGACGGTCCCCAATTTTCTTTCGTTCTAAACTCCAATCCCAAAGACCCCATCAGTGTCGGTGTAATTCCGACTCGATTTAAATGGAAACAAATGGTTTTAAATTCTTTAAATAAGAGACTCATGTTTACTCTAAACCTTTCATATAAATGTTCGTTATTTCTACTTTATTACCTTGAACAATATCACCTTCATTTTCTAGAGTATATCCAGTTATTTTGAATACAAATCCTTTTCCTTACTAATTCTATTACTAACCAATATCGTATAAATCAAATAAACAATAAAAATGATAATAAAAATAAGATTAATTTTTAACACAAAATAGAGATTTAACAAATTTGCGAACGCATGAAATAATAGACAGTATCCCACAGATTTCGTTTGACGGTAAAGAAGCCCTAAAACAAAACTTAAAAATAATGTATATATAAAAAATAGAATAAAAGGAAATCCTTGATGACTTTCTCCAACTATAAACCATAAAGGCAGATGCCATATTCCCCAAATTGATCCTACAATCAAATTAGATTGCCAATAAGTATATTTTTTATCAAGTAACGGCTGTAATATTCCTCTCCATCCTAATTCTTCATGTCCACCGCCAAAAAAAATTAGTTGTATAAAGAATAATGGCATCAGATAAATTGATACTCCATTTAATTCTAAGGACGATACAGAAAATAGTATCAAAATTGCTAACAAATGAATAATGAAATAAATACTACTATTTTTTCTTTTATTAAATACAAAATGTTTAAATTTTATATTATTCCTTTTCAAATAAAATCCACTTGCAATAGCTGGTCCAAGTGCACCTACTATATGTAATGTTCTTCCTATAATTGTTTCTAATCCAAAAATATGAGATTGAGTAAATATGGCAAGAAGCCCCCAAGCTATATAAGTAATTCCAAATGTACAATAAAGATAATTTTTTAAATTCTTTTTGTCAATTTCTGTCATTTTATCTTCCTAATCCTGATTAGTCTATGAATAATATTTTTTTACTGCTTCTTACTTGCTCTCGATTATAACTACCTATATTCTATCACAAAAATGCAAAAAAGCCTTACAATCAAGGTTTTTCTTAACCCCTTTCGTTCAAAGGTTTTTACGCTTTTACGAGCAGAGCAACACACTCCACGTGGTGCGTCTGTGGAAACAAATCCACCGGCTGGACTTTTTTCAATTCGTATCCCAACTCTTGATAGAGTTTGATATCACGCGCCATGGTTGCGACATTACATGAGATATAGGCGATGCGATCAGCTCCTGTTTGGGCACTTGCTTTGATGAAGCTTTCGGTCAAACCCTTGCGTGGTGGGTCGACTAGGATGGCGGTTGGTTGGATCCCCTCCTTGAGCCAATTTTTCATGGCATTTTCAGCTGTATCACAGACATAGTGGGCATTGGTGATGCCATTTATACTAGCATTTTTCTGGCTATTTTCAACAGCTTCTGGGATGACTTCGACACCATAAACTTCCTTGACATGCTTAGCAACAGATAATCCAATAGTTCCGATTCCTGAATAGGCATCGATCACCACATCGTCTTCTCTTAACTCCACAAAGTCAATGGCTGTTTGATAAAGTTTCTCTGCCATTTCTGTATTGACCTGATAAAAGGCTGGTCCAGAGATTCGGAAGTTATTCTCTAACATTTGGTCCGTAATGTAATCTTGACCATAGAGAACCCGCCATTCTTTCCCAAAAATGGCATTGGTATTCTGGTCATTGATATTCTGCATAACAGACACAATCTCTGGGAATTGCTTAATAACTTGTTCAATCAACTGTTCAACTCGGAAAATTTTAGGACGAGTTGTCACCAAAATAACCATAATTTGTCCGGAATGATGGCCACGACGAACAACAAGGTTACGAATCAAGCCAGACTGTTCCTTCTCATCATAGGGTTTTAAGTCATAACGACGGAGTAAATCACGTAAAGCCACAATAACTTGGTCAATGACTGGATCTTGGATATAAAAATCTTCAAGAGGCATCAGATCATGAGAATTCTTACGGAAGAAACCAGTCTCCAGAACACCATTGACACGACGAACAGGAACCTGAGCCTTGTTACGATACTTGACGGGATTTTCCATGCCAAGAGTATCTGAAACCTCTATATCCATGATTCCAGCAATTTTATAAAGACTGTCTTTCACTTGCTTGGTTTTAAACTTGAGTTGCTCTGGATAAGCTAGATGTCCTAAGTCAGCAATGCCTGAACGCAGGTAAGCCAAATCTAAGTCTTGATTACGATGTGGAGATTGTATCAGGTATTTCTCGACTTTACCAAAGCCAATCTTCTTGTTGACTTTAAGGACTCGCATAAGGATTTTTTCAGTCGGAAGAGCATTCTCTACAAAAAAGACCAAGCCATCTACCTTGGCAACACCTGCTCCTTCATGGGTCAAATCGACAATCTCAACTTCTACAATATCATTTTTCTTTAACATAATTTTCACTTTCTATGAGCCGACAAAAAAAGACGGCAACAATCCTGTTACCATCTATTATACCATGAATTGACCTAAGCACCAAAACTCTTGAAGAAATCAAGGATAGCTTGCCAAATTGAGCTTAGGATGTTTCCACCGTCTTGAATAGCTTTATTGGCATCAAAGTTTAGATCGATATTACTAAAACTATCACCTGCTTGAGCAACAATGCTTTGTTTCAAATCTTTAAGAGTCTTTGTAAAGTCTTCGTTATTAAGAATATCGCTCTTTGAAAGGTTAAAGGCAAAGTTGATGATGACATTGACTTGGTTGCCTGTAACAACTTGATCCAGTTTATAGTTCTTTAAAGTATCTTCGACAATCTTACGAACATCATCTTCTGTAAGTTCACCCTTAGACTCTTTAGCCTTAGCGACTGCAGCCTTTATATCAGCAAGGGCTACGTTCAGTTTATTGGCATCAAAGCCTGATTTGTCCTTGTTTTCATCGTTAATGTCTGACAAGGCCTTGAGCTCTTCCTGAGCCAAGTCTTTATTTTCCTGAGGTAACTGAACACCATTAGACTCAAGGGAATAGTAAATACCTGCTAAGGCACTTTCACCAGTAACTGGAATTGGTGCCGCAACGGTGATACGCGCGTGCTCCACACCCAAGGTAACAGCCGCATTACGGTACATATCTTGCGTTACTTTAG
The DNA here is from genome assembly GCF_965111625.1 of Streptococcus sp. Marseille-Q6504. NCBI lineage: Bacteria > Bacillati > Bacillota > Bacilli > Lactobacillales > Streptococcaceae > Streptococcus > Streptococcus sp. Marseille-Q6504. The sequence continues at coordinate 117,748 of NZ_CBCOON010000004.1, forward strand.
TGATATTTTCAGGTGTCTCAATCTTGACCTCAAGGGGAGATTTTTCTCCTAATTTTTGAATTTTTGCTGATGAATAAAGTTGAAGACTTGAATCGTTTGCGACATTCATAATTTTTGAGTAGACATCTGGTGTCATAGTCTTCAAATCTTTAGTATCTTTTGAGGCATCATAGCCAAGTTTTTTAAGTGTTTGATTTTTTTGATCTTCCGTTAATGAAGAACCCAAGACGTACTCAGGTTGAACATAGGTTTCATCAATTACTTTTTGAACATCAGTAGCTGCCTGGGCGCTTTGCAGTGTTGCAACTGCTAAAAGTACTGCAGCGCTAGTCAGAAAGAATTTCTTTCGCATGAGACGTTCCTCCTTTTCTACTCTAGCATATTAAAGTATCCTTAAAGAAAACTTATAAAAGAGAGTGGGACAGAAATCAGTAATTCGTTAGAATTCGATTTCGTCGTCCCACCTCCGCACAGTTGAGTAGAGCTGTAAAAGCTGATGAAATCAGCGTAGTAGAGCCCACTCAACCACTGCGTCTTGCTCGATAATCCAAAGACAATTGAGAGGCTAGGACTTTTATCCCAGCCTCTTAAAATAGATTAAAAATTTTCATAATATAGAGATTTAGCTGAACCTGTCTAGAGTAATAATAGTTTCCACCATCCACATAAAGTTCTCCACCCTGAAAAATAGAAATGGGATTGATGTAGCGATAGGTTTTCCCTGTTGTATTTCCTAATATAGGCGCAACTGTATCTCTGGAGTATTGCTTAGCTAGTACAAGAGTATTCTTTTTCCCATTCTGGGCGATAAAATCGATATAAGCAGGTCCAAAGTTATAAGCTTGAATGGCTGTCCAGACATCCACTCCTTTTTCTTGAGCTAGATAGAGATTTTCTGTCAAGGTTTGAACCCCTTGCCGAATACTACTTGCATTATCGTTTATGGTATCAGTAGAGCCACTAGCAGATTCACTTGACTGCATCACGTCCCCTTCTTTACCCTTAGTTTCTGTATAAATCATGGCGAGCACAAGCTCTTCGTTTGCTGGAGTATCTCCTTCATTCAAGATTTCGCGAACCATGGGTTGGTAGGTCATGACTTGTTTGACATCCTGACGAATCAGATAAGCTTTATATCCAGCGAAAAGGAAGACTGCTAGTACCAGCATTCTTCGTATAAATTTAAACATTATTTATTTTGTATATCCTCGATGTTTTTGATTAAGATAGAATAGGTTCCATTATCGTTTTGAATGAACTCAACTGATTCCGCATCTTGATAGACATTGTTTGGTACGATGAGTTCAATCCCGTTTGACAAGGAAAGTTTCTGATTCTCAAATCTCTTTAACTGACGACTGGCATCAATCTCATCAAACTGTACTGGCTCTGGTACTGCTTCTTTAACCTGGTCAATGAAGCTAAGTCGAGCAGTAAGATTATTGTCAAAAAGATCATTGGCTAATTTTTCTGGAGAGAGCTCATTATTCTCTTCAAGATTATTGAAAATTGCTGATTTAACTTTAGATTGGAATTGAAAATCATCTGTGTTAAAGGTTTCGGCAATCTTTTGAGCCGTTTTTTCTAGTTCCTTAATGGATTTCTTAGGTGAAATCTTTGGTTGTGCTTGAATAAGATTCTCAGAAAAATAGTTTAAAAAGGCTCCATTATACTTGATGCGTTTTTCAATCAAGTGATACTTGCGACTTTGAAGATTAACAACTAGTGCTTCATCTGCTCCAGTTCCAAATCCAGGTAGGTTATTCTGAGTCAGTTTGATTGGATTGTCAACCTCGCCACCCAAGTGTGTCAAGGTTTCGCGTAATGCAATTCGTAGAAAGGCAAAGTGGTCTACTCCCTCTTTTGAAAACTGGACAAAAACCAAGTCATTTGTCCTTTGGTTTTCAGATACAGAGAATTCCTCTTTCCAGAGATTAGCAATTGTAACAGATGTTTCCATTAAATCATCTGTGATGTGGTTGAAAAATGGATTATCCTCTTCAAAAATACCAGTTTTGGCATCATCCGAATACACACGCTCCACTTTTTTACGCAAGTATTCCTCGATTTTAGGAGTGATATTGAGAAACTTATCCGCCAAGAACAACTCTGTGTCATCAGGGCTGAACTGATGGATAATGGCTTTCTTAATATAAATATCCATAAAATATTAGTCCTCATATAATGGGAAGGCATCTGTCAAGGATTTGACTGCACTTCTCACTTCTTCTAAGACAGCTTCGTTTTCTGCATTCTTAAGGGCTTTAATAATAAGTTCAGCAACTTGACGGCTTTCTTTTTCACCAAAACCACGAGCAGTAATTGCTGCCGCTCCGATACGAATACCACTTGTCTTAAATGGTGACAATGTTTCGTAAGGAATTGAATTTTTATTAAGGGTAATGTTAACCTCATCCAATAAGTTTTGGGCTACTTTTCCACTTTCTACAACCTTTGTTACATCCACTAAGAAGAGGTGGTTTTCAGTACCACCAGAGATAATGCGGAAATTAGGATCTTGCAAGAAGACATCTGCCATGGCCTTGCTGTTCTTGATGACATTAGCAGCATATTCTTTAAAGGCTGGATCCAATACTTCTTTAAAGGCTACAGCCTTAGCAGCAACAACATGCTCTAATGGTCCACCTTGGATACCTGGGAAAATAGCGGAATTGATTTTCTTAGCAAGGTCTTCGTCGTTCGTCAAAATCAATCCACCACGTGGTCCACGAAGAGTTTTGTGAGTTGTTGTCGTTGTGATATGTGCGTATGGAACTGGATTTGGATGAAGACCGGCTGCAACCAAGCCAGCAATGTGGGCCATGTCGACCATGAGTTTTGCGCCCACAGCATCCGCAATTTCACGGAATTTAGAGAAATCAATGATGTGAGAATAGGCTGATGCACCAGCAACGATAAGTTTTGGTTGCACTTCTTGAGCTTGTTTTAAGATGGCTTCAAAGTCCAATAGCTCTGTTTCCGGATCAACGCTATATGAAACGAAGTTATAGGTTTGACCTGAGAAGCTGACAGAAGCTCCGTGAGTCAAGTGTCCACCCGCAGCTAAATCCATCCCCATAACCGTATCACCTGGTTCGATCAAGGCCATGTATGCTGCACAGTTAGCTTGGCTTCCTGAGTGAGGTTGGACATTGGCAAATTTAGCACCAAAGATTTCTTTCGCACGTTCAATAGCTAGACTTTCGATAACATCCACTACATCAGTACCACCATAGTAACGACGTCCTGGATAACCTTCAGCGTATTTATTAGTCAAGATAGAACCTTGCGCTGCCATTACAGCCTTAGATACAACGTTCTCTGAAGCAATCAACTCAATATTGTTTTGTTGACGTTCCTCTTCTTTGGCAATGGCATTCCAAAGATCAGCATCATATGCTTTAAAATCATCTTTGTCAAAAATCATATGTCTTCTCCTTTAATTAACTTAATAAATCGTTTCTGCATTTTATCACAAGTATAACCCACTTTTTCGTAAAATGCATGCGCACCAAGACGATGGTCTGCAGAATTTAATCGAATAAACTCATAACCCCGTCTTTTTGTTTCTTTCTCCAACCCTTCAAGTAAATCTCTACCAAAACCTCTACCTTGGCTTTGTGGCAACACTGCCAAGGCTAAGATATTGAATCCTGCTTTAGAATAAAGAGACTCATAAACCTCAGCGTGAATATAACCAACTAGTTCGTGACTAGTATCATCCTCATAACCAAGTAGGAAATGATGTGAGTCTTGGGATAATTTGGTTAGTTGACTAGCCGTTTCCTCAGGGCTGAAATCATAACCTAAAGCATCTTTGTTAATCTCATGAATCGATGCAACATCTGTTGCTTTCAAAGCACGTAGCATATCATACCTCCTCAAAAGGAATTTCAGGTATCTTGGCAAGGATATCTTCTCGAGTTATCGAACCTTGGCGTAGAATTCTAGCCTTACAAGCAGTCAAATCTAAAATAGTCGAATCTTGACCTGTTAAAAAAGCGTCATCTTCTATTCCCAAAACCTCTTGTCCAAAGTCTTTTAAAATCTCTTTAAAGCTAGCACCACTAGCTTGACCCGAGATATTTGCAGACGGGCCGATTAAGGGACCAAACTCACGAATCAATTCTAGAGTTATAGGGTGACTGGGCATCCGAAAACCAACTGTCGGTAATCCTGAATTGACCCAGTAGGGAACCTTGCCATTAGCTTCTAGGATAATGGTCAAAGGCCCAGGAAGAAAACTATCAACAAGTTTTTGTAAATAAGGTGGCTGATTATTTGAAAAGTTCAAGATATCGTCTAGATGAGCGACATTGAGATTAAGTGCCTTGTCTCTTGGACGACGTTTAAGCTGGTAGACATAATCAACAGCTTTTTTATCTAGCGCTTTTGCAAAAAGTCCATAAACTGTTTCGGTCGGCAAAACTACAGCTCCACCCTTTTCCAACTTTTGCTTAATTTTCTCCATCATCAATGACAACCATCCTATCTTGGCCAAATTGGTCTTTGAGCGTTCGAACTCGTTTCTCTGGAAGATTTTCCATAAAGAGAGCAGGCACACTTTGACCTTGTTTGTAGCCAATTTCAAGATAAATCTTACCACCATTATTTAGATAGTCCTTGGAGTCTTCCGCGATTCTACGGTAGATAGCTAGACCATCCTCGTCAGCAAAAAGTGCCAGATGTGGTTCTGAATGCAGAACATTCAAGCCAACTTCTTCTTGATCTTCACGAGAAATGTATGGTGGATTGGATACAATTATATCATATTTTGAAGAAATTTCGGAGAAACAATCAGATTTGATAAAAGAGAGATTTAGATTTTGAGCGTTAGCATTCTCCAACGATAAGTCTAAAGCATCCTGTGAAATATCCGCAGCTGCAACCGACCAATCTAGCCTATTTTTAGCTAAAGCAAGGGCAATTGCTCCGCTTCCTGTTCCGATATCTAGTACTTTAAGATTTTTCTCAGGATTCTCAGTCAAAATGAGTTCCACCAACTCTTCTGTCTCTGGGCGAGGAATCAAAACCCGCTCATCCACTTTTAACTGCATTCCAAAGAAATCAGCATGACCAATAATATACTGGGCAGGTATATGATTTGCCAGCTTCGTGTAAATTTCCTCTACAAACTCTTTTTCTTCCTCTGTTACTTTTTGCTGAAGAGTAAAGATGAAGTCTGTAAAAGATAGATTTTTTAGGCTACGATAGACAAAGGAGAGGCTTTCTGCTTCCTCTCCTTGTACTATCAACTTTTCCTCAAAATCTTTAAAAATTTGAGCTAATTTCATTATTTGTTTAATTCTTCCAATTTTTGTGTTTGGTCATAAAGAACCAAGGCATCTACAACTTCATCCAATTTACCTGCTAGAATTGTATCAAGTTTTTGTAGAGTCAAGCCGATACGATGGTCTGTTACACGGTTTTGTGGGAAGTTATAAGTACGAATACGTTCTGAACGGTCACCAGTACCGATAGTAGACTTACGCTCAGCATCTTGCTCATCTTGAGCAATCTGAGCAAAGTGGTCTGCCACACGCGCACGAATAATCTTCATGGCCTTCTCACGGTTTTTCTGCTGGGTACGTTCTTCCTGCATCTCCACCTTGATATTGGTTGGTAAGTGGACGATACGAACGGCAGTCGCAACCTTATTGACGTTCTGTCCACCAGCACCAGATGCGTGGTAGATATCCACACGAAGGTCTTTTGGATCAATATCGTACTCTACTTCTTCTACCTCAGGCATGACAAGGACAGTTGCTGTAGAAGTATGGACACGTCCTTGGCTTTCTGTCACAGGGACACGTTGCACACGGTGGGCACCTGACTCGTACTTAAGCTTAGAGTAAACTGACTGACCTGAAACCATGGCAACCACTTCTTTGAAACCACCGACACCGTTCATAGATGCTTCCATGACTTCAAAGCGCCAGCCTTGGGCTTCAGCGTACTTTTGGTACATTGTTAGAAGGTCACCAGCAAAGAGTGCTGCCTCATCTCCACCAGCAGCTCCACGAATTTCAAGGATGATATTCTTGTCATCGTTTGGATCTTTAGGAAGGAGCAAGATTTTCAATTTTTCTTCGTACTCTTCTTTTTCTGCCTTAGCATCCTTGAGTTCTTGCTTGGCCATTTCTTCCAAGTCTGCATCTCCGCCTGATTCCTTAATCATTTCCTCAGCGTCGACAATGTTTTGAAGGACTTGTTTGTATTCACGGTAGGTTGTAACTGTATCACGAGTAGAAGCTTCTTCTTTTGAAAGCTCCATGAAACGTTTGGTATCAGAGACCACATCCGGGTCGCTGAGCAATTCTCCTAATTCTTCATAACGGTCTTCTACAGCTTGTAGTTGATCATAGATGTTCATTTTTATTGATTCTCCTTATTGATTTCAGGGGCAAAATAATGTTTACGGCAAACTGAGATATAGGTTTCATTTCCACCAATCTGGATTTGTTCACCATCATAAACAGGCAATCCGTCCTGCGTACGCAAAACCATAGTCGCTTTTTTCTTGCAATACTGACAAATGGTCTTGATCTCATCAATCTTATCTGCTAAGAGCAAGAGGTGTTTGGAACCTTCAAACAGCTCATTGCGAAAGTCATTTTTTAAACCAAATGCCATAACAGGTATATCTAACTCATCGACAACACGAGCTAAATCGTAAACATGATGACGTTTTAGAAATTGAGCTTCATCAACAAGCACACAGTAAGGCTTTTCAGGCAAATCCCGGATAAACCCAAAGATATCTGTTGTTTCGTCAATGGCAATTGCTGGTCTTTTCATTCCAATGCGACTAGAGACATAACCGACACCGTCACGTGTATCCAGAGCTGAAGTCATAATCACAACTCCCTTTCCTTGCTCCTCATAGTTATAGGCTACCTTGAGAATCTCGATGGTCTTTCCTGAATTCATGGTCCCATAACGATAATACAACTGTGCCATGTTTCTATTTCACGTCCATTTCTAATTTTCTGCTACATTCTAGTATATCATATTTTCCAAAAGCTTTAAACGGCAAAATGTGGTAAAATAGAAGAAATCAAAAACTAGTGGAGGAAGCTATTATGCCATTTGTACGCATCGATTTATTTGAAGGACGCACGCTCGAGCAAAAGAAAGCCTTAGCTAAGGAAGTAACTGAAGCTGTGGTTCGTAACACTGGTGCACCTCAATCTGCTGTTCATGTCATCATCAACGATATGCCTGAAGGAACTTACTTCCCGCAAGGGGAAATGCGCACTAAGTAAAGCTTAAGCAATCTGCTTAGGCTTTTCTTTATAAGTGGCATTCGTTGAATAAAAAACTTTATTTTGTTACAATTTTAAGAGATATTTGTATATAAATTGTTAAAAGGAAATGAAATGATTACACGTGAATTTGATACCATTGCAGCAATCTCGACACCGCTTGGTGAAGGGGCGATTGGGATTGTTCGCCTAAGCGGAACGGATAGCTTTGCCATTGCACAAAAAATTTTTAAAGGCAAAGACTTGAGCAAAGTTGCTAGCCACACACTGAACTACGGCCACATTATTGACCCTTTGACTGGTAAGGTTATGGACGAGGTCATGGTAGGAGCTATGAGGTCTCCAAAGACCTTTACTCGTGAAGATATTATCGAGATTAACACTCACGGTGGAATCGCCGTAACCAATGAAATCCTGCAATTGGCTATCCGTGAAGGGGCTCGCATGGCAGAGCCTGGTGAGTTTACCAAACGTGCCTTCCTCAACGGTCGTGTAGACTTGACTCAGGCTGAAGCTGTAATGGATATCATCCGTGCTAAGACTGACAAGGCTATGAATATAGCAGTCAAACAACTTGATGGATCCCTATCTGACCTCATTAACAATACTCGTCAGGAAATTCTCAATACTCTGGCCCAGGTTGAGGTTAATATCGATTACCCTGAGTATGACGATGTGGAAGAAGCCACTACTGCTGTTGTTCGTGAAAAAACCTTGGAGTTTGAACAACTATTGACCAATCTCCTAAAAACTGCACGTCGTGGTAAAATTCTCCGCGAAGGAATTGCAACGGCCATCATTGGTCGTCCTAACGTTGGGAAATCAAGTCTCCTCAACAACCTCCTACGTGAAGATAAAGCTATTGTAACGGATATTGCAGGGACTACTAGAGATGTCATCGAAGAATACGTCAATATCAACGGTGTTCCTCTGAAGTTGATTGATACTGCAGGTATTCGTGACACGGATGATATCGTGGAACAAATCGGTGTTGAGCGTTCGAAAAAAGCCCTCAAGGAAGCTGACTTGGTTCTACTGGTGCTAAATGCTAGTGAACCACTAACAGCACAAGACAGACAACTTCTAGAAATCAGTCAGGACACTAATCGTATCATTCTTCTCAACAAAACTGACCTCCCAGAAGCAATTGAAACTGCTGAACTTCCAGATGATGTCATTCCTATTTCAGTCCTTAAAAATCAAAACATTGATAAGATTGAAGAACGCATCAATAACCTCTTCTTTGAAAATGCTGGCTTGGTCGAACAAGATGCTACTTACTTGTCCAATGCACGTCATATTTCATTAATTGAAAAGGCAGTCGAAAGCTTACAAGCAGTTAACGAAGGTCTTGAATTGGGCATGCCAGTTGATCTGCTTCAAGTTGATTTAACTCGAACCTGGGAAATTCTTGGCGAGATAACTGGTGATGCCGCTCCTGATGAACTCATTACACAGTTGTTTAGCCAATTTTGTCTGGGTAAATAAAAAATTATAAAAAGGAGTTATGATGAAATATCCAACATTACTAGAGCGTTTTTTGACTTATGTTAAAGTTAACACACGTTCAGACGAAAATTCTACTACTACACCAAGTACTCAAAGTCAAGTAGACTTTGCGACTAATGTCCTCATCCCAGAAATGAAACGTGTCGGTTTGCAAAATGTCTATTATTTGCCAAACGGTTTTGCTATCGGTACACTTCCAGCTAACGATCCAAGTTTAACTCGCAAGATTGGTTTTATCTCCCACATGGATACGGCTGATTTTAATGCTGAAGGTGTCAACCCTCAAGTTATTGAAAACTACGATGGGGGAGTTATTGAACTAGGTAATTCTGGTTTCAAGCTTGATCCTGCAGATTTCAAGAGCTTAGAGAAATATCCTGGACAAACTTTAATTACTACTGATGGAACTACTCTTCTCGGTGCCGATGATAAATCAGGTATCGCCGAAATCATGACAGCCATCGAATACTTGACTGCTCATCCTGAAATTAAGCACTGCGAAATTCGTGTCGGCTTTGGACCTGATGAAGAGATTGGTGTCGGTGCCAATAAATTTGATGCAGAAGACTTCGATGTCGACTTTGCTTATACAGTTGACGGTGGACCTCTTGGTGAACTTCAGTATGAAACCTTCTCTGCTGCAGGTGCTGAACTTCATTTCCAAGGTCGTAATGTTCACCCAGGAACAGCTAAAGGACAAATGGTTAACGCCCTTCAGTTAGCGATTGATTTCCACAACCAACTCCCAGCTGGAGACCGACCTGAATTGACTGATGGTTACCAAGGTTTCTACCATCTCATGGATATAACTGGTAGTGTTGAGGAAGCGCGTGCTAGCTATATCATTCGTGACTTCGAAAAAGAAAACTTTGAAGCGCGTAAAGCTGCTATGCAAACTATCGCTGATAAGATGAACCAAGAACTTGCTAGCAATCGTGTAACCTTGACTTTGACAGACCAGTACTACAACATGAAGGAAGTCATTGAAAAGGATATGACTCCAATCACCATCGCTAAATCAGTAATGGAAAGTCTTGATATCACACCTATTATCGAGCCTATCCGTGGAGGAACAGACGGTTCTAAGATTTCCTTTATGGGAATTCCAACGCCGAATATCTTCGCTGGCGGTGAAAACATGCATGGCCGTTTTGAATATGTCAGCCTTCAAACCATGGAACGTGCAGTTGATACAATTATTGGAATTGTAGCTTATAAAGACTAAAAAAGAAGTAGCAATGCTACTTCTTTTTAATTTACTTCTTTGTCACTTGTTTCAGGACTTGTAGTAGTTGAATGTGAACTTGATTCTTCACTTGTTACTTCGGTGCTAGCTTGACCTGGTGTTGCTTGTTTTGTTTCAACAGGTGTTTCTTGACTTGGCGTTGCTTTAGATCTAAGCTCTTGGTTTAATGAAACAATTTCTTGAGCGACCGTTAGCAAAGCTTGCTTGTCTTTACTTGCTGCACTTAACTTGTCAAACAGAGCATCTACCTTTTCAAAGTCCGCATCAGAACCATTATTCATTTCCAAATAAGTATGGAGAGCAATGACACCGTTATAGAGTTTTTGGTAAAGAACTAAAACCTCTGGGTCTTGTTTCGAATTGTCACGTTCATTTTGGATTGTTAGTGAAATACGTTTCAAAAGATCTTGAACCTGTGTATTTAATTCATCAAGGTCTGCGTCTTCTTTCTCCAAAGCAACCTTCAGATTTTTCACTTCGTCAGAGAGTGAAGCTTTAACCCCCTCCTCATTGACTTGATTCACTAATTCTTCAGCTTTTGTTAATAACTCTTCTACTTGCCCTTTTAAGACATGGTTACTTTGTTCCTCAGGTTTTAGATCATCATACAAACCTTTCAAGAACTCATAGACTGCAGTTTTAGCACTATGGCCATCCACTTTTTCTGTATCTAAGATTGTTTCAGAAGCCTTGCTTGCAACTGGCTCATTTTTCAGTGCTTCTTCTACTTCCAGTTTTGTTTGATAGATTTCTGGGAAGATTTTGTTCAAGTCAGTTGCCTTAAGGAAGGATTGTGACTGATAAAGTGTCCACGTTAGGTTGGCAACTTTATTTCTAAGAGTGTCATTTAAGCGACCGTCAGATAGATGTTGGTAGAAATACTTGATGTATTCTACTGTTGTAACTCCAGTACGGTCATTAAAATCTTGCAAAGCTTGTAACTTAGCTTCAACTGCATCTAAACCTGCTTCATCTTGGGCTAGTTTATTTTCTTGAAGCTGAGTCAATAAATCCTTCTTAGGAAGTCCATAAGCATCTGTGTCTAAGGTATTAATCTTATCTACTAATGCTTGATATTTTTTGTCTAAAGGACTGATTTCTGTTGGTTTGACACTTGAGTCAATGTGAATATACTGCTTATCAAACAAATCCAAAGCTGCCAAATATCCTGCAGTAGAGTTGGTTGAGAGTTTTTTCATATTTTCAGAGAATTGCCCCAAAGCAAGTTCAATTTGTCTTTGTATAATTGGTTTATCTTTATAAACTTCGCGACTTTCTGCCAAGAGTTGATCAATCTTATACTGGACTGCTTTTTCATCAAAAGCACCAGGTTGGTAAGTTGACTGTAATGCAGGAATTTTGTTTTTCAAAGCGACTTCATAACCTTTAGTTTGAACCTTGATGTAGTGGTTGTGGTCACCATGAGGGATAACAAAGCTACCATTTTCAACCTGCAAGCTATAAGGAGAAACACCATCACGTAGAGCAGTTGTATAGAGTTCGTTTAGGAAATCAAGCTCTGCATCTCCAGTTTGAATCGGAATACGAACGTGTTCCTTACGAACAGCGTAAGGGTGAATGTGAGTTGGGTCATAAGCCTGGTCTGGATTACCAAATACAAAGAATCCATTTGAAATTCTGATAGCCTCAAGAGGAACGCCATATGTTTTAGAAATATAAGCTATTTTTTCTTCATCGCTGGCATCTCTAGAAAATGCTTCTACATCTTTTGCAAGAGGTTTAACAGACTCAGTTTTATGACTGTTTAAATGTTCTTGAGCAGCTTTAATCTGATCTTTTGTTAAATCTTTTTTAAAGAAATAATGGGCATGGTCTCCATGTGAAACTACAAAACCTTGCTCATCTTCACTTATCACTCGGTCAGCATCGAAACCGTGATCGTGGTCTTCACCATGGTGGTGATCATGCCCGTCTTCATCATGGTGCTCATCTGATGGATTAGGTTTAACTTCGGTTTTACCTTTCAAGTGTTCCTGGGCTTCTTTAATCTGTTGAGCCGTCAAATCTTTCTTGTAAAAATAATGATTGTGGTCTCCATGTGAAACTACGAAACCTTGGTCGTCCTCGCTAATCACTCGAGCAATAGCAAAGCCATGATCGTGGTCTTCACCGTGGTGGTGATCATGCCCGTCTTCATCATGGTGATCATCTGATGGATTAGGTTTAACTTCGGTTTTACCTTTCAAGTGTTCCTGAGCTTCTTTAATCTGTTGGGCCGTCAAATCTTTCTTGTAAAAATAATGATTGTGGTCTCCATGTGAAACGACAAAACCTTGTTCGTCCTCACTAATCACTCGATCAATAGCAAAGCCATGATCGTGGTCTTCACCGTGTCGATGATTAGCATGATCGTGGTCATGGTCTTCTTCGTGTTGATGATCAACATCTTCGTGATCATGGTCGTGATCATGGTCTTCGTTTGGTTTACTTGGAGTTTCCACAGGATTTGATGGTGTTACTAGACCTGAAAGTGGTATCAAGCGTGCAATCTTTTGCTCCAAAGCAGATAAACTAGTATAAGGGATGAAATGGTAATGATTTCCATGAGGGATAGCAACTCCATTAGGCGTACGACTAGTAATTTTAGCCGGGTCAAATACCAAACCATCAGATTCTTTATAGCGTTGACTAACTGGTAAAGCGTAAAGCTGTTCTAGAAGTTTTTGAAGATTATTTTCTTCTTGTACTGGATTGCTTGTAGCTGGTTTCTCTACTTGATGACTTGGTTCAACACTTGGAATCGGTTTGTAGTCTGTTAAACTTTGTTGACTTCCTTTTCCAGCAAGGTAAGCTTGAGCGGCAGCCAATTCACTTGAAGATAGAGCACTCTTAGGAACGTAATGATAATGGCCACCATGAGGAACGATATAAGCGTCACCTGTATCTTCAATAATATCTGCAGGATTAAAGACGTAACCGTCATCAGTTGTATATCGACCTTGTGCTCTGGCAGCAATAACTTCATTACTTGTACTGCTACTATCTGATGTGTGTTCTTGTTTTTGTTTCTCGATTTGGTCTTTGGTACGAATATTCTCTGCGTGACTAGCATCTTTAAGATAGACATAATATTTGCCATCCACCTTGATGATATAGCCACCTTTAATCTCATTGACAATATCTCCATCACTTAGTTGATAGTTTGGATCTTTCATGACCAATTCTTCACTAAAGATGGCATCAAAAGGCACCTTACCATTGTAGAAATGGAAATGGTCACCGTGGGAAGTCACATAGCCTTGATCTGTAATCTTAGTAACAATCTGTTCGGCTTCTATTCCTTCTTTTTGGTTAACTTGATCAGGTGTCAGATTTTCATTCTTTTTAGCATCAGACTCTTTCTCGTCAACATAGGATACACGGTTATTTTCTTTGTTCTCAGGCGCTTGATGTTGATTTAAAGCGTAAGCGCAGACACTTAATGCAAGGACCACTGCAGATCCTGCTAGATATTTTTTATTAATTTTCATAAACTCCTCATTTCAATTCTTCAGCTAAAATAGCTATATTGTCTTCTAAATTTTCCAAGTAGGACTTATCGTTTTGTGGGTCAGCCTCTAAAGGATTGAGTGTTTTAAGACTCACACCTGTTGATTTAACAAGTGTATCAGCAACTTTAGACGAAGCATTGCTCTCTGTAAAGATAGTTTTGACCTTATAATTTTTTACAAATTCTTGAATTTCGGTTAACTGTCTCGGGCTTGGTTCTTGGTCTGGTGAAATACCAGCTATTCCAAGTTGATTTAATCCAAAGCGTTTCGCTAAATATGAAAAAGCTGTGTGTTGAGTTACAAAATTTCTTTGATTGACTTTTTCAAAAATGGGTTGGTATTTCTTGGTCAAATCATGAGCTTTGGCACTAAAACTTTGTGCGTTTTTTTGATAAGTATCCTTATTAGCGCTGTCTAGTTCGGATAACTTATCAGCGATAATCTGGGCTTCTTCAGCAACCTTTTCAGGATCAAGCCAAGTATGAGGATCATACAAGGTCTTCTCATCAATCCCGTCTCCAGCTTTCATATCTTCTAATCCAGGCACGCGCTCCAAGGTCATACCTTCTGATGCTTCTAAGACCTTTACCTTAGACTTTTGCAGGCTTGGATCTAAACTTCCCGCCCATGATTCCAAGGTATGAGAATGATAAACGAAAACATCTGCATCATAAATGGCTGCAATATCATTTGCCGAAGGTTCAAATGAATGGATACCTGAACTAGATTGAATCATCCGAACGTCATTTAGGTCACCGGAAATTTCTTTGACCATGGCATAGACAGGATAAAAACTAGTCACAATCTTCATTCCCTTAGTTTCATTACGATTGTCTTGACTAACCTTTTGTCCACATGCCCCTAAAATGAGAACAAAGAAGGTAATCATGAACCATAGAATGCTTCTTTTTTTCATAACAACTCCTTAACTAGTATTTAACCATTTAATTAACTAGTAAATAGTTTACTCCTAAAAACTTAAAATGTCAATATTTTTTATGGATTTTCATGAAAAAAGTGAGAACTTGATTTCATTATCAGTTCTCACTAGTCATCTTTATCATTTGACTTTTAATTCTTTTCGTTTGTTATAGGCTTACTATTTTTTAGCAAGACTAAAAGATTTTCAGCCTGAGCCATAATACCATTGTTATCCATAGTACCTAGTGTTAGATTATTTCGTAAACCAGCCAAGGTTTCGCTAGCATTGGATTTCACTCCTGCATCTGTCACATTCTTTAATAACTCTTCTGCTTCTTGTAGTTTAGCTTCTACCTTTTCAGTTTCAATCTGTGGTTCTTCCTCTGGAGATTCTTCTGGTTCATCAGCTGGATTAGTATCCTCTGGCTTTTCCATTTGCGGCTTCTCCTCAAGAGTTTTTTCATCTTCAGTTTTTTCTGTCTGAGGTTTCTCCTCATTTGGTTTTACATTATTCGAATGGTCATGTTGTCCATTTTGGTTTCTTAGAACATGGTCACTTGCATTTCCCCAACCACTATCTGAATGCGGACGCTCGCTTGGATGCTCGACATAGTACTTCACAGTCGCAAAAAGATCTTCGAGCGCATATCCCTTAGGAGCTTCGTAAAGTCCTTCATCAAACCATTCAAACTTGATATTATGGTAATGATCAAAGTGAGGGATAATCAAGTTACCATTTTTTACATCAACTGCATATTGTAGATTGTAAGGCATGCGATCTAGCGGTACCTTCTTCTCAGCTTTTACCCGATTATAGATAGCTTCTGCCCCTTTTGCTTCCGATTTTGTTGAGTTCTGATTATCTGTCGAAGGAGGCGTCAATCTCTTCTCTTTGGCATACGCCTGAGCAGTTGCCCTCTCAGCTTCGGACAAACTATCCTTACCGATCCAATGACTATGACCCATATGTGGCGTTACATAAGCATCTCCCTCGTCACTGATAATATCATGAGCATCAAAGATATAACCATCCGATGTTGTGTACTTATCCGCTAGCTGGGCTACACGAACTTCATAGTCACTATACTCGATTTCTGAGTTTGGCTTACCAAGACGTTCTGGATGACTAATCGGTGCAATAAATTTAAGCAAATCATCTACAAAAGCTATCTTATTAACATGCTCATCATTTAATCTTTCTAACAACTGATCCAAAGTCTTGAAGTCAGATAGCCGTCCCTTATTTTCAAGTAAGTTCCTATGCGTTTGCTCCAACAAACTATAAGCCTTATCATAGAATTCCTGATCTCTAGGAGCTATTGTGCTTTTCTTCTCCGCTAAGGTATGAGATGGTGTAGGCACCTTATTTAGTTTTTTCTCAAAAGCTATAAGATTCTCTTTAGACAAATCCTTACTCAAGACATAACGTGATACTCCTTTATCTTCAAGGACATAACCCTGACCAATTTTTCTGACTACTTGCTTGGTAAGTTCCTCATTAGAATGATTTTCAGGAATAGGAACTGGAGTTGGTTGCGGATTTGGAACTGGTTGAGGAAGAGGTTTTATCGTAAGATTCGGCTGTAAACTAGTAGCTCCAGGAACGGAAACAATTTTTTGATTTCCAACTGGAATTATCCGTGAAATCTTTTCTTCCAAAGCTGACATTTGACTATAAGGGATAAAATGATAGTGATCCCCATGTGGTACTGCTACCCCATTTGCTGTTCTTTTCGTGATTTGGGCAGGATCAAAGAGCAAACCATCGGATTCCACATGACGTTGGCTGAGTGGTAAGGCATAAAGTTGTTTCAAAAGACTAGATACATCTTCACTTGGACTTGCTTGATAACTATTATCCACTTGTGGGCTAACACTTGGGGTCCATCTTCTAGTATTTGCCTCAACATTGCTTTGATTCGTTTGTCTATATGTACTACTATTCGAAGCATCTGATGAGCCGCTAGAAGAATTTGTTGACGGTCGATACCCAACTGAGCTTGTTTGACCACCTTTAGCGGATAAGAAGGCCTGAGCAGCAGCTAGTTCGCTAGCTGATAAATCACTTTTGGGAATATAATGAAAGTGATTGCCATGTGGAACGATGTAAGCATCACCTGTGTCCTCAATAATATCACTAGCATTAAAAATATAACCATCATCCGTCGTATAACGTCCCTGAGTCCTTGCTACAGCGACTTCATTACTAACCTTTACTCCGCCACCATGTCCATGTTCCTGCTTCTGACGATTGATTTCATCCTTACTACGAATATTTTCGGAATGTGAAGCATCTTTGAGATATACATAATAGCGACCATCAACCTTAATGACATAGCCACCCTTGACTTCGTTGACAATATCCTCATTTCGAAGTTGATAATTCGAATCTTTCATCAAGAGTTCTTCACTAATAATAGCGTCATAAGGAACCTTACCATTAAAGTAATGATAATGGTCTCCATGTGAAGTTACGTAGCCTTGATCGGTAATCTTAACGACTATCTGTTCTGCATTGATTCCTTCTCGCTGACTCACCTCATCTGGCGTCAAATTTTCGGTCTTAGTACTAGCCTGATTTCCATCTATATAAGCCACACGATTAGACTCTTTGCCAGTCTGTACTGCTTGGTAACGCCCTAATTCATAACTTGAAAGGCTTAAGGCTATAAGAGCTACTGAACCAAGAACATATTTTTTATTGATTTTCATCTAAACACACTTTCTATTTTCACTACTAAATATAAGATTTAGGCAACATTATAAGTTCTGTGTCATTAACCAGTTAAGTTTATAAATAGAAATATTTATAAAAACAATTAAATGTTCTAATCCTTTTTATAGGTTTCTAGTATTGTTTAGCAAAATATATTGGATTCATAAACTTAACCATTTAATTAACCAGTAAATATTCTACTCCTTAACATTTAAGATGTCAAGTTATAAATTCACTTTTTTCCAAAATTTTACCCAAAAGGAAAAGCACCCAAAAAGATGCTTTCTTATAAACTACCAATGTTGATCTCAGGAAATTTTTTTGGAAGAAGATTCCAGAATTCTTCTAATTGTTCTTCTACTCTATTAGTATTTCGAATAGTTAAGCTATACTTCTTAGAACTATCTTTTCGAGTATATACAAACTGATAAACTTTTGTAAAACGACTATAACTTGTACGTACTAAATAGATCCTCCACACATCTCTAAGATCTAGAGCTTGGGTTCCTTTGTAATAAGTAATGAGATGGTTTTTATACAAAATAACTTTCAAGACCTGGTCATAAAATTCAGCTTGAGTATCAAGCAGTTCGAGATTTCCATCTAATTCAGGGTACAGACGATACAGCTCTTTGAATGAATCAACTGTTTTCTTTCGTATGATAAAGGCTGCGACTAAAGTCATTAGTCCCATGCCGGAAAAAATCACAATACCAAAAATATAGCTCAGGCTGTCTCGTGAATATTCACTGAGACTGAGATAAATTCTTGTATTCATATTACGAGCGACAACCGATTTAGCAGGGAGAATAGAGCTAATAAATTCATCAAGATTGATAATCTTAGTGTTCTTCGAAGTATTGACAAAATTGGTATTAGTGAGGGGTTCTAACTGTATACCTGTGAGAGTTGCAGGATTATCAGCAAGACTGTCTGCGTACTCAAGAAGTTTATTAATTGACTCATCTTTCACTTTAGACTCAACTACAGCAAACTTTCCTTCACCTTCCTTGCTATATTGCACAATATAAACAACAGTTCCACCATCAACTTCACCGACAGGTTCAGGATAGATACCATAGACTGGCATAGTAACTTCTTTTCCAGTATCAGTCGTATCTGCAAACCTCTCTGTAGGCTTCTTGTGCATTTGACCTAAGAATCCTGAAATAGAAGCAATCGCAAAGAATACTAGCGAAAGCATCAGTACAGAAATAAAACCCTTATTTCTTTTTTCTTTAAACATCATAATCTCCCTTAATCTCTTATTAGAATTATACCAGACTTAAGTTTATATCTCATCTCTTATTCTAGTTTTTCTAAGATTTTAACAAAATAAAAAGCTCGAATTTTCATTCGAACTTTTTATTTTCTTGCAGCTTTTTCATCTTCTTCGAGTTGTTTGACCAGTTGTTCAATGCCGTCAAATTTCACCATATCTCGGATACGATCTAACCAATAGACGGTCACTGTTTCACCATAAATATCTTCATCAAAATCAAAGATATTCACTTCAAAACGCTCTTCCTCTCCATCAAAAGTAACGTTCTTCCCGACACTGGCCATTCCTCGATAGAGTTTTCTCTTGATTTCGATATCAACGGTATAGACACCATCTGCCGGCATATAAGTACGATCCAAGAGCACCAGATTGGCAGTTGGATAGCCGATTGTTCGACCACGAGCATTGCCGTGTACAACTATTCCTCTTGTAGGAAGTGGACTTCCAAGCAGCTGACCCGCTTCTTTCACATTCCCTTCAAGGATAGCTTGACGAATACGAGTAGAGCTAATCTTTCCTTTTTCATCTTCTACAGGAGGTACTACGACTACTTCTCCATCAAAGATTTCTTTTAAATCTTCTGCCGATTTTCTATCAGAACCTAAACTATAGTCAAATCCAACTACAATAGTATCTGCTTTAACTTCTTTGACAAAGGTATCCACAAACTCTTGAGCTGTCATATTAGCGATACGACTTGAGAAGTCCATTAAATAAAGATTTTCAACACCAGCACGTTTAAACTTTCGTTCACGTTCTTCTGCATTCAGGATATGAAGTAAATTTTCTGGTGAATAGGGTTTTAAGGTTAATTTTGGTGATTCATGAAAGGTAATTAAAGCAACGCTTAATCTCTTCTTAGCAGCAATTTCACCAGCAATACTAAATAATTTTTGATGTCCAAGGTGGATACCATCAAAATATCCTAAAACAAGGACTGTTGGTCCTGGTGTTGCAATGTCTTTTTCTGTTTTAATAGGTATTGTTACAATCATAGTCATATTATACCAAAAAGAAGAAGGCATTCAAAACATTACGAATTTTAAAAAACTATAAGCTACTTTTAACTTCTTTTCTCAATTGTTCCAGAGTTTCGATATTATATTTGTCCATGACTTTTGGTAGGTTATCAATAATATCAGGACAGGCATAAGGATTGGTAAAGTTTGCTGTACCGACTCCTATTGCTGACGCACCAGCTAAGTACATTTCTATAGCGGCTTCAGCCGAATCAACTCCTCCCATACCAATGATTGGAAGATTAGTTGTTTGAGCAACTTGCCGAATGAGTTTTAGAGCTACAGGAAATATTGCAGGTCCAGACATTCCACCAGTACCATTGGCAATGATTGGTTTTCTAGTTTTGAGATCAAAGCGCATACCAACAAGGGTATTAATCATAGTGAGACCACTAGCACCTGCGTCCTCTACTGCTTTTGCGATGGTAACGATATCAGTTACACTTGGTGTCAATTTAACGTAAACTGGCACATCTGAAGCCCCTACGGCTGCTTTTACCACATCATAAGCTAAATCTGGGTCTTGCCCAATCAAAAGTCCGTGATTCCCATGATCGACGTTTGGACAAGAAATATTGAGCTCAATGGCTTTCACGTTAGGTGCCTTGGAAATACCACTAGAAACGGCTGCGTATTCTTGCTTTGAAAATCCAGCAACATTGGCAATGATTGGAAGATTCGGATATTCTCTTTGCAACCAAGGTAATTTTTCAGAGAGAACGGCATCTAGTCCTGGATTTTGTAGACCAATAGCATTCAGCATACCAGCAGGTGTTTCTGCCACTCGTGGAGTAGGATTACCAAAGCGTGGTTCAAGGGTTGTAGCCTTAATCATGATAGATCCTAAAAGATCCAAATCATAGTATTTGGCATACTCTTGTCCGAAACCAAAACAGCCTGAAGCAGGAATGATAGGATTCTTTAGTTCTAAGCCTGGTAGAGAGACTTGTAATCGATTTGTAGTCATGACACTCTCCTTATAAAACAACAGTTCCTGTTTTAAATACAGGCCCATCTTCACACACACGTTGACTAACTGTATCACTATCTGGTACTTTCAATACGCAAGCGTAGCAAGCCCCCATGCCACAGGCCATACGAGATTCTAGAGATAGATAAGCTCTTGGATGGTCATGGAAGGTTTGATTGATATATTTCATCATACCAGGCGCACCGCATGAGTAGATTGCATCAAATTTTGTGTCAAATTCATTAATCACTACCGATACATTTCCTTTAATACCATAAGATCCATCATCAGTCGTTACAAAGACCTGACTAAATTTGGATAATTCATCTTCCAAAATAACAGCATCTTTAGTAGCGAATCCTAAAACAGTTGTTATTTCAACACCACGCTCATTCAGTTGTTTAGCTACTTCGAGTAAGGGCGGAACTCCGATTCCACCACCAACTATAAGAACACGATTCTGCTTGTCTAAATCAGATAAATCAAAGCCATTTCCTTGAGGTCCCATAACATCTATGCTATCACCTGTTTTTAAGGTTGAAAAAATTGCTGTCCCTGCTCCTTCAACTCGATAGATAAGTCTGCATTGCTTAGACGCCTTATCAATTGATGAAATCGAAATTGGACGACGCAAGAGATGGGCATCATCAGGTACACGCAAATGAAGAAATTGGCCCGCTTTCATAGCTTCGACCATTTCTCCTTCAAGTACAAGTTCAAAGATTGCTGGCGCGATTTCCTCCTGAGATACTACTCTCATAACTTCCAAGCGAATTACACCCATTCGTTTTTTACAATTTGGATTCATAACTTTTCCTCCTTAAATTTTAAGGGGATCAGATAAAGAAAAACCTTGCAATTGCAAGGTTTCAGTTAAGATATTTACACAAAAGTAGCAAATAAGCACTTGCTTACTTGTTTCCGTTGTAGCTTCTTTTCTCTGACACCTTGTGAGTCTCTCTGGACTGCCCTTAAAGGTTAAATTTTCACTAGTATACTGTATCAAACCTAAAAAGTCAAGTAAAAATAGGTAAGGTATCAGTTCATAAAAGTTGCTTATTTTTGTGAAGAAAGAATCTTTTCTAATTTTTGATAATCTTTAACACTGTCGATTTCATAGATAGAGTTTTCTTCCAACTCTTCTACATATACATCTAGTTCTTTGATGTTATCTTTGACCATGTTGTCCCAATAGAGGTCCACAAACTCGCCGCTTGCATAAGCCTTGTCAATAAATCCTACAATTTTTTCAGCTGTTGGAGCATCCCAGAATGATACACCACTCAAGATGCGTCCATTTTTGCTATCGACAATAATATCTTGAACTTTGTAATCATCTCCGTAAACTAGGAACCACTCATTATCACAATCTTCACGATAAACACTGAAATAAGTTGAACGTTCGATATCATTACGGAACATATTTTTGAAAAGATAGTTATCCGCATCAATAACATAGCTGTTGGCCAAGTCTTCTTTTACCAGGTAAAGAGAATAAAAGTTATTGTAATCAGCATACTTATCGTTGAAGACCAAACGAACCCCGTACTTTTCTTTAAGATAGTCGAATTGTTCTTTTAAATAACCGACAACGATGATAATGTCATCAATTCCACGTTCTTTCAAAAATTCGATTTGATATTCAACCAATGGTTTTTGATTGACTTTAACCAAGGCTTTGGGAGTATTTTCTGTCATGGGTCTCAAACGTGTTCCCAAGCCAGCTGCTAAGATAATCGCTTTCACGCGTTTTCTCCTTTATTCTTTAATAATAATATAAACACCAGCCATTACGATAAGTGAAGTAATAATGGTCAGTAAATTAAGGGGCGAGCCCAAGAAAATCGCTGCAAACAAAACAGTCCATACTACATAACTCACATTTAATCCAGTAGCTTTTGCTGGCTGCAATCGATTGATAGCAATGTAGTAGGCAAGGTAAGAAATCATATTACATGCTGCAAAGATAATCAAAAGCCCCAATAATTGTCCATTTGCCACTTCTGCAAATGAATGATGCGAGAAGAGAACAATAACAAGATAGGATAAAAAAGATGTGACTTGTCGGATCAAGAGGGCTTCGAGTTCACTGAGTTCACTTTCCATAGCAAATGAGCTCAGAACACTTTCACTTCCCCAAGCAAGGGCACAGATCAAGGCACAGAGGATACCAATATAGAATGAATTGACCTGTTCAACCTTGTAGGTCTGAGCAATAATGCCTGCAATGATTAGAAGAATTCCAAACACTGTATTCTTCGAAACCTTATGCTTTAAGAAAAAGAAAGCAAGAAGGACAGAAACTGCAGGATAGATAGCTGAAACCGATGATGCCAAAGAACTACCGATATACTTGACTGCATAGAGATTGGCCTGCATGCCAATTGGCCCAGCCAATAGTGCTCCGATAATAACACTGACATTTCGAATGTTCAAGAAGATTGAAAAGCGTACCTTTCCTTCTTTAACTAGAAGATATCCTAGCAAGATAAAAATACTAAGAAAGTCGTGCGCTGCAGCTACTACAAAAGGTGACAAGTCAGTAAATATAGAGAAGATATAAGCACTAATAGTTAGCCCTAATCCCCAAAAAATACCTGAGATAAGTCCAAAGGAAACTCCATTTTTAGTCTTCATCAATACCTCCCTGAGACTGCAATTCTTTTACAGCTCTATTATAACGAGTGATTCCATAATCTCCGAAATCTGCACCATTTTCCTCTTTGTAAATGGTCCATAGGCTCCAAATAATGTCTTGCAAGATTTTGTAGATACGAATTTTTTCCCGAGAAACTGGTGTCTGTTCGCTTTCATAATATGACAAGAAGGAATCTTCTTCGTCTGTAGTAAATTCAGACTCTAAAAAGAGAGCCGCAAGATCCCACATAGGGTCATTCATGGAAGAATATTCCCAATCAATTAGATAAAGATGTCCATCTGGTGCTTCAATAAAATTTTCAGGAACCAAATCAATATGACATGATTTCTTATCAATTCCGATTTTCTCAAGCTCATTTTTTAAAGAAAGAACTGATTTTCTGACATCTTCATAGTTTGGATAAGAAATCCCCCCTTGAATCAATGATTCATATTTTTTGATTTCCTCAAAAGGAGCAAACTCTCCTTTTAATTCTTTACCAGAAGCATGGATCGTTTGTAGAATTGGAGCAATTTTTTCAAATTTAGTTTTTATAGTATTTGAATCTAATGTTTCTGCATTTTCAATGTATTGATTGACTTTGATACCAGCTTCAATATC
This sequence comes from Streptococcus sp. Marseille-Q6504, assembly GCF_965111625.1. Taxonomy (NCBI): domain Bacteria; kingdom Bacillati; phylum Bacillota; class Bacilli; order Lactobacillales; family Streptococcaceae; genus Streptococcus; species Streptococcus sp. Marseille-Q6504. Next base: position 141,447 of record NZ_CBCOON010000004.1, read on the forward strand.
AAAAAGATAATTCTCTACATCTAATTTCAAATCTTTCAACAATTCAAGATTGAACTTTTCATTCTGGCGGTCGATTAATTTATCCGTACCTTTACCGAAAAACTTAACGATGTACTGGTTTGAGGATGTTTTAACCAAATAGTTTTGATTGGTCATTCCACCCAACTGTTCAACGCTCTGGATTTCTTCGTCACCAGATAATAAAGAAGCAATCTTTTCTTTAACGATTTCCTTCACAATCATCCTCCATTAGACTTCCCACTTAAATACTGTCTTGAAGGCAGTATTAAGGTCTGTTGCAAATACTCTATGAATATCCTTAATCTCTCTTACTGGTTCTTCTAGATAAATGATATTCTTCAAACGATTGGCAAACTTCTTAATCTCCATCATTTGGATGGCATTTTCAAAGTCAACTCTACCAGAACGAGAAGATCCAACTAATAACAAGCCTTTTTCCAATGAATCACGAGTATTGATATTAACTTTATACTCACTAACTCCCATCATCAAAATGGTACCTTGTGGTTTAATGTAGCGAATCAAGTCATTAATAGCAGGTCCACATCCATCACCACCACAGCATTCGAAACCATGGTCAAAACTAAGATCCTCTGGAATGCTATCAGTAATGTAGAGCTCTTTTGCAAATGAGAATAATTCTAATTTCTCCCAATGACGTCCGATAACAATAATCTCAGCTTCAGGCAAGGTGTAGTTGATAATATTGGCCATGACAAAAGCTAAACTTCCATCACCAATGACAGCAATGCGTTGACGTCTGCTGTGAGATACCGTCATGAAACGATTCATAGCATGCATGCCAACACTGACAAACTCTGTAATGGCAGCAACTGTATCTTCGATATCTTCGTAAGCTACCACACGATCCTTAGGTAGAGAAACGAATTCTCGCATAAACCCATCATAACCACTTGAAAGGAAATATGTTCCTGTCATGTAATTTTCGTAGAATTCCTCATCACTTTGCATAGGTGGTTGATTTGGAATCATAACAACCTTCTGACCAACTTTGTAAGTACCTGTTGGATCAGAAATGACTGTACCACAAGACTCGTGAATCATAGCCATTGGTAGTTTTTTCGCTAAAATCTTTGGATCACGTTTACCTTGGTAGTAACGTTGATCCGCGTGACAAACCGCCATGTAATTTGGTCGGATGAGGATATGATTCTCTTGATCAATTTCTTCTTCCTGATATTTAATATTAATAAACTTTGGTTTTGTCAGTTGATAAATTTGATTAATCATGTCTTTAGTCTTTCTCAATCATGCTTTTAGCAATCTTCAAGTCTGTAACTGTCGTAATTTTAAGGTTTGAATATTCACCTTTTGCTAAGGCTACATCTTTACCCTTAATGACAAAGATTTTACATGCATCTGTTAAAATTTCTTTTTCTTCTGCTGATAAAGAACCATACAAATCAATAAAGTCTTTACAACGGAAGGTTTGTGGAGTCTGTCCTTGGTATAGATGAGCGCGATTTGGAATATCTGTGATAAACTGACCGTTTGTACTTTCAACAATGGTATCTACGGCTTCAACTACTGTGTCAACAGCATCATGATTTTGTGCGAGAGCAATGTTATCTTGAATCATTCGAAGTGTGATAAAAGGACGAACTGAGTCATGTGTGACCACGATATCATCTTCAGTGATTGGACGATAAGCATCGATAGCTTCGATGATCTTTTCAATACTAGAATTTCGATCTGCACCACCTTTTGTGATGATGATACGATCCTTGTGGAGTGGAAGGAATTTTTCAACTAAATCTTCTGCGTGTGTTACCCAGTCTCCGTGAACTCCAACCACAATCTTTTCGATACTTGGCTCTAAGACAAATTTTTCAATTGTATGAATCAAGATTGGGCGATCTCCCAACTCAAGAAATTGTTTGGGTAGGTTACTAATACCCATGCGCGTGCCGGTTCCACCTGCTAAAATTCCAGCGTAAATCATATCGATTCTCCTTTAGTTTGTTCTAAAAACTCATTCCTTACTATTATATCATAATCTAGCGTTATCTTGAAATAAATACTAGTTCTCTCCATTTAGAAACTGATGGCGAGAGCACTTTAGGTTTTGAACATTAAAAAATTTAATCCTTGCATTCTTATTTCTCGATTAAAATAGAGTTCTTCAGAATAATATAGAAAACTTAAAGAAACCTTAAATCATTGGTTGATATGTATATAGCAATCCTGAAATTTTAATTAGACTTTTCCAATTAAAATTGTTAAAATAAAATGGAAAATAAAAGAAAAGGAAACTAACTACCGCCATGATGAATATGCAAAACATGATGCGTCAAGCTCAAAAACTTCAAAAACAAATGGAGCAAAGCCAAGCTGAATTGGCTGCCACAGAATTTGTTGGGACTTCTGCTCAAAACCTTGCAACTGCTACCTTAACAGGTGATAAAAAAGTCGTAAAAATTGATTTCGATCCAGCAGTTGTGGATGCTGAGGATATTGAAACACTTTCAGATATGACTGTTCAAGCGCTCAATGCTGCTCTTGAACAAATTGATGAAACTACTAAAAAGAAACTTGGAGCATTTGCTGGTAAGTTACCATTTTAATTATATTCTCAAAAAGAGGCTGGTTTACAGCCTCTTTTAATTGATGTTAATAAGCAAAGAACTCAGTTGCTTTATTTAGCAATAAGTCACTATATTCAGGGTCTTCCTGAGCAGTTACTAGTTCTTCTTTTATGTTTTCCAAGTCGTCTGTAATCATTCCGTCAACACCTAGGTGAAAAGACTTATTAAATGATTCCGAACTATTGATTGTCCATACATAGAGTTTTTGATCAGTATTCCATAGTTTCGTTACAAAATATTCATCTAAAGTAGAATACTCCATTGTGTAGCCTGTAGCAACCGTTCTAGGAAATACAGAATTATAGGGAAGAATAAAGTATACAGGAATATCCTTGTCATACTCTCTCACTTTTTCAATAACCTTATAATCCAAGGATTGCATTTGATGACCATAAACCTTAATTTTTGCACCGTATTTGTCTAGAAAATGTTCCATCATCTGCGGGCTATCTTTGTGGCTGGTCTTAATCTCAATGAGAAGTTTCTGATGTAATTCATTTGCGCGAGTCAGATAATCATCAAAACTTGAAATCTTTGTCTCATAACCATTCTCATGAATGTCAATCTGCTTTAACTCTTCTAAGGTCAAATCCTGTGGTGTTTTATTAATACCAGCTAGGCCTTTAAGATTAGCATCATGCATCATAACAAATTGACCATCTTTAGTTTCTTGGATATCCATCTCGATTAAATCTGGTTTTAACTGCGCTGTCTTTTCTAAGGATTCTACTGTATTTTGGACGCCATTACCATTTGATACACCACGGTGTGAAATCACAAGCGGTGGATTGACGACAGGAGCTTCTAGATAATTATATCCTTCAATCGCAAAGAAAATACTGGCACACACCATGACCCCCCATCTCATGATATGGTCCTTCTCGCGTCTTGGCATAATATCAAGTTCTTCTCCCGTTAAGAAAGATGTGAATTTGACAAGGAAATAGGTCAGTGCCATATAGTGGAAATTCTTGATAAGAACAAAATTCAAAATAGCAAGGACCAGAGATTCTCTCTGAGTAAGGCTATCCACTATATACTGGATTGATAGTAAAGGGATGAGAGGAAGATAGAAGAATAGATTGGTTTTTACAATAATTAAGAATAAATGCCAAGCATAAAACCAAAAGAAATTCTTAGTTTTATCCAAACTATAAATGATCGCTTCCTTGACCGTCATCTTTTCATAAAAGACCTTAGGTAGAGTGAACATCAAGCGAACAGAAACATAGAAGAATAAGACTGATAAGATAATAATGGCTATCCACCACATCCAGTACTTATCTTCCATGTAGGTTTGAATAAACTCTGGTATTACGATTTTATTGAAATAATAAATCTTAAATATCTTCCTGATAAAAGGAAATAGCATTGCTACAAATAAAAAGATAAACAAAGCTTTTGAAATAGTCATCTTCTTCATAAAAGCAAGGCTTTCCCGAAATACTTTTCGACTATATTCTATAAGAGTCCTTTTTTCGTGATATAGGAGGTGGCGTGCTCCAATAAAGAGAATACTAAGTTGAAAATAGGCTACCAGTAGATTGATAGCTATTAAAATAACGAAGCCAAGACTGACAATAGGAGCATTTTTTATTATCTCAAAAATATTGTTGTAGGAAATAAACAAATATCCAGTCTGACTTAGTAAAAATCCAGCTATCACTGAGTTTAGTGGCAACCAGATATAGTCAACCAACATAAAGATTAGAAAGAATAGAAAGAGGATTTTATCCAGATTAAGGTAAATCTTTTTAAAACCCAATTTTTTCGGTTTTTCAGGTTTCATAAAAACTCCTAATCAAAAAGTTGTGATAAATCCAAAGCACCAAATGGATTCGAATTGAGACTAGTCTGAGAATTGAGTAAGAGTCTACTCTCATCTGACTCCAGAAAAGCTTCATACACTCGAGCAGTCATACGAGCATCCTCTAAACTATTATGAGATTGCCCTTTAAAACCTAGAAAATTAGCCACAGTTTGTAATTTTAGATTAGCAATTCCATGAAGATCAGAACTACGTCGCTCCAGTGCTTCATTATAGACATCAACTAGATATTGCTGACTATAGTCAAATCCATGCTCTAGTAGAATTGGTAAATCACTCTTTGCTGCATTATAACCAATAAGAGGCAAGTTACCAACAAAATCTTGAAATTTCTGCAGGACTTCTTCTACCTTTGGTGCGCCTTTCAATGTCTCTGAAGTAATCCCCGTCAAACCATTAATAAAACTCTTCAAAGGAACATCAGTGTAGACATAAGAGTCGAATGTCCCTACTTCTTCACCTTCTTTAAAATGCACTGCTGATACTTGAATCAAATGAGTCTTATCCTGGTCTTTATTGAATTCTAAATCAAATGAGATATATTCTCTTAGTGTTTCCATCTTATCAATCCTAATTGATTTGTAAAAAGAAACCACCTGGTCTAGTCCTAGAAACCAAGCAGTTTTTTCTTATTTTCCAAATAAGCGAGCAAAGAAGCCTTTCTTCGATGCTTGAACTTCTTGCTTAGCTTGATCCAACTCCAACTGAAGGGTTTCTTGATCCTTCATAGCTTGAAGGGTTAACTGTTGTTGTTGATCCAATTGCTTATCTTTTTCAGCGATTTGGCGGTCTTTGACACGCATCTGTTCATCTTTTTCAGCCAGTTGCTTATCTTTAGCTTTCAATTGCTCATAAAGACGAATGATTTCAGCGTTCTTTTCATCAACAAGAATTTCCATGAGTTCTCGTTGCTTAACTTCATCACTAACCGGTTCATCTTCAAAGATAGTCTTTTTGTAGATTTCTTCAAGTTTAATCAATCCACTGCGAGTAACAACAGTAACACCCTTGTCGTTTTTTGTAATATCTTCTTCTGGTAATTCTTTGACACGATTATTGATTGCTTGTCGGGATAGTCCCAAGACTTCAGCAATCTCACTGACAGTCATTTCAATACTCATAATATCCTCTATTTTTCTCTAGCTTTTCTTAAATTAAATCTTATCATAAGTAAGCAAAACTGTCAAATAACACTGTATTTTCAATGGTTTTTTAAGACATAAAATTTAAAAACTATTTATTGGCTAATATTTTAAAAAGATGAGAGCATCTCATCTTTAGACTAGTAGATAAAAATCGTTTATTCAGTATAATTTTAAGAGAAAACCTTTCTTGGTTTGTAGAAATGATCACGTTTCTCCATAATAGCAAGTAACTTCTCACCTTCGAAAGCGGCAACTTCTTTCTCGCTACACTCTAACTCAATAAAACGACCATAACGGACTTCATCTGCCTGTTCAGGAGTCAAGTTTACTTTTACTAAATCCCCTGTACCAATCTCTAGAGGATAAAGAAAATCTAGTTTTCCAGCCTCTACTTTTTGGGCAATTTCTTCTAAGGTCAAGGAATCTTCTAACTGTAAACCAGCCGCACTAGTCCGTGTAAGATGAGACATGTGAGCTGCATAACCAAGCTTCTCTCCCAAGTCAACCGATAAGGTACGGATATAGGTTCCCTTGCTACATTTTACTCGGAAGGTAAAACGCGCAAGTTTATCCTCGTAGCAAATGGGACTGGTTCTTTCAAAACTATAAATGGTCACCTGACGTTCTGGACGCTCGACTTCCTGACCAGCACGCGCATACTCATAGAGCTTGCGACCATTGACCTTAATAGCTGAGTACATTGGTGGAATCTGGGTGATAGGCCCTGTCAGACTAGCAATGGCTTCATCAACAAGCTTTTCATCCAGTGGAGCTAAAACAGGAGTTTCTGCAACAACTTCCCCACTAGCGTCTTCGGTTGTTGTTGAATATCCTAATGTGATTTCTCCCTCATAGACCTTGCCTTCATCCTGCATGAACTCTACCATGCGAGTCGCCTTTCCTATAGCAATGGGTAAAACGCCCACAACATCAGGATCCAAAGTGCCACCATGGCCAATCTTCTTAGTTCCTAAAATCTTACGCAATTTAAAAACCGCATCATGCGAGGTCATGCCTGTTTCTTTTTTTAAGTTGATAATACCGTTCATGTGTTGCTTTCTCACTCCCCCTTCAAAGCATCAAACTTCGCTTTCATAGTTGGATTCTTCCGAGTCAATTTTTTAACGGAAACATCATCTAGCTTGTTGTTAGCCAGGCGGAGTTGATTTTCTGATGTGGTCAAGAATTTCTTGACCTCTTCCATGCGTTTGATGGCCTTGTCGATTTCGTCAATAGCCTTACCGAAGTTAACAGATGCTGAATTGTAGTTCTTGGCAAAGGCCACTTTGAAAGCATCTAGGTCTTCCTCGAAATGGGTAATATCAATATTTTGTTCTCGGATAAGTGCTAATTCTTGCTTGTATTTAAGAGAGTTAAGAGCTGCATTGCGCAAAAGACCAATCAACTGAATAAAGAACTGAGGACGGACCACATACATCTTCTCATACTCGTGGCTGACATCCACAATCCCTGTGTTGAAGTAGTCATTATCAGCCTCAAGCATAGTCACTAATACGGCATACTCACAGTTCTTCTCACGTCGATCCTTATCCAACTCCTTGTAGAAGTCTGCATTCTTATGCTTCTTCTCTGTTCCGTCCGCTTCATTTTTCATCTCAAACATGATGGAAATGAATTCTAGCCCATTTTCATCAAAGTCACGGAAGATAAAATCGCCCTTAGAACCACGTGCTGAAACCTTGTTGTCCTTTTCGAAATAAGCGTTTGGAAAGGCAAAGCTACGAACCTTGTTAAACTCACTTTCCGCATACTGCTCAAGACTTTCTCCAATAGCCTTGGTTGATTGTTGGGCCTTGAAATTCTTGTAAAACTCAACCTGCTCATTAGCTGCCTTAAGCTGAGCTTCATAGTTTTGCTTAACTGAAGTCAGAGAAAGCTCGTTTTCTTTTTCTTGTAGAAGGAGCTGATTTTTGACCTGGTCTCTTTCTTTCTCTAGATTAGACAGTGTCTTTTGCAGCTGATTCTCATGCTCCAAGCGTAAGGTAGCCAGCTGATTCTCCAGTGCTTGAACTTCTTTTTCCTTCTCTAGCAGACTTTGACTAGCACTTTGCTCTACTTCTTTTTTGGCTAATTCTTTTTCGGTATCAAAGTTCTGAATTTGACTTTGTAGCTGGGCAATTTCTTGGTCTTTTTGCGCAAGTTTTGTCTGCTGTTCATTCATGGCTTTTTGCTCAGCCAAGGCCAGCTCTTGCTTCATGCGTTCATGCAATTCCTTATCAAACTCTACAGTTCGAACTTGAGAAATTAGCTCTGCATATTGGCTTTCATTAACTGTAAAAACTTCCCCACAATTTGGACATTTAATTTCGTTCATGATTTTCCTCTGTATTTAACATTACTACATTCATTATAGCATGGAAAAACAAAAAGAAAAAGTTGGAATCAATCCAACTTTTAGTCTACGTAGGTATCTTCGTTCTTGTTTAAGAAGGCATAAGGCAATCCAATCAGTAGACCACCTCCTATAAAGTTACCAATAAAGGTTACCCCCCAGTGACGAAGAATATTTCCAATACCGAAGTTTGCGATTGAATCAGCAGCAACACTGAACTTCACAATAGCAAATGATGCAAAGTTTGCGGCGATGTGCTCATTTGTTAAGAATACAAACATGTAAATGGCTGATAGAACCAACCAAAGTTTTGCTCCACCATCCTTGACTAAAACAAATGAAAGAATGGCGATGTTTACAAAGATATTCGCTAGAATACCTTCAAGTAAAACTAGTTCATTAGAGCGTCCCAACTTCATTTCTACAACTCCAGAAATAAAGCTATCGTGCGTTAGATTAGCATAAGCTGCTGAATGAGCAAATCCCCAACCAGCGATAAGCGCACCAATTAAGTTAAAGAAAGTACAATATAGAAGAATTTCAGCTGTTTTTCTCCAGCTAATTTTTTTCAAAAAACTACCCGCTGTTAAGAACATCATGTTTGACGTTACCAATTCAGCATTCAAGAAGACAATGTAAGCTAATCCCCAAGCAAAAACAAACGGGAAAAGGAAACGTCCACTACCTGGGACAATCTTATTAATCAAATCTGCACCAACTGCTCCTGCTGCTGTACTGAAGGTAAGGAAAGCACCTGCAAACATTGAACGGATAGCATACTTGAATTTGCTATTTGAATAAAGACTTTCTTTCTTTTTACAAGCAAATTCAATTTTTGAGATAAATTCTGATGAAACCATAAAAACTCCTAAAACTTTTATTTGTGAATATTATAACATAAAATCGACTTTATGGAAAGGCTTTCTGAAATTTTAAAAAAATTAAAACCTATGATTCTAAAATGCGAATTTTGATATTGTATTTTTTCGTTTCATTTTTTAGATTTCTGACAATCTTATCATTCTCTTTTGATTGGCCAAAGAAAAAGGCTAGAGCTTTTCCGTTCTTTTGTTGGATACTCAAAAAATATCTAGCTCCATTCAATTTAACACTTGGAATAAAATGGACCTCAATCTTTTTAATATTATTCAGTGGTATAATGCGCTTTCTAAAAACATAAGCATTATGGATATAAAATCTTCCCTTAGCAATATGAAACGGGGCAAAAAAGTTTCCACCACTTTGACGCACAATGACATAACGACGCCAAAGGATCAATAAAAGAAGGAAGGATACAAAGGAAATAGCAAAAGTCAAAACCGAGCTTTTCATCATCAATTTTATCCCAATCAAAAAATAATCTATCATAATTACCCCCCCCTTTTTTCTACCTTATTATACCACTTTTGTTGAGCTTCTAGGTTCATGGACAAAGAAAAAGACTGAACAAAGTTCAGCCCTTTTTACGAATGGTTGATAAGATATCTTTATCTAGTCAAATCAATACGTTTACCAATTTTACCAATGATAATTGCACCGACAATAAGTGAAGCGAATTCTCCGATACCAGTAGTGAACCATGTAAAGAAGAATGGTGCTTCTGCTACAATGTTCAATTCAGCAGCAATGGTGATCATTGAAATTGAAAATAGAATTGAAAAGAAGAAATGATCTTTTCGAATCAACCCATTAAAAAGATAGTCTTTACTATATTTACTGAACAACCAAACTCCTAAGCTTAGGAAGACAAGCGTTGATCCTCCACCTACAGCGACATCAATGAGTCCAAAACTGAAAAAATTAGCAATCATACATCCAAGAGTAACACCAATAATGTACTTAGGATTGTAAAAAGCTAGAAAGTTCATCATTTCAGAAATACGGAATTGGTAAGCTCCGTAGCTAATGGCATTGAGTGGTGGTGTAATAGTCAAAACCACATAAATTGCTGCGACAATGGCAATGTCAGCCAAATCGCGGACAGTAAGTTTTTTCATGTTTTCTCCTTTAGCAGCTCCACCGCGTTTAATATGCTTGGTGAAAGAAGTTAAGCACCAAGGGTTGAACAAGTCAACTTTGTTAGTATAGCACATTTAAATGCTTTATGCTATACTAATCTTATGAAAAGATACATTAAAAAATTCTTCGATAACGAAATTTTATCTTATTTATTTTTCGGCGTTGCCACTACTGTTGTTTCTGTAGGGACTCGAATGATTATTTTTTACTTGACTCAGCAAGAATTAACAGCTACTGCTCTAGGTAATATAACAGGTATTCTATTTGCTTTCTTCACGAATGACACTATTGTTTTTAAACAAAAACGAGAAAATTGGTTTGGACGTCTCATTAAATTCTCTGGAGCTAGATTTTTTACCTTCTTACTTGATATGGCACTAACCTTTATTTTTGTCACCAAGTTTCCTCATATAATTGGTCAATTTGTAGGTGATGATATTAATATAATTAATACGATTGAAATAGTTCTCGCGCAAGTTACAATTGTTGTTCTAAATTACCTATTTAGCAAGCTTTTTGTTTTTAAAAATAAATGAGCACTTTTCTTGCACTCAACATAAATTTACGATATAATTTGTCTGTAAAAATTTGATAAAATTTTGAAAGGAAATTATTATGTTAAAGGAACTTAAAGATTTCTTGCTCCGTGGCAACGTCGTTGACCTTGCTGTCGGTGTGATCATCGCCACTGCTTTTGGTGCTATCATCAATTCATTTGTTAATGATATCATCACTCCACTTCTATTGAACCCAGCCTTGGAAGCTGCGAATGTACAAAACATTGCTGAGCTTGCTTGGAATGGTGTTACATATGGTAAATTCTTGAGCGCTGTTATCAACTTCGTTGTAATTGGTACTGTTCTCTTCTTCATGATTAAAGCTATTGAAAAAGCTCAAAACCTTCGTAAGAAAGAAGAAGTTGCTGAAGAAGCTCCAGCAGCTCCAACTGAATTGGAAGTTCTTCAAGAAATCAAAGCACTTCTTGAAAAAAAATAAAAATGTAAAAGGATTTAGATATTGTCTAAATCCTTTTTTCTTCCTCTTTTTATATTGGTTTTAGTCTTGAGTAAAACTCCTATTTTTGATATAATGATGAGAGTTTCCACCCTTAGTGTAATGGATATCACGTAAGATTCCGGTTCTTGAGATGGGGGTTCGATTCCCTCAGGGTGGATAGATATAAACGAAAAAGCAACGGTTGACGTTGCTTTTTTATTATTAAACTTTTTCCGACAATTCTTCCCACTCTAGCATAGCTTCTTCCTGTCGCTGGCTAATCTTATCCAGTTCTGCTTGCAATTGCATGAGTTCATCCGCATCATTAGTAGTATGCATTTGTTCAGAAATAGCTTGGGCTTGATTTTCTAATTCTTCGATTTCTGTCTCAAGACTTTCGATTTGTCTCATCAATTTACGAAGTTCTTTTTGACTTTCCTTTTGAGCTTGGTAGTCATTAACTGGAGAAGCCTCTTTTTCTTGGCTAACAGCTGCCGCTTCTTCCTCTTGACTAGTTGCTAGCTCTGTTTTTTTCTCCACATAATAGTCATAATCTCCAAGATAGAGGGTCGAACCATTTTCGGACAATTCCAGAACATGTGTAGCGACACGATTGATAAAATAACGGTCATGGCTGACAAATAGAAGAGTCCCATCAAAGTCAATCAGTGCATTTTCCAGAACTTCCTTACTATCAATATCCAAATGGTTGGTCGGCTCGTCAAGAATCAGGAAGTTATTATTTTCCATTGATAGTTTAGCCAGTAATAAGCGAGCTTTCTCTCCACCTGAAAGCATGCCAACTGATTTCTTAACATCATCACCTGAAAAAAGGAAGGCGCCTAAACGATTTCGGATTTCCACTTCTGGCATTAATCTAAAATCATTCCAAAGTTCATCTAAAACTGTATTGCTGGGTGTCAACTTACTTTGAGTTTGGTCATAGTAGCCAACTTCAACATTTGCACCGAAACGCTTCTCACCCTTTATAAAAGGAATCTGATCAACAATAGACTTGATAAAGGTTGTCTTTCCAATCCCATTCGGACCTACAACTGCTACGGCATTCATCTTACGAAGGTCGAGGTTGATAGGCTCTGATAATATTTCTCCATCATATCCAATAGCAGCATTCTCAACTGTCAGCACAATATTACCAGATGTTTTATCAGAGTGAAAGGTCATATTGGCTGATTTATTCCCAGCTTCAGGCTTCTCTAAACGCTCCATCTTTTCCAGTTGTTTACGTCTAGATTGAGCACGCTTGGTTGTCGATGCTCGAACGAGATTTCGGTTAACAAAGTCTTCTAAAGCAGCAATTTCCTTCTGTTGCTTTTCGTAGTTCTTAGCTTCAGTCAGTAACTTCTGCTCTTTCTGCTCCACAAAGCTTGAGTAGTTCCCTACGTATCTATCTAAAGAATGTTTGGTTAAGTCGAGCGTTATGGTTGCTACCTTATCGAGAAAATAACGGTCGTGACTAACAATTATCAAGGCACCACTGTAATTAACCAGATAGTTTTCTAACCAGGCAATGGTTTCAATATCCAGGTGGTTGGTCGGCTCATCCAAAACTAAGAGATTTGGCTTTTCAAGGAGCATTTTGGCTAGGGCTAATCTTGTATTTTGACCTCCAGAAAGCTCGGCTATTTTCATCTGCCACATAGACTCATCAAACTTAAAACCATTTAAAATGGCGCGAATATCAGCTTCATAGGTAAATCCTCCAGCCTGACGGAATTCTTCAGATAGACGATCGTAGTCTGACATGAGCTTATCGAGATCTGCTCCTGTCTTTTCCCCCATCTCTAGCTCCATTTGGCGAAGTTGTCTTTCAGTAGTACGTAAGTCGTCAAAGACGTGAAGCATCTCGTCATAGATAGTATTTTCGGATTCAAATCGACTATCCTGTGCTAAGTAAGAAAGAGAAATGTCTTTTTTCTTATTAATCTCACCTGATGTTGGTTCTTCTTCCCCGACTAATATCTTTAATAGTGTCGACTTACCTGCTCCATTTTTCCCAACGAGAGCAATACGATCTCTTTCATCTACTTGTAGATTAATATTTTCAAATAGAACATCGCCTGCAAAAGAACGTTCGATTTTATTAGCTTGTAAAATAATCATGTAACTATTTTACTATCTTTTTCTGTTTTTAACAATTCAAATAAAAAAAGTTCGAGATTTAAACTCGAACTTTTAGATATTAATAACCGATACCACCACGGAATGTACGTGCCATATCTTTTAAGTTATAGTTCTTAGAAGATGTGTCGATTGTCCATTTACCGTCTTTCTTAGTCATCTTGATTTCGTATCCTTCTTTTTGCATATTATCGCTAGTATCAAGAGGAGTTGAATCAAATTGACTTGGTGCATTTTCTAAAATGTACTTCTCACCAGCTTTCATAGCTTCTGAGTAGCTGCTGTATTTACCTTTGTTTTCGTCGTAGAATTTACGGCTCAATTCATAAACATTTAAGTTATCCAAGTCGATTGTTTCTGGTCTTACATAGACAACTGCATAGTCTGGTAAATAAGTTTTTACTTTGTAATCAACTTTTGCTCGTTTTGCATTTGCTTTGATATATGCTTCTGCAAATGTACGAAGTTCAGAATCAGAAGGTTTGTAGTTGTAGAATCCTTTACTGAATGACTCGATGAATTTCTTGATAAATTCTTCTCTATCAGCCTTCACGTCATTTGTGATCACATCAGAATCGTTTGAAGATTTTTTGTCATCTGATTTTTTGTCTTCAGACTTATTATCATCTTTCTTTTCTTCAGATTTCTTATCGTCTGATTTCTTATCGTCTGATTTTTTATCTTCAAGTGCGACGATTTGAGTTTTATCATTAGTAAAGCTTACGTTTGATGCACCACCAGTGTTTTCACCATCTAGGTAAACAGCATCAACATATTTTTTCATAGCTTCTTTGGCTTCATCAATAGTGTCTTCGTATTGAGTTGGGTCAACCTTGATAGCTACGTCATTTTTACCTTTTTTATTTTCTTTTACATCATCGTAAAAGCTTGGGGCAAAGTGAAGTTCATATTTTGCATCTTTATCAACTTCATAAACTACATAACCAGCAACACTCTTGCCTTTAGAGAGACTATCTCCGTATGACATGAATTTAGTTTTACTATCTGACTCATAAATTTGAATTGGTTCAACTTTTTCGTCTTTTTCGTTATAAAGCGCGATATCTTGGCTTGTAAAGCTAAACTGTTTATCACGATTGTTTTTAATCTCAACTTGAAGTGCAAGGTAGTGTGAATTTGAATCTTCATCTTTAGGAAGAACATACATACCGTCTTTAACAGAAACTTCAAAGTTTGAATTAGATGCAGTACCATTGTCACTTGCTTTTTTACTATTTCCACAAGCTACTAATGCTAAAGCAGTTAAAACTAAAGCTGAGTGCTTAAGAACTTTTTTCATAATAGAAAACCCCTTTTATTATTTACTATATTGTACCATATAGTCAATAATTTTCAAACTAAAAAAAGGAAATCGCTTTAAAAATATTGTAAATTTTTAAATATAATAAATTTCTACTCATTCTATGATTAAAATGAAACTTAAATTCAAAGAACTGAACCACGCTAACGTTTTACTAAAACTTTAAATCGTGGTATAATGAAGGCGATTAGATTATATATTAAAGGAGATATCTTATGACTTACCAAGAAAACTACCAAAAATGGGTTGATTTCGCAGATCTTCCAGACTATCTTCGTCGTGATTTGGAAAGCATGGATGAAAAAACAAAGGAAGATGCCTTTTACACAAATCTTGAATTCGGTACTGCTGGTATGCGTGGTTTGATTGGTGCTGGTACAAACCGCATTAATATCTACGTTGTTCGCCAAGCAACTGAAGGTTTGGCTCGTTTGATTGAATCAAAAGGTGGAAACGAAAAAGAACGTGGTGTTGCCATCGCTTATGATAGCCGTCACTTCTCTCCAGAATTTGCCTTTGAATCAGCAGCAGTTCTTGCTAAACACGGTATTAAATCGTATGTTTTTGAAAGTCTCCGTCCAACTCCAGAACTTTCATTTGCTGTTCGTCACCTCAATTGTTTCGCAGGTATCATGATTACTGCCAGCCACAACCCTGCTCCGTTCAACGGATACAAGGTATATGGTGAAGACGGTGGTCAAATGCCTCCACACGATGCAGACGCTTTGACTACCTACATCCGTGCTATCGACAATCCTTTCGCTGTAGAAGTTGCGGATGTGGAAGCTGAAAAAGCATCTGGTTTGATTGAGGTCATCGGTGAAGCTGTCGATGTTGAGTACCTCAAAGAGGTGAAGGACGTAAACATCAACCCAGCCTTGATTGAAGAATTCGGTAAAGACATGAAGATTGTCTACACACCACTTCATGGTACTGGTGAAATGTTGGCTCGTCGTGCTCTTGCTCAAGCAGGATTTGACTCTGTACAAGTCGTGGAAGCTCAAGCAACTCCAGACCCAGACTTCTCAACTGTTAAATCTCCAAACCCAGAAAGTCAAGCAGCCTTTGCCCTTGCTGAAGAACTTGGTCGCCAAGTAGGCGCTGATGTTCTTGTGGCAACTGACCCTGATGCTGACCGTGTCGGTGTTGAAGTCCTTCAAAAAGATGGTAGCTACCTTAACCTTTCAGGGAATCAAATCGGTGCTATCATGGCTAAATACATCTTGGAAGCTCATAAAAATGCTGGAACTCTTCCTGAAAATGCAGCCCTATGTAAATCAATCGTATCAACTGACTTGGTAACGAAGATTGCTGAAAGCTACGGCGCAACTATGTTCAACGTCTTGACTGGTTTCAAATTTATCGCTGAAAAAATTCAAGAATTTGAAGAAAAACACAATCACACTTACATGATGGGATTTGAAGAAAGCTTCGGTTACTTGATTAAACCATTCGTACGTGATAAAGATGCCATCCAAGCAGTCCTTGTCGTTGCTGAACTTGCTGCCTACTACCGTTCTCGAGGTTTGACACTTGCTGACGGTATCGAAGAAATTTACAAAGAATACGGCTACTACGCAGAAAAAACCATCTCTGTAACTCTCTCAGGTGTCGATGGTGCTGAGCAAATCAAAGCGATTATGGCTAAATTCCGCAACAATGCTCCAAAAGAATGGAACGCAACAGAAATCACAGTCGTAGAAGACTTCAAAGCACAAACTTCTACTGCCGCTGATGGTACTGTAACAGCCTTGACGACTCCTCCAAGTGATGTCTTGAAATACACACTTGCTGATGGTTCATGGATTGCAGTTCGTCCTTCCGGTACTGAACCAAAAATCAAGTTCTACATTGCTGTTGTTGGAGAAAGCAACGAAGATTCACAAGCTAAGATTGCTAATATCGAAGCTGAAATAAATGCCTTTGTAAAATAAGATATTAAAAGATGAGATAAGATTGTCTCATCTTTTTTCCGTATCAAATCTAAGCATTTTTAAAGACTTTATGGCATACTAGATTTAAAAGAAAGCGAGGAAAACTCATGGAACAATTTTTAGAAAACATTAAAGATCTTGAAGTTACAACTGTTGCGCGTGCCCAAGAAGCTCTTGATAAAAAAGAAACTGCTACATTCTTTATCGGCCGCAAAACTTGCCCTTACTGCCGTAAATTTGCTGGCACTTTGGCTGGTGTGGTAGCTGAAACCAAAGCACACATCTATTTCATCAATAGTGAAGAACCAAGTCAACTTGAAGCACTACAAGATTTCCGTTCACGCTATGAAATCCCAACTGTACCAGGATTTGTTCATGTTGAAAATGGTGAGATTAAGGTCCGTTGTGATTCTTCTATGTCAGCTCAAGAAATCAAAGATTTCGCTGGATTGTAAAAATATATAAAAAAGAAGGCGTCTGCCTTCTTTTTTATATATCTGTTAGTGGTGTTGCAGTGTCTGGAGACGTATCGTAAACTTGAAAATCAACTCCTACTCCCAAGTCTGCTTGGGCAAGCTGATTAACCATAGTCATATGAGCTAGCTCCTTGATATTATTCTCTTTAGATAGATGTCCTAGGTAAATCTTCTTGGTACGATTACCTAGTGTGCGAATCATGGCATCTGCTCCATCCTCATTTGAGAGATGGCCAAGATCGGACAGAATCCGTTGTTTGAGTCGCCATGCGTAAGATCCAGCTCGCAGGATTTCAACATCATGATTAGACTCAATCAAGTAACCATCTGCATTCTCGACAATGCCAGCCATACGATCACTAACATAGCCTGTATCTGTCAGCATGACAAAACTTTTATCGTCCTTCATAAAGCGATAAAACTGCGGAGCTGCTGCATCGTGACTAACACCAAAACTCTCAATGTCGATATCTCCAAATGTTTTAGTTTTCCCCATTTCAAAGATATGCTTTTGTGAAGAGTCAACTTTACCTAGATACTTACTATTTTCCATAGCTTGCCAGGTCTTTTCATTGGCGTAAAGATCCATGCCATACTTACGAGCTAAAACTCCAACACCATGTATATGGTCAGCGTGCTCATGCGTAATCAAAATAGCATCCAAATCTTCTGGCTTCCGGTTAATCTCCCCCAATAAGCGTGTGATTTTTTTGCCAGATAATCCTGCGTCTACTAAAATCTTTTTCTTAGGGGTTTCTAGATAGAAGGAATTCCCACTAGAACCCGATGCTAAAATACTATATTTAAAGCCTGTTTCACTCATTCTAGTCTTCTACTTCATCCTCCCATACTTCTTCTTTTACAGCATCATTATCATAAGGAAGAACAATGGTAAAGGTTGAACCCTTGCCGTATTCACTCTTAGCCCAGATAAATCCATTGTGTTGCTTGATGATTTCTTTTGCTATAGCAAGACCTAAACCAGTCCCACCTTGGGCACGACTTCTAGCCTTATCAACCCTATAGAAACGGTCAAAAATCTTCGGTAAATCTTCTTTAGGAATCCCAAGTCCTTGGTCCGAAATAGATAAAATCATCTGGTCATCAGTGGTTTTCATGCTAACCGTAATTTTCCCACCATCAGGCGAATACTTGATGGCATTGTTAAGAATATTATCGATTACCTGAGTCATCTTGTCTGTATCAATTTCAATCCAGACCGATGTAATCGGATAATCTCGAACCAACTCGTATTTCTTTTCTTGTTCCTGAGATCGCATCTTATCGAAACGGTTTAGGATAAACGTAATGAAAGCTGTAAAGTTAATCAATTCAACATCTAAATGGCTAGTTGCATTATCAATACGCGAAAGATGCAAGAGGTCCGTTACCATTCGCATCATACGGTTGGTCTCATTTAGAGATACTTTGATAAAATCAGGAGCAACAGGTTCATATAATGCACCCTCATCCAAGGCCTCTAGGTAAGATTTGACACTGGTCAATGGAGTTCGCAATTCATGACTAACGTTTGAAACGAATAGTCTTCTCTCGCGTTCTTCCTTCTCTTGTTCAGTCGTATCATGTAGAACTGCTACCAAACCAGAGATAAAGCCAGACTCTCTACGAATCAAGGCAAAACGCACACGCAAACTAATATACTCCCCATTTACATTTTGAGAATAAATCATCATTTCAGGACTTTGCGTAATTAAGTCTCTAAGCTCGTACTCATCTTCAATCTTGAGCAGCTCTAAAATGTTCTGATTGAGCGCGTCATCACTTTCAACCCCAAGTTGCCTTTTAGCCGTATCATTAATCATAGTGATTTGACCACGACGATTGGTTGCAAGAACCCCATCAGTCATGTATGATAGGATACTATGCAATCTTTTACTTTCCTGCTCAAGATTCTCCTGAGTTAGACGAATAACTTCAGACAAATCATTTAAGTTATTCGTAATGTTAGTGATTTCAGTATTCCCCAGCATATCTAATACCTGAGAATAATCACCAGCAATTAAATCTTTAATCTTTTGATTTAACTGTTTGAGTCGAATATTATCTCTACGGCCTTCAAGCAAGAGAAAGCTAACAAGCATAATAAAACCAATTAATATGAGTACGTAGACGAAATATCTGGTTAAAATTGTTTGTTTAATTATATCAATCATTATTTCTCATATAATAACCCACACCACGACGAGTTAAGATATATTCAGGTCTACTTGGTGTGTCTTCAATCTTCTCACGTAGACGTCTAATGGTAACATCGACAGTACGAACATCACCAAAATAATCATAACCCCAAACAGTCTCAAGGAGATGTTCACGGGTAATAACTTGACCAAGATGAGAAGCCAAGTGATGCAACAACTCAAACTCTCTGTGAGTTAAGTCCAATTCTTCTCCATATTTTTTCGCTACATAAGCGTCTGGAAGAATCTCTAAATCCCTAATTTGAAGACTTTGCAATTTAGTATCTTCCTCTTGGTTGTCAACTGCAACTAACTCCGTACGACGAAGAAGAGCCTTCACACGCGCTTGTAGCTCACGGTTTGAAAATGGCTTAGTCACATAATCATCCGCACCAAGTTCAAGACCAATAACCTTGTCAAACTCACTATCTTTTGCTGAAAGCATGATGATTGGAACACTACTTGTCTTGCGAATTGTTTTAGCAACTTCAAGACCATCAATTTCTGGAAGCATCAAATCCAAGATAATAATATCTGGTTTCTCAGCTTCAAACAATTCGATGGCTTCACGTCCATTAAAGGCTGTAACAACCTCATAACCTTCCTTGGTCATATTAAACTTAATAATATCTGAGATTGGTTTTTCATCATCTACAATCAATATTTTTTTCATATAGTCACCTTTTTCCTTATATCAATTATACCAAAAAAATGCAAAGAAGACACGAAAGACTAGTGTTATCAGCATTTTTTTGAATACTCTTGCCAAATTTTTTGCTGAGGTTTTGCTAGTGGATAGAGGTCAAACTCTTCAGGAGTTAACCATACTACCTCTTTATCACAATATTCTTTACTATCAACAACTTGCCCGGATAGGATTCGTACATGCCACTTTCGATGGCTAAAAATATGTTTGACTTCTTCGAAATGACTATCCTGCCACTCAACTTCTAAATCATAATCCTGCTCAAAACTTTCTTGCGGTGATGGCCCAAGTTGAATAGATGATTCAGCTACCTGATTAAAGAGATTTAATTCTTCATTCTTAGAAAATTCATCAACCTCAATCAAGGGAAAATGCCAAAATCCAGCAAGTAACTTTTCACTTTCATTCTTTTCTAGTAAAAACTGTCCTTTAGCATTTTGAACAACTAAAGCATTAAGATAGACAGGAACTGGCTTTTTCTTTGGCGCTTTTATAGGATAGCGATCCATTGTTCCATTTTGATAGGCAGCACTAAAATCTTTAACTGGACTATCTTCTGGTCTCGGATTAACGGGTGCCTCAATATCTGAACCCAAATCCATCAAGGCTTGATTAAAATCACCTGGACGTTCTGGATCAATCAAGATTTCCATCATGGCTTGAAATATCTTGCGGTTGCTTGGATTACCAATGTCGTGATTGACTTCAAATAAACGAGCCAAAACACGCATGACATTCCCATCAACCGCAGGTTGGGGAAGATTAAAAGCGATACTAGAAATAGCTCCGGCTGTATAGGGACCTATCCCTTTCAAGCTTGAAATACCTTCGTAAGTTGAAGGAAATTCTCCATTTAATTCATTCATAATCTGCTGAGCTGCAGTTTGCATATTGCGAACACGCGAATAATATCCAAGACCTTCCCATGCCTTTAATAAGCATTCTTCAGATGTATTTGCTAAAGTCTCTACAGTTGGAAAGCTTTCTAAAAAACGTTCATAATAGGGAATAACTGTATCAACTCTGGTCTGCTGCAACATGATTTCAGATACCCAGATATGGTATGGATTTTTACTTCTTCTCCAAGGTAAATCACGCTTATTTTCATCATACCAGGCTAAAAGTTTTTGACGGAAAGAGAGAATTTTCTCCTCTTCCCACATGGTCACGCCGTATTTCTCCAAATCTAACATATATCTAGTATAGCATATCCTTATAGGATACTCAAAAAATGAAAATTGTCCTTGTTTTGGTATCGGCTCTCTTATCATACCTGACTATAAGTCATATCTCTACTCTTTCTGTTATTTTCTATGATTTTTTGATATAATGACTCTTGAATGATTCTTTAAAAGGAGATGTCCATGCGTTTTAATCAATTTAGTTATTATCCCGTTACAAACCAACAAGCTTTACAGGAATTATCTGAGCTTGGATTCAAGCTTGATCTTTCAGCTTCACATAAAGAACAGTTTGAAGCTTTTGTTAGAACTTGTTTTTTCAATTTTAAAAATACGGATTATCCCCTCACTACTTTAGCAGTTGATAAAGAAACAGATTTGCTTACTTTCTTTAATTCAGACCGTGAATTGACAGCAGAAATTTTCTACACTGTTGCCTTTCAATTGCTTGGATTCAGTTACTTAGTAGACTTTGAAGATGGTCTTGCTTTTCACAAAGAAACAGAGTTTCCGATCGTTTACGGAGATTTAATCGACAATTTCTACCAGCTTTTAAATACACGCACTAAAAAAGGGAACACCCTTATCGATCAGTTAGTTAGTGATGGTCTTATTCCTGAGGACAATAACTATCACTACTTCAATGGCAAGAGTTTGGCAACCTTCAATACTAACAATGTCATTCGTGAAGTAGTTTATGTAGAGACTCGTGTTGATTCTGATAAAGATGGTCTACCTGACCTCATCAAGGTAAATATCATTCGTCCAGCATACAATGGAAAGATTCCAGCTGTCATGACAGCAAGTCCATACCATCAAGGAACCAATGACAAAGCAAGCGATAAGGCTCTCTATAAGATGGAAGCCGAACTAGAAGTCAAGGAACCACATGAAATTACGTTAGAAAATCCAACCCTGGACTTGGTTGAACCAGTTGGAGATGCTGAACTTGTTTCTGAAGCTGAAGAAAAACTCACTCATATCAATAGCAGCTACACACTTAACGACTACTTCCTTCCAAGAGGTTTTGCCAATATCTACGTATCAGGTCTTGGTACCAAAGATTCACAAGGTCAGATGACTAACGGAGATTACCGTCAAGTTGAAGCTTATAAGAATGTTATCGATTGGCTAAATGGTCGTTGTCGTGCCTTTACGGATCATAGTCGTAAACGTCAAGTAAAAGCTGATTGGTCAAATGGTAAAGTGGCAACTACTGGTCTTTCTTACCTAGGAACAATGTCTAACGGCCTTGCTACTACAGGAGTTGATGGTTTAGAAGTCATTATTGCTGAAGCAGGTATCTCATCATGGTACAACTATTACCGTGAAAATGGTCTTGTGACAAGCCCAGGCGGCTATCCTGGAGAGGACTTCGATTCATTAGATGAATTAACTTATTCTCGTAATCTATTAGCTGGTGACTTTATTCGTGGAAACGAGGCTCATAAAGCTTCCATAGAAGAACTCAAGAAAAATCTAGACCGTAAAACTGGAGATTATAACCAATTTTGGCATGACAGAAACTACCTTCTTAATGCTAAAAAGGTTAAGGCTGAAGTTGTCTTTACTCACGGTTCGCAAGACTGGAATGTAAAACCACTTCATGTCTATCAAATGTTCAATGCTCTTCCAAGCAATATTAAGAAACATCTCTTTTACCATAACGGCGCTCATGTTTATATGAACAACTGGCAGTCTATTGATTTCCGTGAATCCATGAATGCCCTTTTGACACAGAAATTATTGGGTCAAAGCACTAACTACCAACTTTCAAGTGTCGTTTGGCAAGACAATACTGCTCCTCAAACTTGGCTGTCACTTGAAGATTTTGGAAATCAAACTGACCATAAAACTTTCTCTTTAGGTACTGAGGAAGCTGTCATTGAAAATCATTACCAAGATTCTGACTTCGAACGATTTGGAAAAACTTACCAAACCTTTAACAATGAACTTTATCAAGGTAAGGTGAATCAGATTACTATTGATCTTCCAGTGACTGAAGATCTTCATATCAATGGTCGTGTTAAACTAAATCTTCGTCTCAAGTCAAGTACCAATAAAGGTCTTCTCTCTGCTCAACTTCTCGAACTTGGTCAAAAGAAATACCTTCAACCTTATCCTGGAGTCTTGGCTGCTCGTACTATTGATAATGGTCGCTACCATATGCTGGAAAATCTTTGCGAGCTACCATTTAGCCCAAATGCCCAACGTGTTATTACCAAAGGCTACCTCAACCTCCAAAATCGTCATGATTTATTAAAAATTGAAGAAGTTAAACCAGATGAATGGATGGAATTCCAATTTGAACTCCAACCAACAATTTACAAACTAAGAAAAGACGATACAATTCGACTCGTTCTTTATACTACTGACTTTGAAATTACTGTCCGTGACAATACTGAATATCAATTAACAGTAGACCTTGCGCAATCTAGTCTTGAAATCCCAGATCAAAAATAGTTAGAAAACCAGAAAACCCGTGATAAAAATATCACGGGTTCTTTTACTCTTATTTTTTTTCTTCGGCTTGTTTCTTCACTCTCGCAAGTCTCAATGAACGATTGGGATTGAGGCGATTAAAAAGTTCTTCTAATTTCTTTTCATTCCAGACGTCTGCTGCAGAAACAAAATTTCCATCAGCATCTCGGAAAGATATTGGTTTATCACCCATAGCTATCTCCTAGTCTACAAATTCAAACTCAAATTTTCCAATACGGACAAGATCCCCGTCCTTAGCACCACGAGCACGAAGAGCTTCATCAACACCCATACCACGCAACTGACGCGCAAATTTCATGACAGACTCATCACGGTCAAAGTTAGTCATATTAAAGAGTTTCATGAGTTTTTCACCTGAAAGAACCCAAGTTGCATCATCGTCACGACCAATCTCAAATGGTTTTTCTTCTTCATCGAAGCCGTAATATGCTTCTTCTTCCATTTCTGATTCGTCATAAAGAAGGAATTCTGGCGTTTTATCAAGAAGCTCAGCCGTTGCATCTAATAGAGGTGCAAGACCTTGCTTAGTCAAACCTGAAATTGGAAAGATTGGCGGTAATTCTTCAAATTCATCATAATTAGCAGCCAATTTTTTCTTGAACTCTTCAAGGTTTTCCTGACTCTCAGGCATATCCATTTTATTAGCAACAATAATCTGTGGACGCTCCATAAGACGAAGGTTATAAGATTCAAGTTCCTTGTTGATTGCTAGATAGTCCTCGTAAGGATCACGTCCTTCGCTAGCTGACATGTCAATGATATGCAGGATAACGCGAGTACGCTCGATATGGCGAAGGAACTGAGTTCCTAGTCCAACACCTTGGCTAGCACCTTCAATCAATCCAGGAAGGTCTGCAACGGCAAAGGATTCACCGGACTGGGTACGGACCATACCAAGATTTGGCACAATTGTCGTAAAGTGGTAGGCACCAATTTTTGGCTTAGCAGAGGTAATCACGCTAAGGAGTGTTGATTTACCTACAGATGGGAAACCAACTAAACCTACATCCGCAAGGATTTTAAGTTCTAACTGTAATTCACGTTCTTGACCAGGTTCTCCGTTTTCTGAGATTTCTGGCGCAGGATTTTTAGGTGTTGCAAAACGGATATTTCCTCGACCACCACGACCTCCATGCGCCACGATGAACTCTTGTCCGTTCTCTATCAAATCAGTGAGAACTTTCCCAGTCTCCGCATCACGCACGGTTGTCCCTTGAGGTACATGGACAATCAAGTCTTCTGCCCCTCGGCCATGCATTCCTTTTGTCATCCCTTTTTCACCTGATTGGGCCTTGAAATGACGATTGTAACGGAAGTCCATAAGGGTACGCAAACCTTCGTCTACAACGAAAACAACGTTACCACCACGTCCTCCATCACCGCCCCATGGTCCACCATTAGGGACATATTTTTCACGACGAAAGGCAACCATCCCATCGCCACCATTACCAGCCTTTACTTTAATCTTGGCTGTGTCTAAAAACATACTCATATTCTTTTCTCACTTTAAAAAGGGCTGGGAAATTCCAGTCACCAACTAATACAATTTGATCCTCTAACCAGTATTTTAAAATCTACTGAATACACCAATTGCAGTCGCAAAAATACCGGCTAAAGTAACAAACAACATGATTAATACGACAAACATTGTAAGTTTTTCAAAGAATGTTTTTTTACGTTTACCATTATCACCGAATGCCATGTTTTCTCCTTTACTCTAATACTCTAATATTAATACTCATCAGATACAGGAGCGATTGCCCACAAGATCAAGTAAGCAATAAGTCCTGCCCCATAACAGAAAGCTAAAACTCCCCAAATAACACGAACAATTGTAGGGTCAATATCAAAATAATGTGCTACTCCTGCGCAGACTCCACCAAGTTTTTGATCTCTACCACTTCTCATCAATTTCTTTTTCATCGTTTTTTTCCTTTCATCGAAAGAATTTAATCATTCAAGTATTTTCTTAAATTTCTTAATTGTTTTCTAGATGCCTTAAGCATTCGCTTCGAACCTTTAACTGGCATAGTAACAGCCTGTTGCGGAATATAGAAGACTGTCTTTAAAATACGTTTTGTAACAGGTTCGTCAGCCCCTGTTTCTTTGGCAAAATTATTTGAAATAATGACGTCTAGATAAAATTCATGGACTCTTCTACCAAAATTCTCAGCAGAAATTTCATATAATTTTTCAACCAAGTGTTTTTCATCCATTGACGGTGTAGCAAGTAAAGCCTCAAGAATAGCTCCTGCCAAGTCTCTTTCCTCATAATAAAGAGTTCCGAACATTTTATCATTGATGAGATTATCCAAATAAGGATTACCATGGGCAATAACAGGTGTCTTACTAGCTAAACTTTCCAGATAAGTCAATCCCTGAGTCTCACTTGTAGAAGCCGATATGAAGAAATCAGCTGCCTTATAATAGAGTGCCGTCTCATTTGGCGGAATCATACCTGTAAAGATAACAGAATCTTGAATTTTTAAATCTTCTGCTTGCACCTTAAGATTGTCTAAATAAGGTCCATCTCCAGCTACAACCAGTTTAACATTTGGTTCTTCTTTTAGGACATCTGGTAAAGCTTTAAGAACTGCTTGAATATTCTTCTCGTAAGAGACTCGAGAAAGACTTAGAAGCATTTTTTCATCTTGTTGGATCCCTAGTTTATCTCGTAAGTCACTAATGTGTTCAGGACCAATCTCAGGACGTTCAAATTTGGCAAGCTCAATTCCAGTAGGAATAACACGCTTTTCAACTTTTACCTTATAGTCAGATAAAAGGTCGCGTACAATTTCACTCGGACAAATGACTCCATCAACGTCATGAAGAAATCCTCTCACAAGATACTTGACCATACCTGGACGAATCAACATCCCCTTAGCAATATAGTGAACATAATCCTCGTACTGGGTATGATATGTATGAATGACTGGAATTTTCAATTCTCGAGCAATCCAAATTCCCAATAAACCAAGAGAAAACTCAGTCTGGGTATGAATAATATCGAGTTTGTATTGTTTAGCAATCTCAAGAGCTTTCGTAAATCCACGGTAAGCGAAACGACGGTCTTTAAAGGCAAAGAAAGGAACACTAGGGATACGAATAATCTGCCAGTCTTCATAACGATTGACATCCTTATCGGTTGTCGTGAAGATAAAGACTGCATGCCCTTGCTTTTCAAGCTCTGTTTTTAAGGTTCGAATACTGGTTGCAACACCCGAAACCTGTGGGAAATAAGTATCTGTAAATAATCCAATTCGCATATACTACCTCATTTTTTTCCTAAAGCCGCTTGCTCCCGATAGAATTTTAGCCATATTTCAAGGAGATGCTCCTCTGAGTATTCTCTTGAAATAGCCTTGGCCTTTTCTTTTAACTCTTTCAAAGCTTCTGGATGCTCTCTATATTCCATAATAGCTTGTTTCATCTCTTCCACATCGGTGGTTGGTCTGTAATTGCCTTCTAGAATCACCTTATAAAGATCTAAGTCCCGAAGCATAATGGGAGCTTCACAACTCGCAGCTTCTAGAATAGTCATCGGAAAGAGCTCATTATAGCTAGGAAGTAAGAACAAATCTGCCAAAGCATACAGTTCTTTCATCCGTTCTGGCTCAACAATTCCAGGAAAAATCAGATTCTCTGGAGGATTATCCATGATTTTTTTATAGCGTTCATAACCATCTGTAATCCCACCAAATGAGAAGCCTCCAGCCCAAATAAAGGTAATGTCCGGTAGTTCCTCAGCAAGAGTGATGAAATCATCGATTCCCTTACGCTTCTGAACCTGCCCAGCTCCTACTACTACAAATTGATTTTCACTCAACCCCATATCTTGTCGAAGTTGGCTTACTTTTTCTGCTGAAAGTGGGTGCCATTTTTCTTTGTTAACAAAGTTAGGAATATAGGTCACCTTTTCACGATGAATACCAGCTGCAACCAAATCTTCGATAAAAGTAGGATTAACCACAACCAAGTGTTCCATACGGTCATAAAAGGAAAATACGTAGCGCTTCACGATTCCTTTTAGGAAGAACGGAATTTTCAAACTGCCCTCTAAGGTATCAGGTAAGAAGTGAACATAACCAATCCTACGACCTGAACGCTTCTTTTGAAAAGTTGACAGATAATAAGGAAGGTCGATTGTATGAAAATGAGTAATATCAGCTTCTACAGGAAGATTCTCCGTTACAATTAGTTGGTCTTTCGCATCACGTTTCAAAAGTTGCACAAGTTCACGGTAAGCTCCAGAAACACCTTGTCCTGCTACCTTTTCACTCGAACTTAGCATGTTGATGCGTAATTTCTCTTTTTCCATACTATCCATTATATCATTTTATTGAAAGAAAATCAGCAAATTAAAAAAGAGATAGCATAAAAGCTAGGGAATTTCCTAACACTTATACTATTTCTTTTTTATATCATTCTATTTAATACCTAATGCGATACGAGCATAGCGACTCATTTTTTCAACCGTCCAAGCTGGATACCAAACTAATTTTACTTCAACGTTAGTAACCTCTGGTACATCTGTCATTGCATCATAAATTTGATCGGTCAAGAGGTCTGCTAATGGACAACCCATAGTCGTTAAGGTCATATCAATCTCAGTATCACCGGTATCACCATCAAATCGAATCTCATAAATCAGACCTAGGTTGACGATATCGATTCCTAATTCTGGGTCGATAACTTCTTCTAGAGCAGATAAGATTTTCGTTTTGATAGTTTCAATTTGCTCTTCTGTGTATGCCATGTGTAATCCTCCAATTTTAATCTTCGATAAAGTCACGAAGTGGTTTACTACGACTAGGCTGACGAAGTTTTCTCAATGCTTTTGCCTCAATCTGACGAATACGCTCACGAGTAACGTTGAAGACTTTACCAACGTCTTCTAGAGTACGCATTTTACCATCATCAAGACCAAAACGAAGACGCAATACATTTTCTTCTCTATCAGTCAAAGTATCCAGAACTTCATCCAACTGCTCACGCAAGACGATACGAGTGGTGTAGTCCACTGGATTTTCAATCACTTCATCTTCGATAAAGTCACCAAGATGACTATCGTCCTCTTCACCAATAGGTGTTTCAAGAGAAACAGGTTCTTGCGCAATCTTTAAAATTTCACGAACCTTGTCAGGAGTCATATCCATACGTTCAGCAATTTGTTCAGGAGTAGGATCTTGTCCCAACTCTTGAAGAAGGTTACGCTGCTCACGAACAAGTTTGTTGATTGTTTCTACCATGTGAACTGGAATACGAATGGTACGAGCTTGGTCAGCAATGGCACGCGTAATGGCCTGACGAATCCACCAAGTTGCATAAGTTGAGAATTTGAATCCTTTAGAGTAGTCAAACTTATCAACTGCCTTCATCAATCCCATATTTCCTTCTTGGATCAAATCAAGGAACTGCATACCGCGTCCAACATATCGTTTCGCGATAGACACTACCAAACGAAGGTTAGCCTCTGCTAGACGTTGTTTCGCTTCTACATCTCCCGCTTCAACAGCAAGAGCTAATTCTTTTTCTTCTTCGTTTGTAAGAAGAGGTACAACCCCAATTTCTTTCAAATACATGCGGACAGGATCGTTAACCTTGGCAGATGTTGAACCAATTAAGTCCTCATCACTTAGTTCCGGTTCTTCCTCTGTACTTAGAACACGCTCACTTGGATTTCCTTCGTTATCCGTGATTGCAATACCTGCATCTTGAATACGTTGCAAAAGATTTTCAATCCCTTCTACATCAAGAGCAAAAGGAATTACAAGGACGTTGTTAATTTCATCATCTGTCGCAGTACCAGTTTTCTTATGGTTACGGATAAATTCTGCAACTTGGACATCAAAAGTTGTTACTTCTTTTTGTTTTTTTGCCATTCTTACTCCATTCTTCTTTTTTGGGCAATTAAGCGTTCAAGCTCTTCTAAAGCAGTATCTGTGTCGCCGACATGACTAGCTTCCTGAACTTTCTTTTTAATTTGCAAGTTTTGTTGATTCAAAAGAGCACGATTACGAGACTCCTCCACTTCCTTTAATTCTTCCGGAGACATCTCAGAAGGTAGATCCAAGGCTAAAACTTGGTACCAAGCATTTTCCACTTCTCTAGTCTGATTTGCCAAGTCTTCGGAAGAAATCGATCCATTATCAATCAAGAGTCCATACAAGGTCTGAAACTCTGGAGTTTCAAATACAAAATCATCTCTCAAACGATAATCATTCAACACAAGGGGGTGCTCCATCATACGATAAAGAATATGTGCTTCAGCTCTCATGACTGCCGTCAATTGTTTAGAAACCGACATAGTAATTGGTGTCGGATTAACAACCTGCTTCACTTTTTCTTGTCTTTGTCTGACACGACTTTCGTTGATAATATGCTCAACTTGTTGATAATCAAAAGATGGTAAATGATCCGTCAACAAATGAATATAGGTGTTCTGGGCTGTGATAGAAGGTTCTTTGACGATAAGAGGTGCAATTTTCTCAATGAACTCAATCTGTGCTTGGAGATTTTCACTATTACTAGGTTTGTAATGATGGATATAAAACTCAATTGGACTGATTCGAGTATTGGATAAAAGATAAGCCAAATCCTCTGGAGAATTCTTTTGTAAATACTCATCAGGATCCATTGCATCAGGAATCTGGACTACTTGTACAGGTAGATCTTTAAGCTCGTCCAAAGCTTTAGCGGTTGCAGCTTGTCCTGCCTTATCACCGTCATAAGTGATAATCACTTTTTTTGTAAAGCGTTTGAGATGTTCGACGTGTTCAGCAGTCAAGGCCGTTCCCATGGAAGCTACTGCATTTTCAATACCAGCACGGTAGGCTGCAATAACATCCATAAAGCCTTCCATCAGGTAAATTTCAGGAGCTTTACCTGAGCCTTTTTTTACCCTATCCAAATGATATAATTCGTAACTCTTGTTAAAAATCGCCGTCGCTCGACTATTTTTATACTTGGCAGTTTGAGAATCTGTCTCTTGCCAAATCCGTCCAGAGAAAGCAATTACCTTTCCTTGGTCGTTTGAGAGTGGAAATATAATCCGGTTATGGAAAGTATCAAAAAATTGGTTACTCTCAGATAGATAAAATAGACCTGAATCCAGCAAGTCCTTCTCACTATAATCGTCTGCTAAACGCTGATAAAGATAAGAGCGTTCTGCTGGAGCTAGACCAATCATAAAGTGTTTAATGACATCATCAGTTAAGCCACGTTTATAGAGATAGTTTCTCGCCTCCTCACCCATTTTAGTCGTCATTAGGATTGCATGATAAAAGCGTGCAGCCTTGTCATGCATATCGTAGAGATTTTGATGGGGTGACGTGTGTGGGACAGGGTTATGTGCAGGAGCTTCAAGGTGCATTCCGAGACGTTCGCCCAACATCCTTACCGCATCCGCAAAAGTTACTTGTTGATACTCCTCTATAAACTTAAAGACGTCTCCAGAACGACCACAACCGAAACAGTGGTAAAATTGCTTATCTTCGACCACGTTAAAGGAAGGGGTCTTTTCACCATGAAAAGGACAGAGCCCCAAAAAGTTCCGTCCAGACTTTTGTAAAGAAATCACTTCTCCTATGATTTCGACAATATTGGTATTGTTTTTGATTTCTTCGATGACTCTCTTGTCAACCATAGACAATACCTCCATTTTATCACAGTTTACTTTATATAGTATAGCTTATTTCTGAAAAAAAGTAAACCATTTCATACCTTTTACATGCTTCTATTTCATAAAACTAGCTAATGACTTTCTCAACTTTTACATCGTTTTCGGATACAAGGTCCACTAAAAAATGCGTTGACATTAATTTGTAGTGATGGAGCTTTTTATTAACTATAATTGCAGAAGCGACCAAGTCCCCAAATTCTGCATTCTCGACTTCATAGATATAGTTGGTCAGATAAAGTGGTCTGTTCTTTGCTAATCCTTGCTCCCAGTAACTATCTATTAATTCTAAACTTTCGTAGACTGAACGGAAAGCCCAAATTTTTGTAAAGGTAACACTTTGGTTACTGCCTTATTATTCTGAAACGACTATTGCAAAATAAAAATTTTCTCCATTACTATTTGTATACTGTTTGATATAATTTTTGGCCACAGAAATCGACTCCTGTGAATCATTATCTTTATTTTTAGGAGTATAATACCAGCTATCATAAGTTATATCAAACATATCGCCTTGTCTTGAATACACATCTCCACCAAGAATAACAAACTTTTTTGATTCTATCCACTCAATATAGGCCAACATATCTTGATATGTATACGCATAACTTGCGACACCCAATTCTGCTAAAGAGCTACCTTTATTTTCAAAATTAAATTTACCTAGTTTCATATGATTGGACTCCTACTTTTTTCATTTTTAATACGTTACTTTTTCGAGCTGGTTATTGACATTATAGGTATAGATATCCTTATCTCCTAGACTGGTCATACGCTCCACTAGATTGGAAAGCTGGTCATAGCTATAGCTTGTGACCTTGCCATTTCCATTTGTGACCAAAGTGACATTGCCTACACTGTCGTAGGTATAGTTAGAGGTGGAAGCCTTCTCTCCACTTCCTTGTGTCGTTGTATGCAACTGATCCTTTAGGTCATAGGTATGTCATAAAACTCTCGAAGAAATCCTTCCTAGAGACTTTTTGCATGTTTCTATCACAACAGAAGATAGCTGTTCGATATAGAGTAACTATATCCTAAAAACCTAAAAATTGATTAGTCTATTCAGAAAAACTTAGTGGCACAATCTCTACATCTCCAAGATTGTCAACTGAGTAGCGTTGACTACCATTTTTGAACCAACGTGCCAGAACGACATCATAGAGCATGAAGTGGGATTTTTCGTTAATCCAAGCTTCATCAATTCCATGAGGTTTTAAATACTCTAGTACTTCGTTGGGATTTGTTAGGTAAAAATTAGGCATCGAATCCCCTGTTTTCGACTGACGTGATAATTCTTTATATGCCTCCAAATCTAGTTTTCCCTCATCCTTATGGAGTATATTGTAACTAGCTAAGTCATACGTTACCGACCATTTAGAATCTGAGATTTCGACTGATTGGTTGAGTTTCTTATCATTGTAGTCATATTTTATATAAAGATATCTCCCATCAGATAATAGTTGCTGGTATTCAATAATAAAAGTTTCTTCAAAACCCACAATCACTTCTAAACTTTCATTTTCAGACAAGCCTGCATCAAGTCCTATGGAAATTATCCAGTCTGGATCTCTAAACGACTGACTTCCGTCAACGGCTTTGCTAAAATCAGCGAGTCCAGGTAAGATACCACTATGGGTTTCTGCATAGTTCATCTCTAGAAAAACATTACTTAAAGATTCATACACTTCTTTATAATAATTCTTTTGATAGACACGATATAGACCAAACAAAGTTAGAAAAACTAATATCGTTATGACTAGAATTTTTAAAATTTTTTTCATCTACCTTTTTCCTTACCTAAAACTTATATACTCTTTACTGTCAAAATATATTTTTAACGTCATATTTTAAAGACGAGATAACATTCAGATGATACAATCTTTTTAGAAATTTTATATCTCTAGATACCATTTCCTTAGAATCATTATACTATAAAATATTAGACGGCGACAATAAGACTAGTTTTTGATAAACTCCCTTTAACACAAAAAAACTAGAAGTAGAAATCCTACTTCTAAGTTTATAATGATACATGTTTTAAAAATTGTCACTCAAATAACTGATAGTAATCTGAAATCTTCATCTTGGCTTTTTCATCCTTGTTTAAATCTTGGATGATTCGTCCTTCCTTCATAACAATGAGACGATTTCCATACTTGAGAGCATCTTCCATATGGTGGGTAATCATCAATGCTGTTAGATGGTCCTTGCTGACAAAATCATCTGTCAATTCCATCAAGGACACACTTGTTTTAGGGTCAAGGGCTGCCGTATGTTCATCCAACAAAAGGAGTTCAGGACGTTTCAAGGTTGCCATCAAGAGACTTAAGGCCTGTCTTTGTCCACCTGACAAGAATTCAATCGGTGTATCCAAGTGTTTTTCTAGACCATTTCCGACTTTCTCAATGGTTGCTTGAAATTCTTCCTTGTAAGCTGAGAGTCTTCTCGGAAAAAGTCCACGTTTTTCCCCACGAAACTTAGCAATCAAGAGATTTTCTGCAACCGTCATACGAGGAGCAGTTCCCATCTTAGGATCCTGAAAGACACGAGAAAGGTACTTGGCACGTTTTTCAGGACTAAAATGAGTCACATCCTCACCCATGATGCGAATACTACCACTGGTTAAAGGTAAAGTTCCCGCGATGCTATTAAAGAGGGTTGATTTTCCTGCACCATTTCCACCCAAGATTGTGATGAAGTCATGTTCATAAATATCAAGCGAAACATCGTTTAGGATAATCTTTTCTTCATCAAATCCATTTTTCACAATTTTTGTGGCATTTTTTAATTCTACAATCGCTGTCATTTGCTTAACTTGACTCCTTTCAAGTATTTATCCTTAAGGGTTGGAATGACTAGACAAGTTGCTAGGATAAGAGCACTGTATAGACGGAGGTAGCTAGTATTAAAGCCAAGAGCAATGACTCCCCATACCAAGAATTGGTAACTAATAGAACCAACAACAATAGTAACCAGACGTTCTGCTAATGTAAGACTCTTAAAGAGTACTTCTCCGATAATCAAGCTAGCAAGTCCAACTACGATAACCCCGATACCACGAGAAACATCCGCATAACCTTCTTGTTGAGCGATAAGAGCTCCTGCAAGAGCTATGACACCATTCGATAAAATCAAGCCCATTAGCTCCATACGTGCCGTATTGATACCAAAACTACGAGCCATATCTGGATTATCTCCTGTTGCGATATAAGCTTGTCCCAATTTAGTATCTAGGAAGAAAAGCATGAGTAAAATAACCAAAGTCACAAAAATTAAACCTGTAAATAATTGATTAACCTCAGATGAGAAAGGAAGAACGTCCTGGATTTGTTTAGTTCCTAAGAGCCCAAGGTTTGCCCGACCCATAATCATGAGCATGATAGAATGGCAAGAAGTCATCACCAAAATACCAGACAAGAGTGTTGGAATCTTTCCTTTCGTGTAAAGAAGACCAGTCGCTAAACCTGCAAGACAACCTGCTCCAACAGCTACTAATGTAGCAAGAAAAGGATTAAACCCTTGTGTAATAAGAGTTACTGCTACAGCTCCACCTAGAGGAAAGGAACCCTCGGTTGTCATATCTGGAAAGTTGAGGATTCGAAAGGTCATAAAGATTCCCAAACCTAGAATAGCCCAGACAAATCCTTGTGAAATAATCGATACTATCATGTTACATTCATTTCCTTCTTTTAAAAATTGGAGGAGATGTCTCCAACTCCTCCTTCATTCTTATTCGATTACTTGACCAGCTTCTTTAAGAACTGATTCAGGTATAGTGATTCCAAGTTCTTGAGCCACTTTTTTATTGATAACTGATTTACCAGTTGAGAAGACATTAACTGGAGTATCAGCTGGTTTTTCACCCTTCAAGACTTTAGCGATCATCTTACCAGTAGCCACACCAAGATCGTGTTGATCAACAACCACTGATGCCAAACCACCTGCTTCTACCATTGCAGTTGCACTTGGGTAGATTGGTTTTTTAGCTGTTTGGTTACTTGATACTACAGTTGAGAACGCAGATGCGATTGTGTTGTCAATTGGAACCCAGATTGCATCTACTTTTCCTGTCATAACGTTAACTGTTGAAGCAATTTCGTTAGTTGATGGAACTGCAAAAGTTTCGACTTTCAAACCAGCTTTTTCAGCATAAGCTTTGAACTCTTCAACTTGTGATTTAGAGTTGTCTTCGCTACTTGAATAAAGGGCTCCGATTGTTTTAACGTCAGGTGTCAATGTTTTAATCAATTCAACCTGTTGTTCAGCAGGGTTATGGTCAGATACCCCTGTGATGTTTCCACCTGGTTTTTCCAAGTTTTGTACAAGGTTAGCTCCAACTGGGTCTGTAATAGCTGCCATGATAACAGGAAGGTCTTTTGTTGCACTTGCTAGACCCTGAGCTGCAGGTGTCGCAATTCCGACAACAACATCATTTCCATTTGACACCAATTGTTTACTCATTGTGGCAACCTTACTTTGGTCACCTTCTGAATTCATAAAGTCGATTTTAACTTGGTCGCCTTTATAGCCTTCTTCAGCAAGTCCATCTTGGATACCTTGATAAATCAAGTCAAGCGATGGGTGACTGACGAACTGTAGAACACCAACCTTAGCAGTTTTGTTAGTTGTCTCGGTTTTAGTATCTTGTTTCGTTAAGTTAGAGTAGACCAAGCTTCCTCCAACTACAAGTGCTAGTGTTGCAATAATACCAATTAAACGTTTATTCATATCTATTTCTCCTTATTTCACTTAAACTTAGTAATGTTCATGTCACTTTCAATATAACTTTACCAAGCGTCGCCATCGTTTGATTTCCATCATTTTTTCCTCCCCATAGAAAAAGTCCTCACACAAAAAACTTGTGTGAGGACGTCGATGCGCGGTGCCACCTCAATTATAGGAATTATTCCTATCGCTCTTACTCGCTTCACGAGTTGCACTGTAAGGTGTGCGCACCGAATTCTTATGATTTCAAATTCTTAATAACATCCAGCCCAATTTCATCATCTTCTTCTGTCTGTTTCCACCAACCACAGACTCGCTAAAAAAATTCGATGATTACTTTCTGAATGCTTAAATTATATCATTTTACTAAAACTTGTCAAGGATTTTCATGAATTATTTTAAAAAATTATGAAAATTCCTACGGTTTTTGGAAAATATTGCTTTTATTAACCTGAATTACGTAATCCTGTAGCAATTCCGTTAATAGTCGTATGAATCAATCTTTCTTCATCTGAAGAAAGCTCACCACGACGTTGACGCTTAATCAACTCTAACTGAATATAGTTAAGAACATTGAAATAAGGCATGCGGTAATTTAGACTGTCTTTCAAGTAAGTATTTTCTGCCAAAAGTTCATCATAGCCTTCGATAGCCAGGATAACATTCTTAGTCAATTGCCATTCATCCAAAATAGTGTAGTAGATTGTTTGTACTTCTTCACTTTCACAAAGTTTAGCATATTCAAAAGCAATATTCATATTTGATTTTGATAAAACCATATCAACGTTAGATAGGAGTGACTGGAAGAAAGGCCAGTTCTGATACATGTCACGAAGGTATTCAATATTTTTGGGATCTTGATCAATAAATTCCTTGAAGCTTGACCCAACACCATACCAACCTGGGAACATGACACGACTTTGTGACCATGAGAATACCCAAGGAATGGCACGTAGACCACCAATTTCAGTGATTGTTTTACGTGCTGCTGGACGAGAACCAATATTAAAGCTTGAGATATTCTTGATTGGACTAGATTCAAAGAAATAATCGTAGAAATGATCATTTCCAAATACTAGTTCACGGTAGATATCATAGCTACGACTGACTACTTGGTCCATGATTGCCTCATAGCGATTTGACGTATTAGTATCACTCTTCTTCTGTGTAATCATACGGTTGATAGCCGCTGATACCAACATTTCCAAGTTATAGTAAGCTGCATCCTTGTTTCCGTATTTATTTCCGATAACTTCTCCTTGTTCAGTTAATCGAATACGGTCCTTGATTGATTTGAGTGGTTGAGAAGCAATGGCGTCATAAGTAGGGCCACCACCACGACCAACAGTACCACCACGACCGTGGAAGAAGGTTACTTTGACTCCAAATTCATCACCGATAGCGGTTAATTGTTGTTGAGCTTTGTATAATGTCCAACAAGATGATAGATAACCACCATCCTTATTACTATCAGAGTACCCTAGCATGATTTCTTGATAATTATCTTTTGAAGCAATCCACTTCTTAGCAAGCGGTAAAGAGAAATACTTTCTCATAGTCTCTTCGGAATGATCCAAATCCTCAATTGTTTCAAAGAGAGGCACGATTTGAACACGTGCTTTTTCAGCATCTACAAGACCGACTTCTTTCAGCATAATCGCCAATTCTAACATATCAGACACGCTGGTTGCATGAGAAATAATCGTTTGACGAATGACGTCTTCTCCCAAACGATCTTTTAATTCACGTGCAGTTTGGAAAATGGCTAATTCTTTTTCAAGAAGTTCAGACTTTTCAGCATGAGTTCCTGACAAGATTCGAGGGTCTTCTAATAGTTCATGTAAAAGCAACTCGCACTTCTCATCTTCTGAAAGATCGCTATAATGGTCATTAATTCCAGCAGATGCTAACAATTCAGCAACACAGGCTTCATGAACACTTGAGTCTTGGCGCATATCGATAGATGCCAAGAAGAAACCAAAGACTTCAACAGCCTCCAAAAGCTCGGCAAACTCTCCAGTAAGCAAGGCTTCTGCCTTATTTTCAAGCAATGAATCTTTAATGATAGCTAAGTCTTGTTTAAATTCTTCAATTGTTTCGTAGTAAGGAGGACGATCTTCAGCCAATTCTTGAATGGCTCCTGAGAGACGATTACTAATATAGTCAGTAACTACTCCTTGTTGATGTCCTTGAGTTCCAAAGAGTCGTTCAATGTGATGGCGTTCATCTGCTGATGAGCCGACAAGAGCCCACTCTTTCAAATTTAAAAGCGTTTGAATTAATTTTGATTGAATAAAGTGAAAAGCACGACGATAAGGTTCTTTCTCGCGGAAAACAGAAGTATCTTGAGATTGAGCTGCCATTTCTTCAACAGCCTTACTTGTCTTAGATAAATTAGTAGAAAGAGAGAAGGTACGGTAGAGACTAGAAATTTTACTGATGTAGTAGTTTAAGATCACTTCACTTTGAATGGTAGCAGAACGCATGAGTGTCTCAGCAGTTACAAATGGATTGCCATCACGGTCTCCACCAATCCACATTCCCATGGTGATAGGTTTTGCTTGTTTTAGGTCAAGTCCCTGCTCTTTTGCAAGACGCTTATACTCTAACATTAGATTTGGTACAGCTTGTAGGAAAGAACTATTGTAATATTCCATCACGTTTGTGATTTCATTCGTTACTTTAAGTTTCTTCTCACGAATCATATCCGTCTGCATGATAATCTCAATGTAGCGACGAAGATCATTGTGCCATTTTTCTTTGTTAATAAGTCCCATTCTCACGTCACGGTATTTACGCAAGAGAGTATGGATATGATTAGTCAAGTCCAGCATACTCTTACGTTGAACCTGAGTTGGATGGGCTGTTAATACAGGCACCACGTTCAGATGTTCAAGAATTTCAGCCGCATTTTCTTTTTCAGCAACCATTTCAATGGTTGTTGACAATTTACCAAGATAATCCTGATCAATATTGTTTAGATGGTTAATCTCATAAGCTAAGTCTACGTCTTCGGAGATGTTAATCAAAAGTGGTAAAATAGAGAAATATCTAGAGATGTAGACCATTTCATCATTTGAAAGGCTTCTAACTACCTTATCTAGTCCTTGATAGTCTAGATTTGATGATAGCTTCTTCAACTGCATAATCTTGTCAAAAGTCTCAGCAGGAAGCATATTTTTCGTGATATCTTCAAGTAAATCTGTCAAGATTTGAACTTCTTCTTGGACTACAGTTTTGTTTCTGTTATTTTCTAGTTTTTGAAGAGACATATTCTTCTCCTTGTCACATTTTCTTAGAGCTGTGCTTCATATTCGCGGTAGAGTTTTGCACGTTTTTCACTAGCATCGATATTTAACACAAAGGCGATAGCTACTGATAGAACCAGGAGACTATTCCCCCCTTGTGAAAGGAATGGGAAGGTTACACCTGTTGAAGGGATCAATCCTGAAATCCCTCCGATATTAACGAATACCTGAATTAAAATCATTCCACCAATACCGATTGCTACCATAGAGTTAAACGGATCTTTTGCTCGTACCCCCACTAAAATAATACGAAGAATTAGGAAGAATAATAGAGCTAAAATAAGACTGGCACCGACAAATCCAAACTCTTCAATCACAATAGAGAAAACGAAGTCCGTGTGTGCCTCAGGTAGATAGCCTCGTTTTTCGATAGAGTTTCCTAATCCTAGCCCAAACCATCCTCCATTTACCATAGCATAGTATGAATTTGCCAACTGGTGTCCTGCACCAGCGACATCATCAAATGGATTAAAGAAAGCACTGAATCGTTTAGCTACGTATCCAAATACTGGAATCTTAGAAAACTTATCAACACCAACAAGCTTAATGGTTGTTAGAGAAACAAAGGATAAACTGGTCAATACTCCAAGAATAGTTGCAAACCATCGGTGAGCTATCCCACTAATTGAGTACATCAACAATGCTACTAAAAAGAGAATTGTAGCATTTCCAAGGTCAGGGAAAATAGCCAAACTACCAATCATGACTAGAAGTACAAACCGCCAATCGTTAAAGGATCTAGGCAACCATTGGTTTTGAGTTAAAACTTGGAAATCATAAACGGCAATTTCTTCTTGTTGTTTTGAAAAACGTTGAGCCAAGTACCAAATGATGATAATTTTCAAGTATTCCGCAGGCTGAACAGTAATAGGTCCTACTTTGATCCAACCGT
The DNA here is from genome assembly GCF_965111625.1 of Streptococcus sp. Marseille-Q6504. Lineage (NCBI taxonomy): Bacteria > Bacillati > Bacillota > Bacilli > Lactobacillales > Streptococcaceae > Streptococcus > Streptococcus sp. Marseille-Q6504. Next base: position 181,478 of record NZ_CBCOON010000004.1, read on the forward strand.
AAGCACCATTGATGGGAATACCAATCAAACGAGCTAAAGCTAGTAACACTAACTCAGCAAACATAACGATAAATAACAAACGTTCGTTTCGAAGAAAACCAAGTTTCAGTTTATAGATTACTGCAATAAGCAACAAACTAACGATCCAAAACAAGCCCTGATTTCGAACCGATTGAAAGGCGCTCTTACCCTCCTGAATCAAGGATGCACTCGTTGTCGAATATACCACTATCAATCCCAGAACGGATAAGAGAATATAGGGCACTAAAATAGAGTAATTCAACAGGTACCTTTTACTAATTTTCATATTTCACCATCTACTAAATTTTTAATTTTCTATTAATTCTAGTTTTACATGCTATTATACCACTTTTTAGACTAGAAAAAAACTCTTATCCGTTAAAGCCT